>CAYPUR010000222.1:0-7795 GCA_964413865.1 uncultured Verrucomicrobiota bacterium
GCCCCAGCCCGGATTTCGTTGTCATCTTCCCAGTGGTGAGAAATCCGGGCTAGCCCGGTTATTTCACACGCTTTGCGAGGGACCGTACAGGCATCATGCGAAATCTGATCGCCCTGTGCACTGACGGGGTGTGAATATGCGGGGCGGAGGAGCGCGCCGGGGTGTTTGCCGCGATGGCGGCATATGCAGAGAAGGAATCGCGCTTTTGCGAGTCCGCATGTTCGGGCTGCTCCTGGGTGTCCTTCGGGTTCACTTGCGGCGGGGGAGATGGCGTCGGTTCCCCGCGGCAGCGCGGCGATGGGGAAGCCGGGGCATGGACCGACGCGGTCCAAACTCAACTCACTGGGACGAGCGAAACGCGTTCTCCCTGGTCATTGCGGGTGATGCCTTGGGCGCGCGGATCGAGAGTCAACTGCCCATCGACCCAGAAGGCGTAGCGATGGTGGCCGTGGCGCAATTCGACCATGATCAGCCAGGCTCCGTCGGGTTGTTGGCGCATCGGGTTGGCGGTCGGCTTCCAGCCGTTGAAATCGCCGATCAGGCTGACTGCCTGGGCCTGGGGCGCATTGCAGATGAAATTGACACCGCGGAGGGTCTGCCTGGCGCCGGAATGTCGCGGCGGCCCAAAGGAACTCATGTGTGTCATTGGCAAAGTCGTTTCGAGTGAGCGCTCACTTCAGCAGGTTTTCGAGGATGGTGAACGCGGTGCGCCGGATGTCCGAGGACTGCGTGGCAAGGGCCCGGTACTCGACGGACCAGGTGCGGTTGTGTTGATTGCGCTCGCGCCAGAACGACCTTAGGACGCGCTCCGTCCGTTCGACTTCCTGCATCGCGGCGGCCAGCGACTCGCGTCCCTGCGGCAGGTCGGAGAGGTCGCCGACCGAGAAGCGGCTGATCCGTTTTTTGGCCAGGACGGCCTTGAGCAGGATGACGAGCGTCTGTTCGTATGCGTACCAACGATCCCGCAAGACCTCGCCCAGAAACGCGTGCCGGATGGCAAAGAACTCGGAGCGCGGGCGCTCGGTCATCTGGCGGATTTCGCGCGCCTCGGTCGGGAACCAGTTGTAGAGCATGGCGAAGGTGCCATAGGTGTCGATGAGTTGCTTGGGGTTGCTGTGGTCGGCGGCGATCTCGCCGACGCAGAAATCCTGGTCGAGTTCCTGGATGATCTCGGGGAGGTCGTGCAGTCGGGAGAGGACCTGTTGTCCGATGGGTGTGCCGTAGTTGAAATCGCCGGGGATCAGCCAGTACACATCGTCGGAGCGGCCGTGTTCCCAGGCCTGTCCGAGCCCGGTATACCACATCTGGCAGGTGTCCACGCACCAGGCATCCAGCACGTCGGAGTGTTTGGCGACGGTCAGCTCCCTGAATTGCCGAAAGGCCTGGTTCTCCTCCATGGCCAAATGGGTCTTTCGGTCGAGGACGGTCACCGGGCGGGCATACCGCGCCCGATCCCCGTTCAGGCGCGCGACCAGATCGTACAAGGCGGTGAGATCGGAGTAGTCGGCGGGCTGGCGGAAGGGGTAGATCACGACAGGATGTATGAGAGGAGCCGGCACGTTGCGGGCGGCCTTGTCGGATTTGTTCGCTGCTGCGGTGGATTTGTGTTTCATGCGATTCACTCCATGTCGTGTCGTGCCGGCGCGGCCTGGCCCTGTCACCCGCGTCTCCGCCAGGGAATGGGCGGCACTGTCGTGTGGGCGGACGACGGTTCGATGAGGCATGGCTTCATCCGTTCCAGCCTTGGCTCAACGCATAGTACATTTCGTTCCAGCGAAGTTCCTGTTTGATCCTGTAGACTGTGGCGTCGGCGCCGATCATCACGCACTCGAGTCCGGCGATCTCGGCGTAGTCCTCGAGGTGTTCGCGGGTGAGCGCCCGGCTGAAGCCGGTGTGGTGGGCGCCTCCGCCGTGAATCCAGCATGCCGCGGCGATCTCGAGGTTGGGTCGGGGGACCCAGACGCCGCGGGCCACGGGCAGCTTGGGCATCGGCGCCTCCGCGGGCACCACGTCGACTTCGTTGACGAGGAGTCGGAAACGGTTGCCCAGGTCGATGATCGACGCATTGAGGCCGGGGCCGGCCGGTGTGTCGAAGACCAGGCGGACCGGATCCGCCTTGCCGCCGATGCCGAGCGGATGCACTTGCAGCGAGGGTTGGCCCGCGGCGATCGACGGGCAGATCTCGAGCATGTGAGCCCCGAGGACCTTCGCCCCAGCCGGGTGGAAGTGGTAGGTGTAGTCTTCCATGAACGATGTGCCGCCTGGAAGGCCCGACGCCATCACCTTCATGGCCCGGACCAGCGCGGCTGTCTTCCAGTCGCCCTCGGCTCCGAATCCGTACCCCTCGGCCATCAACCGCTGCACGGCGATGCCCGGGAGCTGCGCCAGGCCGTGCAGGTCTTCGAAGGTGTCGGTGAATCCCTTGAAATCTCCCGCCGTGAGAAAGGCGCGCAGGCCCAGCTCGATCCGGGCCGCTTCCCGGACCGACGCGTGCCGGGCGCCGCCGGCGCGCAGATCGGACGCCATGGCGTAGGTCTGCTCGTATTCCCTGGTCAATCGATCGATGTCAGCGTCGGTCACGCTGCTGACGCAGCGGACGAGTTCGCCCACGCCGTACCCATTGACGCCGTAGCCGAAGCGGATTTGAGCGGCCACCTTGTCGCCTTCGGTGACCGCGACCTCGCGCATGTTGTCGCCAAAGCGGGCGAAGCGGGCGCCTTGGGCGTCATGCCAGGCGGCGGCGGCGCGCGCCCATGCGCCCAGTCGCTGTTGGACGGCGGCCTCCTGCCAGTGGCCCACGACCACTTTGCGATTCATGCGCAGGCGGCTCATGATGAAGCCGTGCTCGCGGTCGCCGTGGGCGGCCTGGTTCAGGTTCATGAAATCCATGTCGATCGTCGACCATGGGATGTCGCGGTTGTGCTGGGTGTGGAGATGCAGCACCGGTTTGCGGAGCAGCCTGAGCCCGTTGATCCACATCTTCGACGGCGAAAAGGTGTGGCACCACGTCACCACTCCGACACAGGCCGTGGCTGTGTTGGCTTCCTGACAGAGGGCGGCGATGGCTTCGGGTGTGGTGAGGACCGGCTTGAAAACCACGCGCACGGGCACGGCGGAGGAAGCACTGAGGGCCGCTGCGATCTCTTGCGAGTGGGCGGCGACCTCGCGCAACACGGCGGGGCCGTACAAGGATTGACTGCCGGTGACAAACCAGACTTCGAACTGCTTGAGATCGATCATGGCGATTGAATTCAGGATTGAGTGTTGGGTCCCGTTTTAGTCCCTTGCCTTTGAAACGTCACGGACAGAATGGATCGAAGATGAATATGCGAGGGGCGCCGGAGGTCAATTGGCACGAATGGAGTGAGAAGGGCGGCCGAGGGCAGGGGACGCAGGGAGTCGCCATCGGAAACGCAAGTCACCCATTCGCGTTTGTCCATGAACGATAGCCATGCCATCGAACCGGTGCGATCCACCCGCCTGAGCGCGGGATGGCCGGGCGCCGTCCGGTGACATCGGCCTTCTGGCAAACAACCATCAACATGATGATCGCTATGAAAGCCCCCTCCTGCTCAATCGTCTGCGCACTGGCTCTGGCCGTGGGTCTCACCTGTCTCTCCGGCTGCACACGGGAGCCGTCCCACGGGCCGCCCCTGACCAAGGTTGTCATCAACAATGCCCCGGATTCGCCGCCGCCGCTCGCCGCGCCCCAGAGCTTCGCGGCGGCCTCGCCCGCGGCCGTCTCGACATCGGCCGAGGCCCTTCAGGCCCAGGCGCCCCAGGCGGAGGCACCGACAGCGATCGTTGCGTCGGAACGCATTCCACTGCCACCGGTTGTCGATGAAGTGGTGGATCTGGCCCAAGCGCAGGTCGGGGATTCCGTTCTGCTCGAGTACATCGCCAAGTCGAACACCCCCTTCGATCTGAGCGCGGACCAGATCATCTACCTCAAGGACGTTGGGCTGTCCGAGCAGGTGTTGAGCGCCCTGGTGGCGCGCGGCGACGCGTTGCGAGGGGCTGCCCTGACCCAGGCCGTTCCGGCGGATGCGGCCCCGGTCCAACCCGCGGCTCCGACCGAGGTTGCGCCCGCGGCAGCGCAAGCGGCTGCGCCTGTCTACGTCGAGAGCGCGCCTGCGCCTGCGCCGCCTCCCCCCCAAGGTGGGGAAACCGTCTACGCACAGCCGGTGACCCAAGTGACTCAGAACTACTTTTACACCGCGCTGGCCCCGTACGGCGGCTGGGTTGAGATCCCGAGCTATGGATGGTGCTGGCGTCCGACTGTTGCGGTTGTCGATCCTCTTTGGCGTCCGTACTTCCACGGCGGACGCTGGCTGTACACGGACGGGGGCTGGTATTGGCAATCGAGCTATTCGTGGGGCTGGGCTCCATTCCACTACGGCACGTGGCACATGAGCCCGGCATGCGGATGGGTCTGGGTCCCCGGCTACACCTGGGCGCCCGCCTGGGTGACCTGGCGGTACACTGACGCCTATTGCGGATGGGCGCCGTTGCCGCCCGGCTGCGGATGGGCAAGCGGCATTGGCCTGACCTTCCACGGATCCCGGGTCAGCGTGGGATTCAGCTTCGGACTCGGCTGGGACTGCTTCAGCTTTGTGCACTACCGGCACTTCTACGATCCGCATCCGTACCGCTACCGGCTGCCGCGCCATGAGATCGCCAGCGTGTTCCACAACGCCAGGGTGATCAACGATTACAAGCACGGGAGAAACAACGCGATCGTCAATCACGGCATCGCTCCGAACCGGATCACCTCCGTCACCCGCACCGAAATCCGCAAAGTGCAAATCCGCGATGTCACCGGCGAACCCAACGCCCCGCGGCGCGCCGACCGCCTCGAACGCGACGGTCGGGAGTTGGCGGTCTACCGGCCGCAGCCGACAGCCGCTTCCGCCGGCGGAGGCGCGCCGGTCTCGCGCCACACGCAGGACGCCCGCCAGGGTGTGGCTCCCCAACGCGCCCCCGCGGCAAGCAGCCTGTCCGGAACAACCGCACCGCTGCGTCCGCCGATGATCTCCGGTGGGGGCCGAACCGACAGTCCACAACCCGCCCGGCCGGCGACATCGTCGCCGGCAACGCGCCCGACGCAGGCCGCCCCGGCGCCGGTCACTGCCGGGCAGGCGAATCGCACCGTGACGCAACCCTCACGAACCAGCCCCGCACCGGTGACGAGAGCGGCGCCCAGCCAGCCGAGCCGCGTGGACCGTGTCCCGGCGACTCCCGCCACCCGGCCAAGCTCCGGGACTGGAGATGTCCGCCCGTCGGCTCCCACGACCCGATCGGCGCCTTCGACCGCAACACCAACGCGCAGCCCGGCGACACGGTCTGCGCCTTCAACGGCCACACCCAGTCGAAGCGCGACTCCGGCGGCCCCTGTCTACGCGCCTCGGAGCAGTCCGCAGACGAGCCCCGCCTCTCGCACGCCGGCGAGTGGCGCTGCGCCCAGCCAATCCCGCCCCGCCCAGTCGGCGGCGCCGAGCAGTGCGCAACCCCGGTCCTCGGGACAGCAAGGGTCCATCTATCGCTCCGCTCCCGTCACAGTGTCTCCCTCTGTGGGGCCGCCGATGTCCACACGACCTGCCTCGGTCGCTCCATCCCGTGGATCGTCGGCGGTCCGTTCGGCGGCGCCTTCCTACAGCGTCCCGACGCGGTCGGCTCCGAGCCGGTCTGTGACGCCGTCGTCGAGTGCGCCATCGCGGTCGTCAGTCAACGCACCGACGCGGTCGGCGCCTCGAAGCGGTGCGAGTTCCAGGGGCAGTGCCGCTGGGGGACGCACGGCGCGCGACTGACTTTGGGGCGGACGCAGGTCATCTTCCAATCGACATAGGATGAAACCGGAGTGTTTCGCTGGGCAGAGACCGAATGTGAGACTCCGCGAAGCTTTATGAAACATCCGGGCTGAGGCCATGTTGTCTGCCGGCTCGCATTAGACTCGAACGTCGTTTTGAACCGTCATGAACCGCATCGCGCATCTGTTTCACACTGCACTTGAGACCTTAAGACCTGGCGGTGCAAGCCAGCCTGCCGGCACGTGTTGGCAGGCTGAGGCGCGCCGAGGCGGAGAAGGTGGGTTCTCGACCGCCGATCGAGGCCTTCGAGGCCTGCTTGCGTGCGTCTTGATCCTGGCGTTGGGTGTGGCCCGCGGGCAGGCCGCTGAGCGACGCGTCCTTTACGAGACCGCCTTCGAGGTCTCGGAGGGCTACGCGCGGGCTGAGGCCGGCCTGGCGCTGTGGGAGCAGGACATGGGCTGGTATGCCGAGGGTTCTG
Source organism: uncultured Verrucomicrobiota bacterium (assembly GCA_964413865.1). GTDB lineage: Bacteria > Verrucomicrobiota > Verrucomicrobiia > Limisphaerales > J093 > MWFF01. The sequence continues at coordinate 6,286 of CAYPUR010000222.1, forward strand.
GCGGCTGCGGGCTGGTGGACGATTTCTTTCCCGAGTACGGCCAGCAGGCCTTCATCGGTTTCTCCGCTCCGGCTCCCAAGGACGACGTCCTCACGGTGTGGCGTCCGCTCGGAGTGACCGCCCCGCCGCGGGGTTACTCGGTGCTCCAGTTCTCGGTTCTCATGCAGGTGGTGGACTCGGACAATCACCGGTATGACGATTTTCAATGGAGCATCTACAACACGGAAGGCTACCGGCTGTTCACGTTGAATTTCGACAACTCGCGTCTCGAGATCTTCTACGCGCTTGATGACGATTCAGGGTTCTACTCGTCGGGATACCTCTTCGAGACCGATGTCATCTACCTGCTCGAGGTCTGGATGGACTTCGCCAACAATCGGTGGCAGGCCATCCTGAACGGCGAGTCGATCGTCGACTCCCAGCCCATCACCACAACCGGGGCGCGCCTCGACTTCAGCGACGCGGACGCGGTGTGGGTCTTGGGCGAGAAGGGCAAACCCGGCACCAACTACCTCCTCTTTGACGAATACCGGATCACCGCCGAGCCGACATCGAACGCCCCGCCGGCTCTCGAAATTGTCGGGCTCCATCCCACGGGCCAATTCGAGTTGCTTCTTCGCGGGCAACCCGGCTTGAGCTATGCCATCGACGTGACGGACGAATCCTTTGCCGAGTGGTTTCCGCTGCAGACCAACGCCGCCCCGAGCGGTCTTTGGCGCTTCATTGACGACTCGGCCAAGGACTATGCGGTCAGTTATTATCGGGGGCGAGAGGTGTCGGACGGGGCAACAGGCCGCGCGCCCTGATCGGGCGGCAGAAGTGCTGCACTCGAGACCCTTGGCTTGACTCGGGGGGCAAGGTTGTTTAGAGGAAAGGGCGAAACGTCTAATCATAGCCTTCATTATGGAGAATCGTCCTCTCGGCAAATCAGGGATCGAGGCCTCGGTCATCGGGTTCGGCACTTGGGTCATGGGCGGCGGCACGGTCTGGGGCAGCGACACCGACGACCGCGAATCGATCTACACCCTTCAAGCGGCCATCGACGAAGGGGTCAGTCTGATCGACACGGCCCCCGCCTATGGCTGGGGGCGGAGCGAGAAGGTTGTTGGCGAGGCGATCAAAGGCCGACGCGACCGAGTGGTCGTGGCTACCAAGTGCGGCTTGTGGACCGACGACGAGCGCGGGTCGTTCTTCACCGAGATGGCTGGACGGATCATGCGGCGGAGCCTGCGTCCTGACACGATCGAGATCGAGATCGATCGCAGCCTGCGGAACCTCGGCGTGGATTGCATCGATTTGTATCAGACCCATTGGCCCGCGTGTCCCCCGGACAAGACACCGATTGCCGACACCATGGCCTGCCTGCTGAAACTCAAGGATCAGGGCAAGATCCGATCCTTTGGCGTCTGCAACGTCACGCTCGATGAACTGAAGGAGCACTGCGCCTGCGGTCCGATCGCCAGCGACCAGTTCCGCTACAGCATGCTCTACCGCGACCCCGAGAGGGACC
>CAYPUR010000222.1:7805-8131 GCA_964413865.1 uncultured Verrucomicrobiota bacterium
GGCCAACAGGATTGCCACCTTGACCTACATGTCACTCGAACAGGGTCTGCTGACTGGCAAAGTGGGGATGGACCGCGTGTTCAAGCCGGAGGAGTTCCGGAGCAATGCCGATTGGAACGCGTGGTTCCTGTTGCCCAATCGCAAGCGCGTGCTCGATCTCCTCGCCGGTTGGAGGGACCTTGCGGACAAGTACCACGCCTCGTTTGCCCAGTTGGTCATCGCGTGGACGGCCGCCCAGGCGGGCGCCACGCACGTGCTCTGCGGCGTCCGCAATGTGGCGCAACTCCGCGACAACCTGGGCGCCGCCCGGATCAAGCTCGACTCCG
>CAYPUR010000223.1:0-6350 GCA_964413865.1 uncultured Verrucomicrobiota bacterium
AAAACGGTGGTCCTGGTCCGGTTGGCGTCGGTGATGATCCAGAACGTGATTCCGTTCCGGTCTCGATGCACCGACACCAACTGCCCGCCCTCGCGCAGACCGCGGTCGTTGTCGCGCCGGTCGTGTGCTCCAGCTTCGCCCCAGTCACCGACAGCATGCCGCTGCAGGCAGGCGTCAGCGTCGGCGGGTTCGACTTGTTTTAGGGCGCTGGAGCTCATGACGACGGTCCCGAGGGGGAACAGCGCCTCCGTCTGGATCGGGTCGGCTGCCACTCCTTCCGGGTGTGGCTCTGGCTCCTGCGAAGGCCTGCTTCCTGAAACCTGCACGGCGTCGCGGCCCGCGGTTCGGCCGCCTTCTCCCGCTGGGGACTCGTGCTGGGAGCGCGGAGGGTGGCGCCGAGGTTTCCGGGCCGCCGGCAGAGGCTCACCCGCGAGCATGACGGTGGTCCGTGAAAGGTCGGCTTCGGTCAAGAGCCAGAACGCTGTTCCGTGCCGGTCCAGGTGGGTGGTCATGAACCGGCAGCGGGTTTTGTACGATGCTCGCCGGTTGGTCGGGTGAAAGCCGCCGCGATGGCTGCAACTACTGCGAGCGTGCCGAAAGAAGGCCTGGTAGACGTCGGCCAAGTCCAGCCGATGAAATGCGCTTGCCCGGATCACAAAGCGTCCGGCAAGGAAACAACGGGATTTCGAAGTCGTGATCATGATGTTCTCCAAGTTGGAAATGGCCGCCAGGGTGCCTCCTGGCGGCGGTTGGTTAGTAGTCCTCAGGCAGCAAGACGCAGGTGGAACTGCGATCGGCCTCAGTGATGATCCAGAACTTGGTCCCGCTCCGGTCCGTGTAAGCCGAGAGCAGCCGGAACCCCTCCCTGAGGGAGAGCTCGTTTTCGGCGACGTCGTGGGGGTCGAGGTCGCCCCAGTCGCCGCGGACATGCCGCCGCAGGCAGGCGCACACATCATGCGGGTTGAGGCGGTCGAGGGCGGTGGGGGTGATGACAATCTGACCCAACGGGACGCGTCTTGTGGTAGTGCAAATGCTGGTCATGGGAATTCCTCCAAGAAAAGTTGAACAACAAGGAGATTCATAGCATGTCTGAAAGAGAAATGGTAGATAGATTTCGCACTTTTTTTAGAAAGAGTGCGGATTCTTGGGGTGCTCCAGGGCGGCGTGACCGGATGCCGGAAAGCGAACCAGGCGCCGGGTGCACAGAATGCGGACCGGTCGGGCGCCGGATTCCTGCACGGGGCAGCTTCGTGCTAGTCGGTCGGCTGCGCGTGCGGCTCCAATTCGCGAGAATTGGCCGACAGCGCAACCTCTCCCACCCCCTCACCAACCCGCGGGCACCAACTTCCCGGGGCCGCAGCGCCGCCCCTCGCGCGCGGGATCGTCCGCAGACCGCGTGCAACCAGTGTTTGGTTTGCGGCTCGACTAATCGGAGCGCGACAGTCGAGTCCGCCAGCAATGTCCGAAAGAGGATTGGTGGATATTCCGTTGTCTTTCCCGGTCGCATGTGAGATGATGCGCGATCATGGGACGGCGACGGACACGGCTGGAATTGAGCGAGGCGGACCAGGATCAAGCCCGGCGGCTGTCCCGGAGCCTGGCGGATGCACGGGAACGCGAGCGGGCACGGTTCGCGTTGGAGGCGGCTACCGGCAAGTACACCCTCGACGAGCTGGCGATCCGACTTGGGCGGTCACGGTCGACGTTGCAGAACTGGCTGGTGAAGTTCGAGGCCGGGGGATTGGCGGGACTGCTGGAACGCGACACCGCGCCGGGGCTGAGCAGTCCAATCGCGGGCGGAAAACTGCAGCGCCAGTTACGAAGCGGATTGAAGGCTGGCCGGTGGCGCTCGGCGGCTCACCTTGCGGCTTGGCTGGAGGAGGCACACGGCATCCGGCGCTCGCGCAAATCGATTTACTACTGGTTCGGGAAGTGGGGCACGGCAGCGCCCGGGGCCGTGGCCGGTCGGCAACGGCCGGAGACGGCGCCGGGCTGAGCCCTCTGGCGGATCCGACGGCGATGGGTGGCGCCTGGTTGTCGAGGGCCTACGGTTCCAACAGCTTCATCTCGACGAGGACGGGGCCGAGTTCGTTGAGGAGTTGCTGAGTCTCCTTAACCATCTCCAGAGTCTCAGACTTGTTTGACCAGAACTTCAGGTTCAGGCGCCAGCGGGGACGATCTGTGTCATGGTCGGAGGCGGCAATCTCGACCAGGTTCTGGAGCCCGGCCATGGTTCCATCCAGTGCGCCATAGGCGCTGAGTTGGGTCCAGGAAAGCGGCTTCTTATCTGGAATCCGCACGAATCTCTTGCCTTGAACCTGGAAGGTCCCCGGAGTCGTGAAAAACGCGAGTTTTGATTGTATAGCAGGATCGGACGCCTTGCGACGGAGTTCCACCATCTGGGCCTCTCTGAGCTTCTTCTGTCGTTGGTCCTCCGCGTCTGCATCCTTCTTCTTCTGTTCGGCTTCCGCCACGATGCGCTCACGATCCGAAGCGGCTTTCAACTCGAGGATCTCCAAATCCTTCTTCTCGGCTTCGCGCTTGGCCTCTTCCGTGATGTTGCGGACCTCCGCCTCATGGCGCGTTCGGTTCGCGTCTTCCTTCGCCCCGGCTGTCCGGTCAGCAAGCGTCTGCTGGGCGACCGCAGCCTCCGCAGTGACCTTCGCCTTGATCGCGTCCTCCAGGGTGGGAGAAGCCGCTGTCAGCTTGGCCTCGGTGTACTTGACCTTCGATTCGTCAACGAGCGCAGAGAGATAGGTGCGGAGCTGGGTCACCTTGCCGCGATCCTGCTCGGCGGATGCGGCGACATTGCGCGCGGTCTCGAGGATGTCGGGCGTCGGTTCGTAGGCGGTGCCCTCCTGCGAACGCACCTGCTGTTCGATGCGGCGGGCGTTCTCCAGGCGGGTGATAGCGCCCGCGGCAGCGGGAGCATCCCGCAACTGGACTTCGTAGAACACCCGCGCCCGCTCGACGAGGTCCGGATGCAAGGCCACCCGTTTCCCGTCCTCGTTGGAGCGGAGCGCCGTCGCCCCGGCGTTGAGTTCCTTGATCTCGGCCAACAAGTTCTCCAGGGAGTTGGTGGCGGCGCGGGCTTGGCCAAGGACTTCTTCTTGGCGGTTCCGGGCTCGCACGAGCCGTTCTTTCTCGGCGGCGGCCTTCTGCTCGATCTCGGCCTCTTGGGCCTTGAGTTCCAGGGCCGCCAGCTTCTCCTGGCTCTTGCGTTGCTCGCCGCGCATGTAATAGAGCGCGGCAGCCAAACCGGCGATGACCAGGATGGCCAAAGCCAAAACCAGAAAGAAGGCGGTGCCAAGTGAAGTGCCTCGGCGTTTGCTGCGCTTTGATGTGGTTGGGTGTTGTTCCATGGCAGTTCAGGGATTGAGGTCGGTGGTGTCAAATCCCGGCAATTCGGGCGAGGTTCCCGGCGGGGAGGGCAGCCGTCGTTCACCTTTGCCCTCGGGAGCCTTTCGCGGTCGCCGCTTCCTCTTGCTCGACGGCGCCACGCTGAACAGTTTCTCCTCCTCCGGGGTCCACTCCTTGAGCGTTTCTTCTTCCTTGTCGGGGCGCGGTTCGAAGGCGTCCACCTTCTCGGGGGGTAGCGGGCGCCAAGCATTGAGGTAATCGAACCAGTGCTCGGTGATGATCGTTCGGTCCAACCAGGGGACATCATGGACCGCCTTGTACGGGCGGCCGGGGCCGGTGAAGGGCAGACTCATGAAATAGGAGGCCAACAACACCGAGCGTTCCTCGAGTTTGTACTGGATCGAGGTCGTCGGACCGTCTTTGCCGCCGAAAGTCTCGCTGACGGTGCTTTCGGTGTGGCGGATCTTCCCGAAGTAGTCCTCGGCCCAGGCGGCTGACTTGGGATCCCCGACGTGGAGCACCGTTTTGTGGGCACATGCGCTGAGGATGTCGGCCGCGGCGTGGTCATCGTAAACCTCGATCAACCCCTCGATGCTCTGCAGGGCGATCAATACGGAGACTCCCTTGTCGCGCCCGCGGTTGAGCAGATGGTGAATGGCATCCACGTTCCCCATGGCCCGGAACTCGTCGAACACGAACCAATGCCGGGGCAGACGCTTGCGCGGGCCGCGCAGGATCTCATCGGCCAGAGCCTTCAAGATGATGGAGTTGATGGGCCAAAGGCTCTCGTTCAAGACCGGGTCCCAGCCGAGCACCAGGACGCCGGGGCGACTGAGAAACTCGGGAACCGAGAAGCGCCGAGCCAAGGGGCGGCTATGCCACAGGCCAGCCACCTCCTCGAAGCGGCTGAGCTTGGTCGTGAGCGTCGAGAGCACTCCCAGGGCATGCCGCTCGTCGTTGAGAAGGGAGGCGGCCAGGCGCTTGGCCCGCGGGTGCTGAGCCGTGATCGCTTCGATGTGCTCTTTCGAGTCGGCGGCACAGAGCAAGTCGCGGAACTCCCAGCGGTTGCCTCGGCGGCGGTTGAGGCCCCAGATCACGTAGGTCAGCAAGTCGCGGGCGGCGGTGGCGAAGAACGGCGCCGAGGACTTCTTCTCCTCAGGGGCCAGCGCCGTGGCGATGTAGCGCGCCATGGCCGGTGTTTGCGCCGCATCGGCCAGGCTCCAGACCGCGCAACGGTTGTCGAACGGATTGAGAATCCACACGTTCTCCTGGTCCGGGCCCAGACCGTAGCTGGCCAGGGTGGGCAGGATGTCCCGTTTGGCGTCGTAGATGATGAGTTGTTCGGGAACGGCGCGATCCGCGCGGAATCGTGGGGCGATGGACTGGAGGAAAAGATCGATCGCGGTGGTCTTGCCGGAGCCGACCGCCCCCAGGATCATGAAGTGCTTGGGTGCCTCGCGGATGGGCATGTTCCGCATCGCCCAATAGACCAGGCGCTCGTCGAAGTGAAGAGCACACGGTGGCGGGGGTTGGGGCGGACCCTCCCCGCCAGTGCACACGGCCGCTGAGTTCGGAGCAGCAAAGAGGTCGAAGACCGACCGACTCGTTCGTGGCTCGCGTGGGACATCCCCAAACAAATCCCAGAATGAACGATGCTGGCTCATTCGGATTGGACATCGCGGCCCTGCGGATCCGTCGCGTTAAAGGGCGGGCTTGCGCCGACGATGATGCTGGCGGCTCGAAGGTACTGAGGCCAAAGGAGGCGGCACAACGCCCAGGCGGCCAGGTAGAACACAACGAACAGGCCCGCGAGGATCTGGGCACGCTGCTTCCACACCCCGATGAGATTCTGAACCAGCAGCAATACCGTCAGGGAGTTCACGACCACCGCCAACTTCGTCAACCGGGAGGTGCGCCGCACAAAGGAGACCCAATCGGGGCGCGAGGTCAACACGGCCGCCAGAAGACCGAACACCGCCAGGTAGAGGACCGACAAGAGCGCATTCTCGATCCAGTCCTTTGCGTGATGCGTCTCCGTGTATCCCAGCAGCCACCAAAGGAGGGCCAGGCTCAGAAGGAAGTAGCCCCATTGAAGGCGCCGCATTCCCCGTGGACCCAACCGGTCCACCACTTCCTGATAGCGGGTGCGGAGCGGCGTGAGCGCGACTTCCGCGGCCACGGCAATAGTCATCGGTTGGCCGCAGTACCGACAGGCGGCGGCACGCAGGGGCGAGGGGCGATGGCAGACGGGACACTGCAATGCCGTGATCCGAGTCAGCCAGAGCGCGAAGCGCCGCCATCCAAGGCGGATCAGCGTGAAGGGACCAAACGTCTGTCCGCAGTTCGGACACTCACGGTCGCCGAACGAGACCAACCCCGAACAGCCCGGCTTTGGACAGCCGAATTTCATGCCCTCAATGGGCGTGGCCGTGGTCCTTCGATTTGCCCTCCTGCTTCGAGGGTCTGCGGGACTTCGGCGGCGCCTTCATCGAGGTCCATTTAGACTTTTGGAGCGTAAAACGCAACGCCGGAAGGGTCAGGCCATGGAGCGGACTCCATTTCGGGGCTTTGCGGAACAGGACGCGATCCTGGATGCGCAACTCGCCGATGATGAGGTTCTTCTTCCAGCGGATGGACCACCAGCGGGGTACGAAGGGCTTGGGGGCACCCAAGCCAAGGCGGGGCAGTTCGATGCCGATGGTGGGAACCTGCACGTTGCGCAGGCGGCCCCAGAGGGCGCGTCGGAACGGTTGTTTCCAGTGCACGTGAACGAGTTGCTTCTGTTCGGGGACCCATGGCCGCTTATCGTAGAGGGCCTTCCAACGGAGGTGGATGAACTTGCGCCGTTTGGCCGAACTGCCGTGTTTGGCCTCTGCCCGGTCATGGGCCGCCTCCTTCCGGCCATCTGTCCGGGCATTCTCCGCCGCGGGGCGCTTCTGACGCTCGGCGCGCCGCGTCCGCTTTGCATCGCCGGCACGCCGATCGTTCGA
>CAYPUR010000223.1:6450-8057 GCA_964413865.1 uncultured Verrucomicrobiota bacterium
CTCCTGCGCCATCGCACGGTCCTGCCAACGCGGTTGCCAGAGCACTCTCTGCCCGTCGGACATCCGGAGCTGTTTGAACGATTGAAACAGCGTTTCCCCATCCACTCCCTGCTCGAACGCTGCCCGGGCCGAGGCCCGGACCAAGTGCGAACGCGTCTGTTGCTTGGGAGGGGTTTCCTGGACGATCTGGCGCACCCGTTGGCCGAACTGCTCGACGGTGATGGGCTTCTCGCACTCGCCCTGGCTGAGGTTCATGACCTGCTCGGGTTTCCAGCCAAAACTCAGGCCCGTCTTCTGCCAGTGCGCGAACAGGCGGTCGGCGGGGACCTCCTCCTTCTGCGGACGGGTGTCCTTGGCGGCGGTCTTGGCCTCGATCGCGCCGCTCACACCACGTTCGCGCATCGTCTGCTCGATGACCTGCCGGCGTTTCGAGAAGTGCCGGCAAAGGTCCTGGGGGACACCGCGAATCCCGAATCCGGCTTGCCTCGCTTCGATCCGCAGGCCGAACCGGCGGGTGAGCCGGGAGGCCAAATCCGCCTGGAACATGGCCCCCAGGGGCATCTTCCATCGAAAGAGATTGGGGGTGTAAAGCGCGCCGAAGCTCCCGTCCTGCCGGCGGCCGAGATTGACCAGCACGGCGTGAACGTGCGGTTGGGGGTCCTGGGCACGGGAAGTGCCCTCGAAGAACGTGGCCCACATCAGGTCCGCCCGTTCCTTGACCTTTCCCCCCGGCCCGCTGCGCGAGATGCCGCCAACCTCCTGGGCCTTCGTCAACACCGCCTGAACCGACTCCTGCACCTCCTGTTCGATCAAGCGGCGTGTCGCCGGCGGCGACAGCGCCCAAAGCACGGCCACTTCCTTCGGGACGCTGAAGGTCATGTCCCAACAGGCGTCGCGCTTGGTCTTGCCCGCGTTCTGGACCAACGCCCGCTGACCATCGGGCGAGAAGCCGTCCAGCACGTTGCGGAACTCTGCGCGCTTCACCGGGCTTCCCTGCAAGCCGAACCTCGCCGCCAACCCGCCCGCCCAGCGGCCCTGTTTGTCGATGCCGTTGAGGTAGTAGTCCTCCTTGCGTTCGTCCATGTAGTAGGCGACGGCGGTGCCGGCGCTTTTCATCGGGTTCGAGATCGAGAGCATAGTCAATGGCGGTTGAGGCTCGCCTCCACCCAACTGTGCGCCTGTTTCTCGCTGACCTCGCCGGCGGAGGCCAGCAGCGCCTCGACGCTGAGGGTCAGGTCCTGGCGCAGGCCGTGCATTCCCTGAAGCAGGGCGTTGACGGACGTACCGATCGCGGCAAGTTCCTCGGACGCGACCAGCGCCTCGACCACGTAATGCCGGGCCAGTTCATGGGGGCTCACCCCCAGACGGGCGGCGCGTTCGGACAGAAGCTCCGCCTCGTCCGGTTCGAGGCGGAAGCTGGTAATGGGCGAGGATTGGCGTTTGGTTTTCCCGGGCTGCGGGCAGGCGTCCGCGTGAGGGGAGAGTTCCGGTTCGGTTTGTTGGACCCGGTTTTGATGTTGTTGAGCGTTCATGCGTCTGGCGGGCGGACTGGACCACAGAGGTCTTGATCCAGCCGTCCGAAAGGTCCAGTCGTGGAGCGAGGGGAA
>CAYPUR010000224.1:0-7910 GCA_964413865.1 uncultured Verrucomicrobiota bacterium
CGTTGCCACTGCCCGGGCCGCCCGCCCAAATCTGGTTGAGCGAGGCGTACGGCTGGCCCATCGATTGCCCGAGGACGTAGCGCGCCAGTTCCACCCCCGATCGCCCCAACCATTCGAGTTCGGCATCGCTGTTGGCGTTGGCCGCCAGACGCGACTCGACCTTCATGGCCAGGGCGAAGCTTCCGGCCAGAATGGCCAGCGTGAAGATGACGATCAAAACGACGATGATCGCGAATCCGCCGGAGGCGTGTCGGGGCGGGGGGCGCACGGTCACAGGCCACCCCCTCCGCCGCCGATCCCGCGCACCGGCGATCCGAACCGCTGGTCGATGTTCTGGCGTTGTGCCTGGTCATTGGCGGGCTGGTTCACAGGGCCCTCCTGAGGCGGCGCGGATGTTCCGGGGCCGGTGGCGCCTTGCGAATCGCGCGGCACCGCGGCGGACGGCAGGCTCACGGCGCGCACTGTCACGCTCTTGGGTTTGCCCGTGCCGTTCGGCAACTTTCCGAAGGCCAGGGCGAAGCGCACGAGCTTGGGGAGTTGGTTGGTCAACTGCCACTCCTCGACCCATTCGTAGGAATTGCCGCGCTGATAGCAGAACTCGATCATGAAGGCGCTGAGATCGCGCGCCAGAACAATCGTGTGCTCGTCGGGATCGAACACGTTCGTCTGGAGAATCGGCATCTGGCGGAGCAGCAACTGCAGATCGCCGCTCGGGGAAGGTTCGGCGGTGAACTCGACGCGCCGCACGACCTGATCGCCAAAATAGCCGCTGCCCGGGAAGGAGGGCGGCAGCCGGGAGACGAAGCTGAGGGCCGCGAAATCGCCGCTGGTGTCCGCCAGAAAGGAATACAAACCCGGATTGCTGGTGAACATGACGGTGGACACCAGGGCGTCCTCGATCGTGCGGGCGGCGATCCGGCTGCGCTGCATGTCCTCCGAGGCGTCGCGTCCCGCCCTCGATGCCCGGAGAATGGCCGACCAACTCGAGTAGATGGCCGTGACGACCATGCCGAAGATCACCACGGCCAGCATGATCTCGAGGAGGGTGAACCCCCGGTTTGCCCCCCTGGTCGTCATCGTCCCCCCCGCACAGTGCGCGACGCCGGCCGGTACAGGAGAACGCTCGCCGTGCGCTGCTTCACCAGGCCGTTTTCAGGCCAATCCACCGTGATGTCGACCTGGAACAACCCGTTGGACGCATAGAGCATCGTCTCCGCAATCCAGGAGGCGCCCGGTTTCGAGTCCCCAAAGTCGCCCGACATCGTCCCTTCCTCGAGACGGTTGGTCAGTGACAGCTCCGACGCCACGGAACTGAAATCGATCTCCCCCAGGCTCAATCCCCGCGCGATGCGCAGGTTCTGGGTCACAAGATCCAGAATGGCGAAAATCGCGCCGAAGAAGATCGCCATCGCGATCATCACCTCGAGCAGCGTGAATCCGCGTCCGGCTGAACCTGCTGCGCCCCGTGCGGATCGAGCCTGGGGATCGGGAGCCGACGGCGCCCTGGGCGGAGAAGGCAGACGTGTCATCGGATCACCTCGATGATCTCGCGGCCGGTGGTGATTTCGAGCGTGAGACTGCGCTCCTCGTTCTGTTCGGAGAGCAGGTGCGCCGTGAATGCGTCGCAGGTTCCGTTGGGGTAGAACCGGACACGCGCTTCCGGGGCGTCCATCATGTCCTGGAGATTCACCAGGAGTCTCTTGAAGGCCACGCTGGCCGGGATCCGGGCCCGGAACGGCTCGACCTCGGCGGGCGTCGCACGGGCCGGCTGGGGCTCGACCGGGGCATTGACGCTGCCTTCGATGGCGTCCGATCCGGCCGCGGGCGACGGGGCCGAGAACGCGCGGGAGACGGTGAAAGAGCCTTCCCCGGCGCGAATGACGATCTCCATCGGCTCGCCCTGCAGGATCGCCAGCATGCGGGCGTTTCGGCACGCCTCTTCGAGGTCGCTCATCGCCTGGCGCATCGGGCTTTTCTTGGCTGCCTGGACGACGGACGGGACGCTGATGGTGGCAACGATGCTGAGGATGGCGAGGACGACCAGGATTTCGAAGAGGGTGAATCCCCTCGTCCGCGCGTTTGTTGCGGCGGCGTTCATCAGCGGGCGATATTGGCGGTGATCGCGAACATGGCGGAAAGGACGCTGAACAGCAGGAAGCCGACGCCCAGGGCCATCACGATGATCAGCGCCGGCTCGATGAGATTCGTCATGACGCGCAGGGCGATGCTCAACTCGTTCTCGTAGGTCTGGGCCACGTTGTTCAGCGCGCCCGGCACATCGCCTGTTTCCTCGCCAATCCGGATCAAATCGATCATCAACTGGGGAAACAGTTTGCTGCGCGCCAGCGGCTGCGCGATGGTCTTGCCGTCGGTCACCTCTTCGCGCGTGTGTGCGATGGCTTCGCGCACCATGCGGTTGGGCATGACCTGCTCGGTGATCTTCAGTGCGGTGAGCACCGGCACCCCATTCTGCAGAAGCGTGCCCAGGGTCCGGGCGAACTGGCCGAACAGATTGAGGCGAACCACGTTCCCGACGACCGGCGCGTTCATCTTGAACCGGTCAATCGTCCGGCGGCCCGCCTCGGTCGCCTTGTATCGGTTGTAAATGATCAGCAGCGCCGCCGCCACCAGGGGAATCGTCCACCAATACCCGGAGAAGAAACGGCTCAGGCCGACCAGAAACTTCGTCGCCGCCGGCAGCTCCATCTTCATGCCGTCGAAGATGGTCATGAAACGGGGCAGCATGAATGTCATGAAGAAGATCATGATCAGCACGCCCACGCAGCAGACGACCGCCGGGTAGATGAGGGCCGATGTGAACTTGTGCTGGACCTCGGCGAACCGCTCGAAGTGGGTGGCCATGCGCTGCAGCACATCGCCCAGCGCGCCGCTCTGCTCACCCGCGCGGACCATGTTGACGTAAAGATCGGTGAAGATGACGGGCTGCTTGGCCATGCCCTCGGAAAGACCTTTGCCTTCCATCACGTCCTGCTTGAGCTGCCGGCTCACCTCGGGTGGGATCCCTTTGGTGCCCAGGTAGCTCATGCTGTTCAATGCCGACGCCAGAGGCATGCCGGCCCGAAGCAGGTTGGTTAATTGCTGCGTGAACGTCGCCAATTCCTGCAGCTTCGGACGCCGCTTGCGCTGGAGCAACTCCCGCAACGCCGGAGGCAGCAGCGCCGCCGATGGACGCGGCCGGCCCGCCGATCGCTCGGCCCGCCCCGCCCCGCTCCCCCGCGCCGACTCGACCATGACGGGGAACAAGCCCAGGCGCTCGATCTGAACCAGGGCGCTGGGCCGATCATTCGCCTCGACCACGTCCTGGACCAGTTCGCCCGATCGCCTGCGCGCCTTGTAAGTAAACTGCGGCATAGAAATAACACCCTTTGATCACCGCGCTGGGCCTAAAGTTTCCGCATCCTCCGCAAAACGCAAGGCTTGTCACAGAGACGCGCCTCGCTGGGGATTGCATTTCTCCCGGGTCCTGTTTTGCTATTCGCCGCGCGGGATGGGGAATTCGACCGATCAATCCCGAGAGCGACACAGATGCCTCACACTTGGCCAAACGGGCGGACGTTTCTCAGCCTGGCGCGGTTGCCCGGCCTGCCCACTGTGTGGTCAAACTGCCTGGCGGGCTGGCTCCTGAGCGGCGGCCACACCCACTCGCCGGCGCGTTTGCTCTGGTGCAGCCTGGGCGCGAGCTGTCTTTACCTGGGCGGGACCTTCCTCAACGACTTCTTCGATGTCGACTTCGATCGTCAACAGCGCGCCAACCGGCCGATTCCGGCCGGGCTCGTCGCCCGCGATGTCGTGGGCCAGCTCGGCATTCTCTGGCTGATCGCGGGGGGCGCCATCCTTGTGCTGGGCGCGCGCGCCAGTCTGGCGCTCGTGCTCATGCTCGCGGCCGCCATTTTTGTCTACAATCTCATTCACAAGGCGACCGAGCTGTCCCCCCTGCTGCTCGGTTTCTGCCGTTTCCTGCTCTACCTGCTGGCAGGCGCGGCAGCCCCCAACGGCCTCGCGGGCATTGCCATCTGGAGCGGCCTCGCCATCGGATGCTACGTCGCCGGCCTCACTTGGTTCGCCCGCCGTCAAGCCATCCGCGGCCCAATCCGGCGTTGGCCGCTCCTCCTGCTGGCAGTGCCTCTGGGCCTGGCCTGGATCAGCAATGCCGACGAGCATCGCCATGTGGCGGTGGCCTTGGGCCTCTTGTTGTGCCTCTGGATTCTTCCCTGGCTCAACCACGCTTTGCGCGAAAGAGAACCCAACATCCGGATGACGGTCTCCGGCCTGATTGCCGGAATCGTCCTCGTCGATCTTCTGGCGGTCGGAGGCCACTCCACAAGCGTGACCCTGGTCTTCGCCGCCTTCTTCCTGACCGTGCTGCTCGCCCAACGTTACCTGCCCGAGACGTGACATCGAGAGGCCAAGCCCGAAGCCAAAGCCCCGGGCCGGGGCTGGGGTTGCCGCGTGTTCCGAATCAGCCGTCAGTGAGTTCGGTTCTTCGGCAGCGCTCTGACGACCGGCCCGCGGCGACATTCGCCTCGATCCAGGCCAAGTACCGCGCGTTGCCCCCCGTGATTGGGCACACCAGGAACTCCGGGGTGTCGTAAGGATGTTCGGCCATGATCCGTCGTTCGAGCGCCGGCAATCTCCGGTCGGCGGTCTTCATCAGCAACAGGACCTCGCTGCCCGACTCGATCCTGTCTTTCCACCAGTAGTGTGACTCGATGCGGGGGACCAGGCTGGCGCACGCGATCAAACGCGCTTCGAGCGCGACCCGCGCCAGCCGGCGAGCGGTCTTCAGATCCGGCGCTGTGACAACAACCATCTGGAATCCGCGTGTTTTCCTCATGCAAGGAGACTAACAGGACGCCCGGAAAAGCGAAGCACGACCCTTGCCTTGACGGTCTGTCCCGGGCTTAATCGCGGGACGGTGAGACGCGCTGCCGGCTCGAATGACATCCGCTTCATGCGCCTGGCCCTGCGCCTCGCGTTGCGAGGCTGCGGCCAGACGTCGCCCAACCCGATGGTCGGGGCCGTGTTGGTCAAGAGCGGACGCCTGATTGGCCGGGGCTGGCATCGCCGCGCCGGGCAGCCACACGCGGAGATCGAGGCGTTGGGCGACGCAGCCCGGCGCGGGCGTTCGGTGCGCGGGGCGACTCTCTACGTGACCCTCGAACCGTGCTGCACCGCGGGACGCACGCCGCCCTGCACCGAAGCCATCACACGCTCGGGAATTGCCCGGGTCGTCGCGGCGGCAACCGATCCGAATCCGAACCACGCGGGACGAGGCTTCGATCTGCTGCGGCAGGCGGGAGTGAAGGTCGGGCACGGGGTGCTTGCCGAGGAGGCGGCGCGGCTCAACGAGTCGTTCAATCACTGGATTGTCGAGCGCATGCCGTTCGTGACCGTCAAGGCCGCGATGACGCTCGATGGCAAGATTGCCGTGGCGACGGGCGAATCGAAGTGGATCACAGGCGCAATCGCCCGCCGCCACGCCATGCAGTTGCGGCTGGGCGCGGATGCCATCCTGGTGGGCGTGAACACGGTGTTGGCGGATGATCCCAGCCTCACAGCCAGGGGCGCAACTCGGCCCGGCCAAGGTCCCGAGTGCGATGCCGGCATCCGATCTGCCGGAACTCTCCACTTGCTCAGGGGTCCGCCCCATACGCGACACAGCCCCCTCACCCCGTCCCTCTCCCATCCGATGGAAGAGGGTGTCCCGCTATGCGGGACGGGTGAGGGTGACGGTATCGCACATCCCACCGACTCCTTTGCAGGCGCCGGGGCCCGGGCCTCCTCGGCCCCAGTCAAACGGATTCGGCGGCTGGTTCTGGATGCCCGCGCGCGCACCCCTCTGGATTGCCGCCTGGTCAGCGATCCCTGGGCGGCCTGGACAACCGTCTACGTCGGCCCGATGGCTCCGGCTCGTCGCCGGGACGCCCTGGCTCGGCGGGTCAATGTCGTCGTTGCGCCAGAGGTCATGCAACGGAGCGGTGTCCGCGGCTCGCCGGATCGAGTCGCGCGCCAATCCGACTGCCGTCCCAAGCTCGATCTCCATTGGATCCTCCGCCAGCTCGGCCGTGAGGAGGTCACGGCCCTGTTGGTCGAGGGCGGCGGCGAGATCCATGCGTCTCTGTTCGAGTCCGGGCTGGTTCAGCGCGTCGCTTTCTATTACGCGCCGAAGGTTCTTGGCGAGGCAGCCGGGCGAAAGGCCGTGGCGGGAGCGGGCTTTGGCGATTGGCCTGCAGTGGTCTCGCTGCGGGAGATCGAATGGGGCCGCATGGGATCAGACCTTCTCCTGACCGCACGCGTCGGGCGTGCTCAAGAGAAATAGTGTGCACTGCGATTCGCGGAATGATACACTGCGGTGAATTCGTTTGTTGACATGCCAAGCCTGGACACCAGCCGCGCCTCCGCGCGGGAATCGGATCGAGCCCACCCGCTCCGAGCCTTCATCACCGAGCTCGTGCGGCATCCTCTCCAAATCGGCGCCGTGTGGCCCAGCTCACGCGCCCTGGCTCGAGCCATGGCGCGACGGCTCCCTGCAGACATCGGACGGCCAGTGCTCGAACTCGGCCCGGGCACGGGCGTGGTGACCGAGGCCTTGCTGGCCCGCGGACTGGATCCTCGCCGGTTGATCGCGGTGGAAAAGTCGCCCCGTCTGACCGAAGTCCTCCGCAAGAGGTTTTCCCAGGCGCGCTTCGTGGCCGGCGATGCCCTCGAACTGGATGCGTTGTTCCCGGGCGAGCGGTTCGGCGCCGTGGTGTCCAGCCTGCCGCTCAAGAACTTCCCCGCGCACCATGTCGCCCGGCTCGCTGCGTGTATCCGCGCGATCCTCGATCCCGGCGGCTGTTGGATTCAGTTCACCTATCGGGTCCTCAACGGCCAGCCGCCATCCGATGCCTTCGAGCAAGTCGGCAGCGAACTTGTCCTCCTCAATTTCCCCCCGGCATTGGTCTGCGTGTACCGGCCCGTCGCCCTCGATCCCGCTCGCGCGCCGCTCTGACAGCCTGTCTCCGGGCTCGTTTCCCGAAGCGCGGGCCGGCGCGTGGCGCCTGGCGCAGGCCATGACCTCCCGCGGTCAATGACACCGCGCTTTGGTTTGCATGTTCACTCTCGATCGCTAGAGTGACAGGACAACATCATGATCGAGTATTTGGCCCCTGATCGTTTGGGGCGCGCCATCCTTGCGACGACCCTGTTTGGCGCGCCGTTCTTTCTCCACGCGATTGCCGGCGCCCCGGACGCGCCGCGGGCGAGTTCGGCCGCGGCGCGGCTGATTGCCCAGCCCGGGCCGCTGGTGATCGCGCATCGCGGATTCAGCCAGCAGGCGCCCGAGAACACGCTGCCGGCGTTCCGCCTCGCGCTGGCCGCGCGCGCCGATCTGATCGAGCTCGACTATTACCACGCCAAGGACGGTGTGCCTGTGGTGATCCACGACGGGACACTCGACCGAACCACTGACGCCACCAACCGCTGGGGCGGGAAGGGGATTGCCGTCACCTCGCGGAACGCGCCCGAGCTCACGTCCCTCGATGCCGGGCGCTGGTTCTCTCCCGCGTACGCCGGGACGCGACTGCCCACTTTGGTCGAGTCGATCCAGACCATTCAGGCGGGCGGCGTCACGCTGATCGAACGGAAAGGAGGAGACGCGCCGGCCTTGGTGCGCCTGCTGCGCGAGCGCGGCTGGCTCAATGATCTGGTGGTCCAATCCTTCGACTGGGGATTCGTCCGGGACGCCCGCCGCGTCGCGCCGGACCTTGTCTTGGGGGCGTTGGGGCCGCCTTCGAGCCGCAACGGACGCAAGCTTGCGGACCAGGAGAAGGTCCTCGGACCCGGGTTCATCGCCGACATCGAACAACTCGGGGCCCAGTTGGCCGTCTGGAATCGCCAGGTCACCGCGG
>CAYPUR010000225.1:0-7842 GCA_964413865.1 uncultured Verrucomicrobiota bacterium
GCCTGCGTAGAGGTCCATTTGCCCCAACTCGCCCCGGTAGGAAGTGGGGAGCATGGTGTCTTCGCTGTCGAGGGCGTACATCTGCCACGCGAGCACCAGTTGCTTCTGATTGGACGCGCAACTGGCGAACGTTGCCTTGAGCTTGGCTTTTCCCAGGGCCGGCAGGAGCATCGATGCCAGGATCGCGATGATTGCGATGACAACCAGCAGTTCGATCAGTGTGAAGCCCAGCCTCGCTGCGTGCAGACGAGGCAGCGGGCTGTTCCGGGTCACGGCAGAAGCATACATAAAACGCGCGCGTACGTTGCTGGATTGAGGTTGGTTTCTGTCGCAACTACGTCCCAACGGATGCCGGAAGTCAAGTGTTCCTTCGGGAGTGTTCCTTCGGGAGCACAGCAGTCTCACTTTGCGTTCAGGGCCTGGACGCCGGGTGAGGGCACCCGGCCTACAGCACCGCAGAATGCAGCGGTTGTAGGGCGGGTCTCCGGACCCGGCGCCCTCAACTTGGTTCAAACGAGACTTCCTTCGGGAGCCCAGCGAGCTCGTCTTCCGATTGAATCCGCCCGACCCGCCGAGCGTCAGACCCAGCAATTGTCTATGCCTCAATCCTCGAATCTCAGCCGTCGCTCGTTTCTCCGCACCGCAACCGCCACCGCGCTGGCCACCCCCCTCGTGCTGCCCGGCCGCATTTGGTCCGCCGAGAGCGGCGCCCAGCCCAACAGCCGCATCGCGATGGGCTTCATTGGCGTCGGGACACAAGGCCGCCACCTTCTCAACAGCTTTCTCCCTCACGGCACCGTCCAGGTGGTGGCTGTCTGCGACGTGGATACGACACGCCGCGAGCACCACAAACAGAAGGTCGAGGAGTTTTATGCCGCCAAGCAGGACAAGGCCTTCAAGGGATGCGCGGCATACACGGATTTTCGCGAGTTGCTCCAACGCAAAGACATTGATGCCGTGGTGGTTGCGACCCCCGACCACTGGCATGTCTACCCAGTGGTCGCCGCCGCCAATGCGGGCAAGGATATCTATTGCGAGAAACCGCTCTCGCTGACCATCCACGAGGCGCGCGCCATGGCCAACGCGGTCCGCAAGAACGACCGCATCTTCCAGACCGGATCGATGCAGCGTTCCGACGGTTCGTTTTGGAAGGGCTGCACGCTGGTGCGCAATGGCAAGATCGGGCGGATCAAGGAGGTCTATGCCAATGTCGGCGGCCCCAGCAAATGGTGCGATCTGCCCGAGGAACCGATGGAACCGGGCCTCGATTGGGACCTGTGGCTCGGCCCGGCGCCCCAACGCCCCTACAACTCCGTCCTCAGCCCGCGCGGCGTCCACACCCACTTCCCGAATTGGCGCGGGTATCGCGAGTATTCGGGCGGCGGCATGACCGACTGGGGCGCCCATCACTTCGATATCGCCCAGTGGGGGCTGGGAATGGACGAGAGCGGCCCGGTCGAGATCACGCCTCCGGACGGCAAGGACATCAAGCAACTCAGGTACACGTACGCCAACGGAAGTGTTCTGATTCACGGCGGTTTGAAGGACTACAACTTCGGGGTGGTCTTCGTGGGGACCGAAGGCAAGGTCTGTGTCGATCGCGGCCGATTCAAGGCAGAACCCGAATCGCTCGAGAAGGAGGATTTCGACGCCTTGCCTGTCCAGCTCTACAAGAGCAACAATCACTACAAGGACTTCGTCGATTGCATTCGGACGCGGAAGAGGCCGATCTGCGATGTCGAGGTCGGCGCCCGTTCGGTCACGGTTTGTCACTTGGGCAACCTGGCGTACTGGAACAAACGTGCGCTCAAATGGGATCCCAAAACCGAACAGTTCATCGGCGACCCCGAAGCCAATTCCTGGCGTGACTATGAAGAACGCGGCCCCTGGAAGGTGTAAAAAGGCTGGTTGATGGTTGAGCGTTGATGGTTGATGGTTGATGGTTGAGCGTTTCGGGCTCGTGGTTTCCGTGTGCATTTAACCGTTGAATGTGAACGTTTCCCATGAATCACCCGCGCCATTCCGGTACACCAATTGCAATGAAAACAGGGTTTGCACCGACACCGCCTCTGTCGCGATCTTTGTTTGTCTTTCTGTTTTTCCTGGCCGCGGGCCGTTGCGCGGACTATTCGGTCTGGAAGAACGGGCCTTCTACATCCCCGGACTACTTTCCAATCGCCGTGTGGCTCCAGTCTCCAACCCGAGCCGCCCAGTACCGCGCCGCCGGCATCAACACCTACGTCGGCCTGTGGCGAGGGCCGACCGAGGAGCAATTGGCGGCTTTGCGGGCGGCGGACATGAAAGTCATTTGCGACCAGAACGCCGTGGGACGGCGCCACCTCGACGATCCGACCATCATCGGCTGGATGCACGGTGACGAACCGGACAATGCCCAGTCGCTTGGCGAGGGCAAGGGCTACGGCCCGCCCATCCCGCCGGAGAAGATCGTCGAGGATTACGGGCGAATCCGAGCCGTCGATCCGACCCGGCCCGTTCTGCTGAATCTGGGCCAAGGGGTGGCCTGGGATGGCTGGCACGGACGCGGTGTCCGAACCAATCACCCCGAGGATTACCTGCAGTACGTTAAAGGCGGGGATATCGTGTCGTTCGACATCTACCCTGTGGTGCACGACCGCCCGGCGGTCACAGGGAAACTGTGGTTCGTCGCCCGGGGCGTGGAGCGGCTCGTGTCGTGGACGGAGGGACGCCGGATTGTCTGGAATTGTCTCGAATGCACCCGCATTTCGCATCCGACCGCCAAGCCCACGCCCCAGGATGTTCGGGCCGAGGCCTGGATGTCGCTCATTCACGGCTCGCACGGCCTGATCTATTTCGTGCATGAGTGGGAGCCTAAGTTCAGTGAAGCGGCCCTGCTGAGCGACCCGGAGATGCTGGCGGCCGTCACGGCGCTCAACAAGCAGATCCATCGGCTCGCGCCGGTCTTGAACCAGCCCTCACTTGCCGATGCCGTGCGCGTCGCTACGGACGATCCGGATGTTCGGGTGGCGACGCTCGCCAAGCGTCTGGGCGATGTGTTGTACGTTTTTGCCGTGGGGATGCGCGACGGTTCGACCACCGCCACCTTCACCGTGAAGGACGGGCCGGACCAGGCCAGCGTCGATGTGCTTGACGAAGACCGCGCGCTGCCCCTCGGCAACGGCGCATTTCGCGACACGTTCAAACCCTGGGAGGTGCATCTTTACCGCATCGCCACGGGCCTGGATCGGTAGCCGAAGTCTCGGCTGATATCTGGAGAGGTCAGAGGTCAGAGGTCAGAGGTCAGAGGTCAGAGGTCAGAGCTGGACGTTGAGTGTTTCCGGTTCATGGTTCCCGTGCGCATTGAACCGTTGAATGTCAACGCTCTGAATGAACCACTGTCTCGTAGCCGTGGACGTCAGTCCGCGCCATCTCGCCCCGCCAAGGACAGGAATCAGCGCTGACCGCCTGTCGACGAAGAGAGCGACGCAGGCAGCGACAAAGACTGTCAAGGGGATGTTTCTTTTTCGGGTCACCCCGCTCTCGGAGGGGCGATTCTCCGGGCGAACTCGGCCACGTCCACAGTCTGCGCCGTCAATCGCGCTTCCTCGGCGGCGAAGGTCAGGACATGGCTATGGACCGTCGAGTCGATGCCGGCCTGCAACGGTTCGCCCGCCGGTCTTGTCATTTCGTCGTAGAGGGCGTTGATCAGGCCCGGATCGCCGCCACCGTGCAGTTCGTAGCCGCCGTCCTCCGCCTGGACTGTATAGCGCTCTGGCGCCCCCTCGTGCGGCAGAAAGACCAGGTGCGCACCGAAATGGTGCCGATAGGTCTCGCCGCCCTTGAGCACGCCTTTGGTTCCATAGACCTCGATGTGCCGCCCGTTTTCGAAGGCCGTCATGGTGAATGTCCCCGTAATCCCGCCCTCGAACTCGAGCCCAAGCACCTGGCGATCCACCGCATCGTTGTCGCATCGGTAGACGCATCGCCCCCAGGGGCTTGTCCGCAGCCAGTCGACAATCTCGTCGGCTGTTGCGGACGCCGCCCGGTCGTACACCATTCCCAGCCAGGGAACGCGCCGGTCGCCCGCATAGCGCAGCGCGTTGTATGGGCAACTCTCGGCCACCGGACACCCGTCCGTGCATCGTTGGGGCGCGCCCGCGGGGGCCCGCTCGCGTCGGAAGAACTCGAGCGAGCCGAAACTGGCCACCCTCAGGCAACGCCGCCCGACGAGCCAATGCAGCACATCGGTGTCATGGCAACATTTCGAGAGGAGCATCGGCGAACTCTTGCCCACGACCGCCCAGTGGCCGCGCACAAACGAATGGGCCTGGTGCCACGGCATCACACCTTCGCTGGCCTGGATGCCTGACACCTCGCCCAACCTCCCCGAATCGATGATCTCTTTCACCTTCCGATAGAACGCGGCGAAACGGAGGACAAAACACACCATGACCCGCCGACCTGTCTGCTCCGCCAGGCGCTCGATTTCAAGCACCTGCTCGACGCGGGTGGCAATCGGCTTCTCGATCAGGATGTTGT
This sequence comes from uncultured Verrucomicrobiota bacterium, assembly GCA_964413865.1. Classification (GTDB taxonomy): domain Bacteria; phylum Verrucomicrobiota; class Verrucomicrobiia; order Limisphaerales; family J093; genus MWFF01. The sequence goes on from CAYPUR010000225.1 coordinate 4,519, forward strand.
AGCCCAACTCGAGTCCCCTCCGGCAAGGCTCGAAATGCCCATGGTCCTGCGTGGCAATCACCAAAACGTCCGCCAGCTTCCCCTCGGCCAGCATGGCCGCCCCGTCGGCGAAGCCGCGGAAATCCGGGTTCGAGGATACCGCGCGCATCCGCTCGACCCGTTCCGACGCCGGGTCGGCGCCCGCCACGATGCGGTATCGATCGGGCCGGCGCGTTGCCAGTTGTGCATAGGTGGTGCCTCGGGCCCCGCAGCCCAGAAAGGCCAACCGCAGAGGAGGAGTCTTGCTCATAGATTGTCTTTGGTGTTGTCGGCTTTTTTTTAACCTGCCTAGCCCGGATCGATCACATGCTGCGCGCTGAACCGGATCCGGGCTAGTTGGCAAAACCGCGCCCGGACAGGGGAAAACAAGGGTCGGAACCGGACTCGCTCACGCGCGATGTCATGTCCCCTCTCGCGCGACCCCGATCATCGCATCGAGATTCTCAGGCGGCGTCTCGACCGCCAGGGTGCATCCGGAACTCAGGACGAACCGCGAATGCCCCCACGCCGCGACGGTCTCGATCGCCCGGCGGGCGGCCGCTTCAACCTCGGCGATGCTGCCCTGGGCTAGGACGGCGACCGGATCGAGGTTGCCCCACAACGCAACATTCGGTCCAACCACGCGACACGCCTGGCCGATGTCGACCTGGTGATCGATCTCGAGGATGTCGGCGCCCGTGGCAGCCATGTCGGCCAGCAGCGGCGTCGAGTCGCCACAGATGTGAAGCGACACCGGTTTGCCTGTCATCGACTTCAGCCCGGCGATCAGACGCCGCTCGAATGGCCACACCCTCTCGCGGTAGAGCCGAGGCCCGATCAAGCCGGCCGGCGAATCCCCGCCGCTCAGGACATCCGCCCCCGCCGAGGCGAGGGCGCACCCGTAGGCCAGGCCGTATTCGAGGCACCGTTCCATCAGCGCCGCGACAAACGGGGGATCATCCACCATGCGGACCATTGTCTGCTCGAGGCCGGCCAGGGCGGCGGCCAGCGAGAACGGGTACTGATCGAGGCAGGCCACCACGCAAACGCCCGGCCCCAGGGCGTTGACGATTCGGCTGAGGGCTTCGAGCATCAGCGGGTAGCGCCCCTGCCCGCCGGGATCCGGCGGCGGGATCCTGCCGATGTCGCGCGCACTTCGGATCCACGGCGGCCCGAGTCTGCCAAACGGCTGGTTGTCTGCTGTCGCTCCCACAGGAACGCCCATAGCCTCGGCGCTGACCCACGTGTCGGCTGACAGCCAGACGGCATCGGGCTTGAACCGCTCGTAATACCGGATGACCGACTCCGCCAGCACCCGGGCATCCGTCGCGTATTCCCGAAGCGTCGCGCCGGCGAACCGCGCGCAGTAGTGGACCGCCAGCGGACCTGTCGCAATCCGCGGAGCCGGCCGCCCGACCAGCGCATCGAACACCACACCTCGATTCGGTTCAGGGTGTTGCGTTCCGGATCTCATCTTGCTGCCTCGCTGCCCCAGGTCACGATCCAGCACTCGTGTATTGGCGCACTGAGGCCCGCCACCCGGCCTCCGAGACCGCGAAACAGACGCACGCCATGCCAAGCAGCAGAGCAATCTCGAGAGGCGATTTAAGCGTCCCGACCAGAAGCTTCACCGGCACGTTGGACACGAGCAGCATGGGCAGGGCGAAAGTGAACACGGTCTTGAACACGCCGGGTCGAAACGCGCCGTCGGGCAGCCGCGCGACGGTGAACAGGTTGTAGTAGCCCCAGACGATCCCCTGAGCCCGGACGGTCCAGAAGCATATGGACGCAAGGAGGAACATGAGAAAGTAGTGGATGAGCACGCCCGCCACGCACAACGCCAGCAAGGCCAGGACCTGGACACCGCTCGGATCAAGGCCCAACTGCCGGGCGGCATAGATCATTACGGCCACGGCCGATGCCGCATTGACGAATGCGCCCAAATCGATCTGCCTGAACGAGACGAGAAACCGCGTGTTGACCGGCAGCAACAGCAAAAAATCAAGCCGTCCAGTGCGGACCAACTCGGAGAGGTTCGAGCAATTCAGCAGGAAAACGGCTGTAAAGATCTGCTGGATGAAGTGGCTGGCGCCGATGAGCATCACCACCTGCCACTTCGACCATGTCGCGATCCGATCCGTATGCTGGTAGATCACCGCGATGAAGGCGAGCTGCAGGGCGAACCAGAGCATCTCGACGAAAATCCAGAGCAGGAAGTTCGTCTTGAACCCCATCTCGCGCACGACGGAGTTGCGCCACAGGGCCCCGTACAGGCGGGCGTAACGGCGCAAGAACCCCCAGCCCGCGAAGGCCCTGCTGTGCGACGAGGCGTTCATGAGTCGAAGATCTGCGCGGTGTTCAACCGCCCACCGCCGAGTAGCGCCGGATGCCCCGGTGCCATGCGAAGCGCGCCAGGCCATAGAGCGCCACCACCCAAAACGACTGAATCAACAGCCCGCGCCAGAGCTCGTCTCCGGTGATGCGGCCCAGGTAGATGCTGACCGGGAAATAGAGCTGGTAGGGGAATGGGGTGTAACTGAGTGCCTGGGCCAGGGCGGACGGCAGGATATCGAGCGGAAAGAGGTGGCCGCCGGCGATGTACTCGAAGGCGAACAGGATGAAGATAAACGTCGAGACTTCGAGCACCCAAAAGGCCAGCAAGGCGATCGTGTAGGACATCAGGAACTGGAGGAGCGCCGTCAGAAACGTGGAGGTTAGAAACAACGCAAGCGTCAGCCCATCCGACGGCAGGAGAAAATGCGACCTCTGAACCACGATGAACAGGGCCACCGGCAGCGCCGCAACAGCCGTGTAAATGATCCGACCCGCCCCGAACAGGCAGAGCCGGTACGTGAGGTAGTCAATCGGTTTGAGCAGGAACTGGCTGATCCGGCCGTCCTTGATGTCAGCCGCGATCTGCCAGTCGTCCTCCGCCACCGCCGTCAGGGCATCAACGATCGTCGCAAGCAGGTAGTACGAGGTCATCGTCGCCAGCGAGTAGCCGGCGATCCGCGGACTGTCTGCGTTGCTCGCGAAGATGGCCCGCCACAAGTAAATGGTCGCCATCAGCGGAATCAGGGCAAAACAGGCCCGGAAGAGGAAATTCACCCGATAGACCAGGGTATTCTGAATCCCCACGCCCACGACATGCCAGTACTTGTTCACCGCGTCCAGCCCATATGCTTCATAAGGCTTCGCGGAGTTTGATATCCGGGCTAACCTGCATTTCTCACCACTTTTTCCACCGCGAAGCCGTAGTTCTCAAGAGAAGCAAGCATGCAGGTTAGAAAAACAAAACCGCGCCCG
>CAYPUR010000226.1:0-7814 GCA_964413865.1 uncultured Verrucomicrobiota bacterium
ACCAGAGTCCGGTTTTGATCGCACACAGAATTCCGGTTTTGAAAATCACACGACAAAACTATAACAATGGCTTGACTTGGTATCGAGTGGGGTGGAGGGTTCTCCCATGCCGCGCCAACTGAGCATCGGGTATCCCGGCGCGATTGACCATCCGCGTCCGCTCGATGCTACGGCGTGACAAGCGTCATGAGCCGTGGGGACCGCCGGGAAGACATCTACCACGATGAGGAATCGCTGCGCCCCGCAGAAGGTGGAACTGCCGACACGTTTACGCCGGGAAACGGCGCTGACGATGAGAGAGATTGCTCGGCGGCTGCACCTGGGCAGTTGGAAGAGTGCCAGCACCCGGCTGCAAAGCCTGAAACAGAATCGAGAGCAACAGGGCGCACAGTCATTGTTATAGTTTGACCCCTTTCTCCCGAAATACCTCCGCGAACTGAAGGGCACCGACGCCGAGGCGATGATCCGCGAGTTGGCGGACCTCAAGCGTGCACTTTACCCCGCCGACGACCGAATCATCCGCCTATGCACCCTGACCCCACAGAGGACCGTCCGCGTTGAGTGGCACCATCGCGACGCAGAGGTTACGAACTGATGGCCGTTGACCAGGTCATCGCTCCGCAATCATGAAACCAAGAAAGAAGAAGCCCGAAAAAGCCGCCGCCGAGTCTAAGCCGACCGCCGACCGGACCCTCCACATCGAGTGGCCCTGGAGCATGACCTGGATGGAATACGTGGACGAGATGCTGGACTTTCTGAAGAGCCAGATCGGCCCAGGCCATCCCCTGCACGGCAAGAAGCTCTACGTCTCCGCTGTGAACAAGGACGCGGACGCTTGGTACGTCGAAGGCGAGAAGGAGCAGTTTTACGCCATCGTCTATTTCAGCCGGAAGAAGCGTTACGGTACCCGGATGATGCCGTCCTGCGAAATCCTGCCCGATTGGGATGCCGTGCTCCATCGCTTTGCCGAGGATCACAAGAAGGCGATGGCCGAACTGTAGATCGGCGGGGCATGAGCTTCAACCGACAAGAACTGGCGGAGCGGGCGGCGGCCTTGGCGACACAGGGCGTGTACGTCGGCGCGTCCTCCTGGAAATACCCCGGCTGGTGCGGGATGCTCTATGACCGCGCCCGGCAGATCGCGGTGTTTACCGGTTTGGCCATCATTCTCGTGATCTCCTGGTTCACCGTGCCGTGGCTTGCCGCGCCGACGCTGGGCCAGTTGCTTGCGGTCGGATTCCTCTGGTTGGCGCTGATGCTCGCGTTCGAGGTTGGAAGGTCGAGTTGCGGAGCACGCCGCCTTCAGTCTCTGAAACGCTGGAGCGACCGAATCGACACGTCCTTGACCGCCACCTCGTTCGTCGCCGCTGCCAGAGTGGCGACCGAGGGCGCATCCCCGAAACACGCCGCCTTGAGGGCGGCAACCGCGTAACGCTCGAAGATTTCGTGTCGTTTTGGGTCGGCTTTACCACAAGCCAACTCTGCCAGCCAATCGGTAGGCTGTTCCGGGTCCGCGTGCGTGGCGGCTCGCACACGCAGTGTAAAAAACGGCCCGGACAGGGCAGCCACTATCTGGGCTGCATTTCCATTGGCGTTGCATCGGCTTGGCCCTGCCAGAAGGACAGCACAGGGGATGTTCAACCCTCCAGCCGCAGTGGCTCCTTTCCGACCTGCATCCACGGGGTCCAATCCCACCCAACAGCGCACCTGACTGTTCGTTGCTGCCGCCAGCAGGGTGCATAATCCTCCCATGGAAAACCCCATGAGCGCCCCTTGCCCATTCGGTTCCGGTTGGGTGACCAGCGCTTTGGAACTGACGCGGTCCAGCAACTCTCTGACCGCTCGGCTGTTCCGGTCGTGATCGGCCCAAGCAGGCAGGTCTGGAATCAGGGCAATGAACCCGTTGGATGCCAGCAAGCTTCCCCAGCCCGCCATGTTCGACCGGCTGCGAGAGAAGCCGTGCGCCACGACCACCACAGGTGCTTTCTTCACGCCGAGCGGAAGGTAGAAATCCACCGCCACTTCCTTACCGGTCAGCTTGATCCTCTGCTCGGATTTCACGATTCCCACCGGTGTCTTGAGGTCGGGCGAACCGCAGCCCGTCAACAGCCCAACCAAACCCATCAAGACGAGGAACGAACGCAGGTCATAACGACCCACGTGTCGGGCGCGGTGGTCACCGACCCGGCGGTTGAGCACGCGATTCCCGAGAATGCCGTGGACAGCCTCGGCCACGGCGATGACGCACCAAGCGAGGAAGGCTGGGAAGAACATTACGCAGGCGAGTTTGCTTCCGGGGAAGCTCAATGTCCACCCGTGACCGTGTACCCGGCGCGCCTGCCCCGCTTCATCCACGACCTCAAAGGCATGCCGCTCGCCTTCCGGGAAGCTGACGGCCTGTAGCGCGACCTGCTGGAGCACGGCCTCGTGGCGGTCGTAGTAGCCGATCTCAAAATGACCACGCCCGAATTCCAGGTCCCAGCGGATGCGGTTGAGCAGGTCGTGGATGGGAATCATGGCGCTTCAGGTGCTATCCGGCACGGGAGCCGCGAACGGCAACAGGCCGCCTGGGCAACGTCCGGCGCGACAGGCTACTCGCGCTTTGAGCCGACCCCAAAGTGCCGCACGGCAAACTGCAATCCATCCGATCCCACCAAGCACTCAAGCGCGGCAGGTCGTGCTTGATGCCAGGAATCTCCCAGTACTCGTGCGCCAGATTCAACTCCGTCAGCGTGGCGTGCATCGCCGGTTGTTTTCCAGGAGGTAACTGTGGGCGGAGGCGACGGCGGGCGCGGGGCTTATACCCGCCGCCTCAGCCGGGGGCGACTAGGTAGGCCCTTGAGCCGAGGAAGCTTTTTCGTTGACGCTGTCGGTTTCGACCAAGCCCTGTAAAGGAGCCGGATCGCCGTCATACACCGAGGCGAAAATGCGGTCCAACCGCTCGGTCACAGTGTCACCCGCCAAATCGAACGGCGTCTCACCCGGAGCGCTGAACATCTTGACGATGGGGCGGTAGGCCCGCGTTTCGCGAAACTGCGCGAGCAAGTAGATCGCGAATAGATGCAGCATCTTGCCCTCACGGCGAGCGAACCCCAACGTGTCCGCAGCCACCGTCTCGACCACGCGCAGCAACTCTGGAGTGATGGCTTCGCGCTGCTCGATGGCGGCCTTCAAGGCGTTCATCGGGAAGCGCCCGGTGTAAGGCTCCAGTTCTTGGAGGATTTCGGGAATCGTCATGGCGTTGTGGACAGCGGGGCGTCGCCAGCGTTGGGTCCGTCGGTCGCCCGCTTCTTCGCTCTGCGTCGGGGCGGCCTTCGATTCGCTCCGCCAGGTTTGGCGGGCACTGGTTCAGGGTAATCCAGCATCCTCTCGCCGTTGACGAATCGGGCTTCGTTGGCCCGCTCCTGCAAATGGCGAATGATCACCTCAACCGTTTTCGGGGGAAGTTCCAATTCCATGCTCGGCGTTACCGAGCCGGCGTTGGTGTAGCTCAAGTACACAGCCTGGTGAATCTGGTCATCGCAGGAGACTGTGCCGACGCAAAGGATGCTCCCATCCGGGAACTGAAATCGCGTCCTCGGCATGAACTGGTCAAGACTCGTTGGCATGGTGTGGCTATGAGTTTTCCCGTCATTGCGTTGATTGGTTCCGTTGTACCCACCTGTAGGCGGCCTTGGCAGTAAGTGAGAAAACCTGTTCCTCCGCAACGCGTCCGTGGCTGCGGAAGTAATCGCCGACAACGCCCTGGACTGTCGCCAGTGGCGCAAACCGCTCGCTCACCGGCCAGTTGCTCGCGTAGATCAGCCGCTCCGTGCCGAACATCTCCCTCATCGCATCCAGCACCGTGCGGTACAGCAGCTTGTCGTCACGGGGCGGCCATGGAACCCCGCCTGGCGGTTCTTGTTGAAGATGAGCAGGCAGGCCGGAACGCCCGCGCCGTAAAAAATGTTCAGCGGCAGCCCGATGATGGCGTCGAGCCAGCCGTTGTTCAGGATGCCGGTGCGGATCAGATATTCATCGTCGGCCTTCCGGCGGCGTATCTTCGGCGTGCCGTCGTCGTTCAACTCGCCGGTTTCTTCCTCGATCTCCGGCTGACCTCGGAATAGCACGCCCTGCGGGCACACGACCCCGGCGCGACCGTGCTTGTTCAGCGACGCGAGGATGTGCTGGATGTAGGCGAAGTCGCCGTTGCTGGCCGGGGGCGTGCCGAAGACAAAGCGGTTGTGTTTGTCTACAATGCCCTCCTTGCCCAGCTTCTTCTTGGACTTCTTGATCTGCTCGTCGGTGCGCTGGTCTTCGGGCAGCCACCAGACTTCATCGCTGAACGGGAAATTGGCGAGCACCATGTCGAACTTTTCCAAGCTGCCGTCGGGCTTCAGGTGCAACGGCTCAAGCAGCGTGCTCTTGCCGCCCCGGATGTCGGACTCCAGCCCGTGGAGGATCATGTTGATGCGGGCGATGGCGTAGGTCTGCCAGTTCATCTCCTGCCCGTAGTAACGAATCTGGTCGGGCCGGAAGCCGTTTTCCTTCACGTAGTCGCCGGAGTGAATGAGCATCCCCGCCGTGCCGCACGTCGGGTCGTAAACCGTGTCGCCGGGCTTGGGTTCGAGGATGCGCACCAAAATGTCTACAACGGCGGGCGGCGTAAAAAATTCACCGGCCTTCGCGCCCGCGTCGTCGGCGAACATCTTGATGAGATATTCATACGCCCGGCCCAAGATGTCCTGCGGCACGTTGGCGTTGGACAAGTTGATGCTGTCGAAGTGCTGGACGAGCGCGTGGACGACGGCGTTGGGGATGAGCTTGCCTTGGCCGTCGGGCGCGGGCTGATTCCAGTCCACGGTAAACACGCCGATGAGTTCGCGGTTGGCCGGGGCGATGCCGGTGATCTGCTTGGTCGGATCGCGTGGGTCAGGCCCGCCGCGCATGGCGGCGTTGAGCATCGCGCCGATGTTCTCGGCCACGCCCAGCACGTCGATCCAGTGGCAGCCGTCAGGAATCTTGAACCGGTGGATGTGCGGCGACGCCATGAGGGTCTTGCGCTGGGCCTCGTTGAAAACCATCTGCTGCTGCTCCTGCAACTTGCTGACGTTTTCCTCCGCCTCGGCATCCCACTGATCGGACAGGCGCTTGAAGAACATCAGGGTCAGAATGTACGTTTTGTAGTCCTGCCCGGCGGTCTTGCCCCGGAGGATGTTGGCCGCGCCCCACAGATGGGCTTCAAGTTCCTGTTGCGTCAGTTTGGGCATGATAAATCGGGTTCTGGTCGTCAGCGGGGTTCTTGGAACAGCGGCAACTGGCCGGTAGGCTCTTGATCCTTTGCGCATACAGACCGGTCAGGAATGGCATCAACGCCTTGTCGCAGAAGACGCTTGGCTCGACCGTGAATGCCACGAAGACCTCTGGGTAATCCGGGTGTTGGAGCACGAAGAACCGGCCCGATTTGCTGTGCTCCTGACATGCCTGCGTGAACGTGTAATCGAGGCGGAACTCACTGAGCCGATCCTGATGGTGGACCAGCGTGGCGTGGCGGTTGCCCTTAGCGCGATGGTCGAACGACTCCACCGACTTGGCCTCACAGCCAAACGGGATCAGGCGAACCGCAGCGGACTCGGACGCCAGGATGCCGCCCAGTTCATTGAGCAGGCTCGTCTGATCGTGCTTCGCACGGTAAAAGGCATCGAGAAAGCCGATTGCATTCACGCCATTTCCCACAGTCTAGCGGAGGCGCGGCGCTTTTGTAAACAATCGCCCCATGTGCCAGTCGCCTGCGATTGCCCGCAGACCGCCGTGCCCGCCAGTTGAAACCGCCACCCGGTTCCGCCAGCATGGCCCCTGATGATGACGACTTTGGCATCCGGCGCTTTTCTGGGCCTCTCGTGCGGTCTTGCCCCAGGCCCGCTCCTGGCGCTGCTGCTGGCCCAGACGCTCCGGCACGGCCCTCGTGAGGGCTGCAAGATCGCGCTGGCCCCGCTCATTACCGACGCGCCGATCATTTTCGTGACGCTCGTGCTGGCGGCTAAGTTGGCGCAGCTTCGTCCACTGCTTGGCGGTGTATCGCTGGCCGGGGCCGCGTTCGTCCTGTTTCTGGCGTGGGACACGGTTCGCCCGCCGCATCCGGGAATCGAAGCCCCGCCGGAGCCGCCGAGGTCCTGGCTGAAGGGCATCCTGACCAACCTGCTCAGTCCCCACCCGTGGCTGTTCTGGCTGACCGTGGGCGCGGCCATGCTGGCGAAGGCCATCGCGCAAAGCTGGCTCAACGCTGTGGCGTTTCTATTCGGCTTCTACCTGTTGCTGGTCGGATCGAAGGTGGGGATCGCCATCATCGCCGGACGCTCACGCGATCTGCTGGCAGGTCGGCCCTACCGGATCGCGACGTGCGTGCTGGCGGTGCTGTTGGTCATCTTTGCCGTTTTGCTGGTGCGGGAAGGGCTGAAGCAGTTGGTGGCGACGTAGTGGTTCTGCCGATCCAGCGACTTCACGTGCGCCAGGGATTGCGTTCCCGCTTGGACGTAGGCGGGGCGCCGACGATGATCGGCTTGCCGCCCAAGCCCGGATTTCCGATTACCGGGAAGGTCAACCGGAAATCCAGGCTGAGCAGAACGACGACGACGATCACGAACGCCACGAGAAGGATACCTCCACCGGCTCGGACTCGCCGTCGATGCGCCTCGAGGAATTCCTGGGCCGCCTCCTCGTTCATGTAGAAACGGTCGTGATCTGCCCGGACGAACACCCCCGCGCGAGACCATCTGGTCGAAGATCCACCAACGCCGCATCCCGACTGCGTCAAAGGGAATGGCCCTGTCGGGGGAGGTTGCGCCCTGCTCCGCGAACCTGCGGATGAACTTCTTCCGGCGGAGGATAATGACGGCAGCGCTCATGGTTGTGTGTCATGCTCTTGGGAGAAGATGGGCCTTCATGTCGGCCCCTGAGGCTTCACCGGATCGAGCAGCACGATCAGAAGCGTCGCCAGCGGGCCCAACAACAGGGACACGAGCCACCAGGCCAGACCGCTGCGGCCCTTGCCCTGGGCCAGCGTGAAACAGCCCACCGCATACTCGGTCGGCATGGAGCCCATTTGTATTGCACCCAGTGTCATCGCATCATTTGTGTGTTCTGACGCCGTTCAAGGCAAGACCGCGTCAGCCCATCCAAAAACCCTTCCGATGAGAGACGCCCAACACCTTGCGGCAGTCCGTGCAGTAGTAGACGAACCGCACCCCCAGAGCGGATTCCACACGCCGCGCAGCCATCTCCCGGATTTCCTTCCCGCAGTGCGGGCACACTGGTCCGTTGGGAAAATCCTCACGGATTCGGATTCTCGTGTTTGTCACGCCCGAGTCTCGTGTTGCGTCGATCTGTCATCCAGTACAACGGGAGGGGATTGTTGGAACCGGCACCCTCTTTGCGTTCAAGACTGTCAGCCGCAAACTGGCTCGACGCGGCGCAGAAGCAGTTCACCCGCAATGTGATTACATGCACTTGGAGACGCTGAAGCGCAGTCACACCGCCGGGGTACCGCAACTCGAGGTCCGGTGGCCTGGCCCGGACCAGGGGAAACCCGATGAGAAACGATACCCAACCGGTGAAGGCGGGTTGGTGTTGCCCGCAAGAGCTGCTCGAATCCTCGCGGATTCGGGTTGAGGGACTTTGGTTCTGAGCCGACGGCGGCGCAGGGGGGCGGTTCAACGGCGAATCACACCACAGGGAGGAATTGCAGGTTGAAGGCGACTTTACTGCACTTTTACTGCATTCTTACGTAAGTCCTTGATTACCAATGGAGCGGGTGAAGGGAATCGAACCCTCGCTTC
>CAYPUR010000227.1:0-7798 GCA_964413865.1 uncultured Verrucomicrobiota bacterium
GAAGTAACGAGTCAGTGCCGCGTTGCGGTTTTCTTCCACCTGCCAGAGTTGATAAGCGTCCTGTGCGAACGGCGACATCGAGAGCGCCTCCGCGACATCGTGCCCGGCGGTGCCATCGGCATAATGGCTGCCCACGAAACCGTTTTGGTTGAACACAACCGCCCAGCCTTCATCCAAACCCGCCGTCCATGGGCGCGACCCGATGATCTGCGGGTAATCGCCTCGGGATGATCCCGCGCGCTTGCCGACAAAGAGCACAGTCCAGTCGCCATTCTGGGGCTGCAGACTGGCACTGTTGGGGATGTGCATGAAGTCATCCACACCGTCGAAACGCACGACCGGCTTGCCGCCGAGGGCGTTGGCGAGGAGCGTCGGCTGGTAACTGTCCGGCGGGAACGCCAGCGCGTCGTCCTGGGTGGCGCTGTTTCCGTTCGGACTGCGGTCCTGCCAGACACTGACGTCGCCCGTGCCGCCCGCCGACACACCATCGTCCGCCTTGAGCCAGAGCTGCAGACCGGCACTGACCGTCATGTCCGGCGGGGTGACTGATCCGGTGGCCGTGACCGGCACTGCCGTCGAGGTGGTGAAACCGCCCCGATCATCGGTGGCCACCGCCGTGAATGACAAGGCGCCAATCGACTGCAGGCTCACCGCCACACTGTAGGGAGGCGCCGAGGCGGTCGCCAACAGGCTGCCACTTTCATAGAAAGCCACCTGGCGGATCGTGCCGTCCGTGTCCTCGGCCACTGCGGTAAGGGTCACTGTCGCCGGCACGTCCACGCTCAGGCCGGGCGAAGGACTGGTGAGGCTGACCGTGGGTGCGACGTTCAGGGTGAATCCCAGTGAATAGGCGGCATTCAGATACGACGCCACACTGTTTCGCTCGGAGGGAGATAGCGCACGATTGTAAACCAGCACCTCCGCCAGATCCATGTTCGCCCGGCGGTTGTTGGAGCCGTCCATGTCCCGGCCGAGGTAGACGAACTCGATCTGATTGACGGTGCCGACCGGCATGCTGGTCACGAGTTGCCGATCGAGATCGAAATTCCGGTAGAACGACGTCGTGCCGGCCTCCCGGTGCTCCTCCACCTGCCAGATCTCGAAACTGTCTTGCGAAAGTCGCGCGTTGGAGCCGACGGCGGGCAGATCGTGGCCGGTGCTGCCATCAGCCAAATGGCTGGCCACGACGCCGCCGCTGGCGAAACTGACCCCCCATCCATTGTCGGAACCGGTCTGCCACGCACGCGAGCCGATGACGGGCGGGTAGTCTCCCTGCGATGCCGCAAGCCGTTTGGCTACGAAGAAAACCGTCCAGCTGCCTTCCATCGGCTGCAGACTTGGACTGTTGTAAACCTCAAGCACATCGTCGATACCGTCGAATCGGATGGCCGGCTTGCCGCCGACGACATCCATGACCTGCACGGGACGCTCATCGGGTGTGCCATCCCACCGCGGTGCGGCGTCATTAGCGTTCGGGCTTTGGTCCGCCCAGTATGTGACCGTCCCGGTACCCTCGGTGGTCACTCCGGCATCCGCTTTGAGCCAGAGCGCCAGACCGTCCTGGACCGTCAACTGAGCGTGCGCGACGAGGGTGGCCAGTAACAGGCCAACCAGCAGCAGGGCGCCCCGTGTCGCCAGCCAATGGCAGGCGACAACCGGACGTCCGGTGTTGTGCGCGACCGCGCGTGGGAGACGCGATGCGGTGATGGGGGAGAATAGGGTCGGATTCATGATGGCAGTGGAGTTCGTCACTGGGGTTGCGGGGTTCAACGGCGGTTTGGGCAGTGCCGGGTTGACGGGCAGCGGGGCTGCCAACCGCCAGCGACGGGCTGAGCTACCGGGTTGAACATGTCACTTATCATATTGTCAACTGTATAGATGCGACCCCATTGTCAGCGATGGGGGGCGGGGCTGACGCTCTTGAGCGCCCGCAGTCTGACCGGGCCCAGCAGCCCGGACTCGGCCAGGGGCTCGTTCTTCTTCCACAGCCGCCAGCTCGTGAAGGTGTATCGGCCGGTCGGACTGCGCCCTCCCTCCTCGATCCACTGTGGCCAGGATTTGAGCGTGCCGTCCGGGTTGCGCTCGCTGTCCTCCGGGAGGAACTCGTCGCCGATCTGGCGGTTGATCCACAGGTTCACGACCTTGACTTCGAGCACATTGTCGCCCGGTTGGACGGCGTCCGTCGCCTCGACGGCAAAGGGCTCTTTCCACAGAATGCCGAGCTGCCTTCCGTTGAGTTTGATTTCGGCGATCACCGCAACCCGGCCCAGATCGAGCCAAAGACGATGGTCCGACGCGATGAGTTCGGACGGCACGGCGAATGTCGTCGAATAGACCGCGGCTCCCGAAAAGTACTTCACACCGGGCTCGGGATGATCGCTCCACGAAATCAGCCGATCGAAGACCACCCGGTCGGGCGCGCCCCAATTCGGCGCGAAACGCAGCTCCCAGGGCCCGAGAATCGCCACCGGCTCGGGCAACGAACCGACCTCGACTCGCCAGGCGGACCCGCGCGCCCGCTCGAATTTGAAAGCACCCGGCTCGGAGACGAGCGCCGCAATGCCTCCGCCCGAGGTTCGGGCCAGCGCGACGGACGGAACACCCGCCGGCGCGGACAGGCTGGTCCTGGCACGGTCCGGGGCACTCGGCGCCGTGGTGAGAATCGGCGCCCCATTGCGGCTGACCGCCGTCACTCGGTCAGGCTCGAAATCGGCCCCCTCGCGAAACACCACAAACACCGATCCGTGGGGGTCGAACCGGATGGGAACGCGCGTAAGGCCGTCCGACTCGTCGTAAGCGACGGCGGCTTCGACACGCCCCGTGTCGGGCCACCAGAACTCGGGGCGGCGTCCGCTGACGCGGAATGAACAGAGGGCGTCCTCGGGATAGGGGTTTTTGTTCGCGACAAAGTAGACCTCGGTATCGCCAACGCGGCGGTGGATGAATCGCAGGCTCTGGTCGCCACGAGTTGTCTGGGCCTGGAAATCGGGCGGGACGCCCAGCCTTTCGAGCAGACGGCAGAGGATCGCGATATCGGGGATGGGATCGACGGCGCCCGGGCCAGCCTGCAAATCGCCCCAGGGGCCCATGCCCAGGGACCCCAACTCGAGAGCTGCGGACCAAGCATTGTCCGTTTCAGGAGTCTGCGGCTGTTTCTCCGAGGCCTGCCATTGGCCATCGGTGAGCACGTCAACCGTGCGATTGTCGTCGTATTCGAGCCTGAGCGCGCCGATCAAACCGGCCGGGCTGGCCGAGGCCGTTGCGTTGAGCACCGATACCGTGAGGAGGTTGCGGCCCGGTTCGAGCCAGGGTTTGAGATCCAGTTCATAGGTGCGCGCCCAGTTGTCGCCCAAGCCGGCTGCGTGCCCATTGAGCTCGCACTCGAATGCGTTGTCGGCGGTCATCACCAGCCGGGCCGACACCAGCCGCGCCGTGTCCACATCAAATGCGCGGCGGAAGAAACGCCGGCCAGGCGGCGCGCTGGAGGCGGGATTGCCTTCCTTGAACCAAATCCACTTCGCGCGGGCGAGCAGGCTCTCGGACTCAGGATGCGCTGGCGGCTTCGGTGTGAATTCGCCCCCCCAGAAGACGCGGCCGCGACCGTAGCTGCGGGGCTCGATGCCGCGCGGGGCATCACCCTGCCCCCACACCTCGAGGGCGAGCGCCCGGACCTCGTCATCGCACGCCGGATAGCCACTGAGGCTGGGGGACTTGCGGGGCGGCGCGCCGACCACCGTAGCGCCGTCAGCGACGAGTTCCTTGATCTGGCGCAGGAGCCCGGGCGTCATGGTCTCCGTTTGGGGCAAGACGAGCATCCGGTAACTCATTCCATCTGGCAGGACCAGCCGCCCGTCCTTGACCTTCATGCGCGTGAAAAGGACTTCCGGGGGGCAGCCGTCAAAGTTGTAGCCGGGGCGGTCGTAGCCGGACTTGACGGGCGATTTGAAGGACTGGGGCGCCATCTCGGGGGCGAGGAAGCAGAGATCGGCGACAAACAGGCCTTGCTGAAGCAGGAACTGGCAGCGGGCGAGGTATTCGTGCCACGCCCCGGACTGCTCCCACCATGTCTGGGTCCGCTCGTAGTGCAGGCCCCAGGGACCCATCGACATGCCCGGACGCACATCAGTCCATGGCTGCATGGCGTAGCGATGAAAGACGAACCGGTTGATGCCTTCGCAAAAGGCCCAATCCCCCAGGTCTTTGAGCAGACCCGGATGCCATTGCCACCGCTCGGCGTCGGTGGCCGTGAACGCCTCGGCCCCGAGAATGCGCTTGCCGTACACGTGCGCCGCCGAGGACATCTCGGTGCAGGTGGACGCCGCTCCGAATTTGGCCCACGCCCAGAACTCGCCCATCGGTTCGTCGGCCCGTCCGGCATAGGTCAGGTTGTCGGCCGGTTCGCCATACGCCTCGATCGAGAGCCGGATCCCGTTGCGGCGGGCCAACTCCTGGAAATGCCCGGCATAGTTCTCGACCAACAGATCGCTCACAGTCATCCGCACATCCCAAAGAAACCGTTCCGAAACCTCGAGACTGTCCACGACATGACCGGCCAGCACCGGCAGAAGAGAGAACGGATCGTAACCGCGAAGGCGCTGGAACTCCTCGCGGAACTTCGGCGTCCAGTTCTGCGAACCGACCTCCCAACTGTCGATGTGAGTCGACACCACGGTCTTGTCCTGGCCGATCAGGCCGGGGGAATCCGTGATGATCTTGGACATCAGGCCCGCGAAGGCCGCCTCGGCCGCTTCCTTGCTGAGCTTGTCGCACTCGAGTCCGCGTCCCGACAGCGGCGCGGGATGATTGTCCTTGCCGGTGGTGGTGTGGCCCAGCCGCAGAATCGTCCACGCGCCGGGCGGCACGTCCCAGCTCACCCGCCCCGCTGTGCAGTGCGGCTCGCCCAGGGCCACAATCCGGTCGCGCGGCACCATTGCGTCGGAGCCGAGGGTCGGAAACTCCGAGCGCGGCGGGATCTCCTGGATGGTTGCGGTGGATTTGCCGGCTAGATTCGGGATGGTATAGGGCTTGGGCGGTGTCGGGAACGCGAACACTGCGATGTCCCGGTAGAAGTCCTGCACGGTTCGCGGCTGGGCCAACTGCGTCTCGAGTCGCTGCGGGCCCACGACATTGGTTTGCGTCCAGACCAGCACCTGCATCGAAAGCTCCGGCGTGATCCAGGGCCCGCCGCTGCCGCACCAGCCGGCGTCGTTGTTGACGTTGACCTGCAGGCCGAGCCGGGCCGCCTCCGCGTTGATGTGCTTGAACAGATCGCGCCACAACGGCCCCGCAAAAGCCGCCGGACCCGTGGGTGCGCCCTGATCGGTTTCCATGTAGAGCACTCCCCCGATCCCCACCCGCTGCATCGCCTCAAGATCGAGCGTGATCCCCTCGCGGCTCAGGTTTCCATCGAGGGGGAACCAATACACCCACGGCCGGGCCGACGCAGGCGGGTTGCGGAATCCAGACTCGAGTTCGTCCTGGCCCCATCCGCTGAACGAAAAGAGCAGACAGAGGACAGTCAGGACGTAACGGGCGGGTGATTTGATACTCATGTTCGGTGGTTGAGTTGCGGCGCGCCTGCGGGCGATTGCGTTGTCTGCGTAAGTCGTAAGCCGTCCAGGGGCCAAGTCAACGCTGTTCACCGCGTGCATTCACCGCGTCAGCGCGAGTTCATCGTGGCGAAGAGGCTCAAAAGGCGACGACTGCCTGGCAGAGGACCGATCCCGCGGTCGCGCACGCGCGTCAACCTTCGGCCGGCTGAGGTGCGGATATCCGACAGAGTTGCTTGGACGCGAGCGCTCTCGACGTCGCGAAGTCCCGCGGCTGCGGGAGATTGCCGTGCTTCAGCACCGCTTTGCGTGGGACGTGACCCACCATCGTCGTCAAAAAGCGCCGGTCAACCGCCGCACTCTCCCGCGGGCGGGGGATCGTCCCTCCGAATCCGGTTTATGGTCCTCGGGCCAATTCCGCACACTTCGGAAAGCAGCCTTCGATTCCCTTAACCGTTTCGACGCCGGCACAACCAGAGCGCGCCGAGGCCGAAGCTCAGCAGGACGAACTCGCTCGGTTCGGGGATGATTTCGTAGGCGACAAGTCCGTTGTTGGTGTCCAACGCAAAGACTCTGCCGCCGCCGAAATCAATCGCGCCCGTGCCATTCAGATTCGCGTTGGCGGCGGGCAAGGTTTCCGTATCGAGCAGGATGGGCGTGGGGCCGGACACATCGAACAGGGAAATCGCCTGGCTGATGGTTCCGTCATTGACGATCCCGGCCAAGAGACCGGTGGCAGGATCGTAGCCGATGTTGAAGATGAGATTCGACACATCCGGGTCGCCCGCGCTCTTGATGGTCAGGGCGCTGCTCGTCGAGAGGTCGAAACTCAGCTCGCGCAGCGGTGTGCCGCCGGACGACTTGCCCCAGAATATGTTCCCTTCGCCGAACGCGACACCCAGCCCAAACGGCCCGTTGTTGGCCGCCGCGCCGACGGCGTCGCTCGTGACCAGCGTGGCGGTGAATGCCGCGCCTTCGGCCGTCGTCAGGATCGAGGCCGTGCCGTTGCCGCGGGCCCCGAGAAGGATCTGCGTCGAGGCGCCCGCACCCCGCACGTCCATCGTGTCGCCGAATCGCAGCGCGTTGTTGGCGCCATCGGTGCCGCCAGGAGCCGGGGCGCCATCGAAGACGAGCGTCGGATTCGCCGCTTCGTCGGCCCAGCGGTAGAGTCTGAAATTGGCAGTCGTCTGGTTGATCGTCAGGTTCCCACCAAAGATGGCGCCGTCGTCCGCCACACCAATCAGGTTGA
Source organism: uncultured Verrucomicrobiota bacterium (assembly GCA_964413865.1). Lineage (GTDB taxonomy): Bacteria > Verrucomicrobiota > Verrucomicrobiia > Limisphaerales > J093 > MWFF01. The sequence goes on from CAYPUR010000227.1 coordinate 6,799, forward strand.
TTGCAAAGGTGCCGCCGACGATCAAACCCGCATCGTAAGGGAGCGTGCCCAGGTCGGCGCCCGTCAATCCGTCGAGGATGGCGATCATCGGTGTGGTGGTCGCGCGGCTCACCAGCAGGACGTGCCCTGTCACCGGGTTGTAGGCCATCCCGCGCTCGGTGTTGCCCGCCGTCAAATAGGGCCGGTCCCCAGGAGCGAGACTCCAGAGCGGTTGAAGTTGATACTGCGCCAGGGCGGACTGAAGCGTGACCAAACCGGCGAACGAAACCATCGAGGCACAAAGGGTGCGATTCATAACGAGATGCGATGTTTGCTTACTGGCTCGATCATAGAGGCCCGCCGCCCCTTGTCAACATCGGACTCTCGCCCCAGGGGCAAACAACGTCCTGGGCCATGGAACATCGACCTCCCCTCCTGTCCGAGTGCAGGAGATCGCAGAACTGCCCAGCGTCACCCCGACCGATCACTCCGTCCCGTCCCCCATCCCAGTGCCGCTCCGCCCACCGCTCCGAAGGATCCCCTTTGGATGCGACCGCATTGATCCTCGAATTGTCATGAAGTATTGCGCGCCCCGCCCGGCGACCCGTCGGACGCAAAACCGATCCGCACGATCGGCTGGTCTGATGCCCGGTCCGCCACCGCCCGCGCATACGCCACAGCCGCGACCTTGCCGGCCGCGTCGGTCAGGGTGGCTCTGACCAGGTACACTCCCGGCTGTTGGTACGTGTACCGCGCCCCGGCGCCGCTGGCCTTCACGCCCTAGCCTGCATTTCTCACCACTTTTTGCCACCGCGAAGCAGGAGTTCACAAGAGAAGCCAACAATGCAGGCTAGGAAAGCAAAACCGCGCCCGAGGGCAGGGCGGGAACTGGGCAACAGAGTGTCGCCGCACCAGCGAGGTTTCGGAAACGCTCCGAACCTCATTTTTCCCTGTGCGGGCGCGGTTTTGCCCCAGCCCGGATTTCGTTGTCATCTTCCCAGTGGTGAGAAATCCGGGCTAG
>CAYPUR010000228.1:0-7746 GCA_964413865.1 uncultured Verrucomicrobiota bacterium
GGCTGGACCTGTTCATCCAGGTCTGCCATGCAATTCAGCATGCTCATCAGAAGGGCATTATCCACCGCGACATCAAACCCTCGAACATTCTGGTGACGATCAACGACGGGATGCCAGTGCCTAGAGTGATCGACTTTGGGATCGCCAAGGCCACGAGCCAGCAGCGGTTGACCGACAAGACCGTTTACACCGCCTTCGAGCAGTTCATCGGGACGCCAGCCTACATGAGTCCCGAGCAGGCGGAGATGACCAGCATGGATATCGACACGCGGAGCGACATCTATGCGCTGGGGGTGCTGCTCTACGAGTTGCTGACGGGTAAGACGCCCTTCGATCCTAAGACACTGTTGTCCGCGGGCCTCGACGAGATGCGCCGGATCATTCGGGAGCAGGAGCCATTACGGCCAAGCACGCGGATCACCCAGGAACGCCTGGCAACCTCCGCGATCCCTCGGGACAAACCCGCAATCCGCAATCCGAAATCTGAAATCGATCGGGATCTGGACTGGATCGTAATGAGGTGCCTGGAGAAAGACCGGACGCGCCGCTATGAGACCGCCAGCAGCCTGGCGCGGGACATCGAAAGTCATCTCAAGCACGAGCCGGTCGCCGCGCGCCCGCCGAGCACGGCGTACCGGGTGCAGAAGTTCGTCCGGCGAAACAAAGTGATAGTGAGCGCCGTAACGGCCGTAGCAGCGGCGTTAGTGTTGGGCGTGGTGGTGAGCACCTGGCAAGCCGTGCGGGCGAGTCGACTGCGGGTCCGCGCCGAAGACAACGAGCGGAAGGCGCTCGAGGCCCAAAGCAACGAAACGAGGCAACGCCAAGCCGCGGAGCAGGCCAGACAGCGGGCGGAAGCCCAAGAGCTCCTGGCCCGCCAACACGCCTATGCGGCGGACATGAAGCTCGCGGACATCGCCTGGCGAGAAAACAACCTCGGCCAAGCCATGGTCGCGCTGCGCCGGCAGATCCCCCGACCCGGCGAAACCGACTTGCGCGGGATCGAGTGGCGCTCTTTGTGGCAGAAGTGCCAAGGCCAGCCGCGGGCCGTCTTCAAACACGAAGTCGAGGTCGCCTGCGCGGAGTTGTCTCCAGACGGCCGCTGGCTGGCCACCGAGAGTGGTGGCGCCTTTTGGGTTTGGGATACGACCCGTGATGGAGAACGCCGGGCGCTGAGTTCCGACGCGCCCCGCTTTTTTGCCGCTTGGTGCGGGGAGGAAGAACATCTTGCATTTGATGCGCGGGGGCGTTTTCTGGCCACCGCCACCCGTTCCGCGGTTTTGCTCTGGAGCGTGACCGATTGGCGCAAGCTACAGAGCCTGCCGATCGCCAACGCCGTCCTCTGCTTCTCCGGCGACGGCACCAAGCTGGCAACCGTCGGCGGGGAAGGCATCCAGGTCTGGAGGGCCGCGACTTGGGAGCCACTGGCGGACATCCCCATTCGTCGCTGGGGTGATCGCCACTGCATGGCCTTGAACCGCGATGGCTCACTGCTGGCGGAGGGTCGGAAGGATCCGTACGCGAATGCACCCCCTGCTGAGTGGGCCGTGACGCTCTGGAACGTGCAGCAGCGCCAGCGTCTGCCTCTGGAGGGTGAAGTCCAAGGTGCCGTCAAACTGGCCTTTTCCGACGATGACCGTCGGCTGGCGGCCTGCACGTTGGGATCTCCGGCAACGGTCTGGCTATGGTCGGTGCCGGAGGGCAAGCTCATGGCAACGTGGCCCGCCAGCCCGGGCGTGGGCCGGGCTTTGGCCTTTGCCCCGGGCGGAGACGTGTTGGCCACGGCGGGAAGCGACCAAGCGATTTCCCTCTGGGAAACCGGCCAGACCAACCGGCAAGGACTGCTCTTGGGTCATCTGGACGAGGTCCGCTCCTTGCGATTCGCCGCTGATGGCCGCCTTGTCAGCGCGTCCGAGGATGGAACCGTCTGTCTGTGGCAGATCGGGCAAGACTCGTCCACCCACCCGGCCTTTTCGCTCCCTGTGGGGCAACTGATCTGCGCGCAACGGGCGGAGGCTCACCGGATGGTGACCGTCAACCTGACCAACCTGACGTTCGAGGAGTGGGACATGGAAAGCGGGCAACGCCTCCGCCAGACCAGCGTGCAAGGCGCAGACGAGATATTGAAGGGAGAACCTCTCACGGCCCACCTCCTTGCCGAGTGGTTTGTCGATACGACCATCGAGCCCGGCGTGGAGAGATTAAGACTTTTGTGGCCGCCAGAGACGCCTGGTTGGGATCTGTGCGCGAGCACGGGCGACGGCCGTGTTTGTGTCTGGAACGCGCAGTCGGGAGAGTTGGTCTATTCGAACAAAGTCGCCTCCAGATTGTCGTGGGCGTGGCCCGTACCCGGGCAGGACAAACTGCTGTTGATTGACCAGCTAAAACGGTGGGAGCGGGGGTTCGACTGCGCCCTGTCCAGTTATGATCTGCGGACCGATCGAACCGAGTTGATTGAGGAGCACGCCGGACTGAACCCCTACACGCTGCACATCTCTCCCGACGGGCGCTTCTGGGGCTACGTGACGACCAACGGCCAGGTCAAGGTCCGGGACGCTGCCACCCAACAGACCCAATCCATCGTCAAGGTGCCACCGTGGGAGGTTATCATATGCTTTTCACCGGATTCACGACGGTTGGCCGTGGCCAGCCAGGGCCAAGTCCAGGTGTGGGATGCCGGCACCGGCCAACCGCTGGCCACCCCGCTCTCGGGCCTCTCGGCCGTCACCACCAAGATCAGTTTTTCAGCGGACAGCCGGTCGCTGGTAACCGGCAGTCTGGACGGCACCGCGAAGATATGGAACATCGCCACAAGCCGGGAGATGATTTCGGGTCTACCCTTGAATTTCTTCCTGATAAGTCACCTCCGATGGAACCTGCTGTCGCCGGACGGCAACTCGATCCTCGAGAGCGCGGGCGAAGGGGCCATCCGCGTCGTGCGCCTGCCGTCGTTGGCGGAAATTGACGCCCGTGAGAATAGGACGGTTAAGAATCCCTGAACAGACCATCCCAGATGAAGGGCGCCTCCCGAATTAGTGCGGCAACTCTCGGCCACAGTACGGCCAATAAAGTCTACGTCAAAGGCCGCTCACCGCGTGGCGCGCTGATCGACTTTGTCGACAAACCGACTCACGCCCGAAAAGCTCGTTCCTCAGACAGGCAATCATTCCGCCCCGGTCGGGCGACCGCCTTTACCCTCATCGAACTGCTGGTCGTCATCGCCATCATTGCCATTCTCGCCTCACTGTTGCTGCCGGCGCTGGGCAAGGCGAAGTCCAAGGCGAAGGCCATCGGCTGTTTGAATAACCTCAAGCAACTCCAGCTCTGCTGGCACATGTACAGCGAGGACAACGCCGACCGCCTGGTCAGCAACGAGACCCGGATTCCTGCTGGCACCCTGAACCAGGGCAGTGGGCAGGGCAGCAACGGTGCCTGGGTCTGTGGCAATACCTGGGCCGACCCCACGCCCACCAATATCCAGCGCGGCACGCTCTTTTCTTACAGCCACTCGCTCGGCATTTACCGCTGCCCCGCCGACACGTCCACCGTGCGAGACCAGGGCAAAGTTCCACGCACCCGCAGCGTTTCAATGTCCTGCTTCATGAATTACCAGCCGAACCCGGCAGCCCCTGGTTACGGCGACTGTTGGCACACCCTGGGCCAGATCCGGGACCCCGATCCGGCGGGGGCGTTGGTTTTCGTGGACCAGCACGAGAAGAGCATCGATGACCAGTCCTTCGGTATCAGCGCCCCTTCCGTATGGCGGGCCGGCTGGCTCCCGCCGTGGACTTGGTGGGAGTTCCCCGCCATCCGCCACAACAACGGGGGCACGGTCAGCTTTGCCGACGGTCATGCCGAGGGTTGGCGCTGGCTGGAGGGCAATACCCTGCGGATCGCCAGGCTGAACACCTGGATTCTGGGCCAGCCCGCCGTGCCCAACACCGACCGCGATCTGAGCCGATTCTTCACGGGGATTCCCCAGAGACTGCCGATCCCGTGAGCGTCAACCGGACCGACCCAATCAAGACCTTTTCACCAAGTCGACAGCCGAGCGATGTTGGCCGGCAATTCATCGACAGCAGCTCTGATTTGTAGGGTTTAGATTCCGGGCTGAGGCACGCCGCCTGGGCCCAGTGCGCCAAGCGCATTCAACTCCTCAAAAAGGGGGCCCTTGGCCCTCACGGGTGGAGTGTCGTCTACCGCGAAGAGATTTCGCCGCTCACGACGGGTGGCGGAAAGAGAAAAACAAACAACAAACACAAGAAAGGTTACCAGGTATGAAGCAATCCACATCGGCGCGAGGGATCTCAACCCTCGCCATTTGCGCGCTTGCGTTGGCCGCTCTGGCCAGCGTGAGCAGCGCCCGCGCTGGGACCCTCACCGTAACCAGCCGCAACGACAGCGGCCCGGGCTCGCTGCGCGAAGCCATCGCCATTGCTGCCGCAGGCGATACGATCACCTTCAAAGTCAAGGGCGCCATCACCCTGACCAGCGGCCCATTGATGATCACCCAAGACCTGGACATCGAGGGCCCTGGTCCCAGCGGGCTCAAGATTGGCGGCAACCACGCCAGCCGGGTCTTCGTCATCGCGAGCGGAAACGTGACCATCGCGGGCGTGACGATCCGTGAGGGTCTGGCCGACGGCAACTCACCCATGATGCCCAGCCTCGGCGGCGGGGTGCTCAACTTCGCCAGCCTGACTCTCGCCAATGTTGTCGTATCCGATAACCAGGCCCTTGGTGATAGTGGCCAAGCGCCCTTGGGCATCTTTGGTGCTGGAGCCGGGGGCGGCGTCGGGAATTTCGGAGTTCTGGCCATTGCATCGAGTTCATTCACCGGCAACCTGGCGCGCGGTGCCGACGGCAGCAGCGGTTCGTTTGCCGGTTTTGATGGCCTTGGAACTGGTGGCGCCCTCGCGAACTTTTTCTATGTTTATGTCACTGGGTGTGAGTTCACCGGCAACGCCAGCCAGGGCGCCAGCGGCAGCAGCGGCTACCTCGCCGGTGCGTCCACCGGCGGGGCCATCGGCAACTATGGCACGCTGAGCATCACCGGCAGCACGTTCAGCCTGAACCAGGCCATTGGCGGCAACGACAACAGCGGTTTCTTGAGCGGCGGCGGCTTCAGCGGCGCCATTCACACGGACGGCTCTGGCGGTGGTACGGTGCGGTTGGATGCCTGCCAAAGCCGGTTCGACCACAACCAGGCCATCGGCGGCAACGGCAACAGCGGCTTCTTGAGCGGCCCTGTTCTCGGCGGTGCCATCCATTTCGGCAATGCCCCCGGAACGATCAGCGACTGCACGCTGGAGCATAACCAGGCCCTCGGGGGTGCTGGAGGCCCCGGCGCCAACGGCAGCGAGGTCGGCGGCGGCGGTCTCGACGCTGAGGGCGTTGGTGCGAACGTCACCGTCACCGGCTCCACGGTCGAGCACAACACGGCCCTGGGGGGCCCAGCGGGACTTGGAGGCAACGGCGGCGGCGGCGCGGGCGGCGGCCTCCGCAGCGGGGACGGGGCGATGCTTACCGTCATGAACACCACCGTAGCACACAACCACGCCCACGGCGGCGAGGGCCGCGCCGGAGGCACCGGCGGCCTGGCCTTGGGCGGCGGTCTCGTCGAGTACTATGCCTCACTCGCGCTCACGGACGCGACCGTCACCCACAACCTGGCCTTGGGCGGCAGCCCCGGCGGCCAAGGCTTCGGCGGCGGTGTTTATCAGTTTGGCGGTGCTTGCAGCGCCGAGGGCAAGACGTTTATCGAAAAGAACCACGCATCCACGAGCGGCGATAACGTTGAGCCTTGACGGAGCCTTGGACAGCGCGCCGGCGCTGGGGTAGCCTGCGGCGCATGCAGTTCATGCGCGAGCTGGCAGCGCCGGCGCGCAGCCCGGGCAAGGTCTCCTTCACCGGCGGTGCTTCGATCAGATCGAACCCGGGCTGCCGGCTCAGGCCTTTCATCGGGCGCAGGAACCAGGCTCGCGCCTCATGCAATGGAATAGCGCGCGCTTTTCAGGCCCGGGTATTGGCTCGAAGCCCCGAGTCGGCGGCCAGGTCGTACGAAAGAGCGCTATCCGTTACGTTCCGAAAGCTCACCGATCCCGGTCTCGCCAGCAATCGAACGTTCGACGGGCCACAGTAAAACAGATCGAGTCTGGTCCATGACGACGACCGGCAAACCCGAATCCGTCTTGCCCCGGCAGGATCGCACACGCCAGGCCAGAAAAGCCCTGCGGGTGCTGACTTTCGAGCAAGCGGAGGAAGAAGACCGAGCGTACTGGCACACGCTCACGCCACTGGAGCGTCTGCGTCACGTGGAGGCGTTTCCCGTTGGATGACTTGAAACAGAACAAGAAGGCAGGCGGTCGGCGGAACGACTTTGGACCTTTAGCCGGGCCTGGCGAACCCGATCTGCGCGGGTGGGAATGGCGCTATCTCTGGCAGGAGTGCCGAAGCGATGCCTGGCTAACGCTGCGGGGCAGCACCGACGAAGTTTACGGCCTCGCTCTGAGCCCCGACGGCGCAGCCCTGGCGAGCGCCAGCAGAATCGCGCCGGTGCAAAAGCCCCTGCGGTTTCTATCGCGTTGTTGGGCAGTAGCCTGCCCGCAACGAAAGCTATGAAGGGGCGATCAAGTACCGAGTGGCTCGCCCCCGGCAGTGCTGCGTTTCTGGCGAGCTTCGTCGAGGCGCATGGCTTCCAGTTCGCGGCGCACGGGCTCCCAGTAAGCGCGATCCACGGCCTGCTCAGCCCGCATCTCCGCGTCCAGCGCCGGGATCAGAGCCCCTCGATCGCCGGCGAGCGCGTGGTTCAGCAGCGGGCGGACCGACGTGAGTGCGCGGCACTCGGCCGGAAAGCGCCGCCCCAACTCGACGAGTTGAATCGGAGTGCGGCATTCGCTCAGCCAAAAGCGAATCCAATCCGGTCGGGGAACCGCGAAGTTTTCGTGCATGTGGATGTTGACGAGTAGCTCGATCACGGGCCAGTCTTTGTTCCGCGAAGTCTTCTTGGACCGTACCAGGTCGGGCACGCTCAGGAGGTTAAACTCGTTGCCTTCATCGTCTACGAACGTTGTCCGACGCTCCCAGAGTGTCTCGAAACGATCGAGCAACCGAAGCTTCGACATCAGGTCCACCCGCAGTCCCTCGACTCCCGGCGCTTGGCAACGAAAATGAATCGCGTGCCCACGATCGAAGAGCGCCGGATCGAAGGGCGGCACGGCGATGCGCACCGCCGCCAGTTCGATCAGCGCACGGCGCAGGCGCTCGATATTCCCGGGCTCGGCGAGCAGCGCCAAGTCAATGTCCTTGCTAACTTGCGCCGCGCCGTAAAAGACGCAGGCCTGCCCGCCCATGAGCAGCGTCTGGACGCCATTCCTCCGGAAAGTAGAAAGGACTGTCAGGATCGGGGTCGGGATCAAGGCTGCCTCCTTGCGCGAGATACTGCGCGAAGAGCTGCTGGCTTTGGCGCCAACGTTCCAGCGGGGCCAAGGCAATCCATTCTTGCCATTCGTCTGGAAGGTCTTCGAGCATGCCCGCAAACCGTAGCCCCTTTGGCGGCCTCTGGGCAAGTCCTTTCGCACCTGCTCTTTCGCGCCGACCGGTTTTGGCGGTCCGTCTGCCGATCTCTGTGGACCTCCTTTGACCTGTCTCCCTTGAGCTTGAGTTCGACCATCCGTCTCGTCATCATTCGGGGTCGTGAGCGAAGTCACGCGCACCCTCGGCCGCGTTCAGCAGGGCAGCTCGAAGGCC
>CAYPUR010000229.1:0-7729 GCA_964413865.1 uncultured Verrucomicrobiota bacterium
CCATTTATGGGGAGCGGTTTGGACGGTACCCGGTGGATCCGAGCCTGGTGTTCGAGCTGAAGTGAGCCTCGCGCGCATGGGAGCCGGATCGCCTCTGAACGGCGTGGTCGAGGGCTTTTACGGGCGGCCCTGGACCCTTCGCCAGCGGCGCGAGCTGATCGACTGGATCGAGGCGTCCGGATTGAATGCCTATCTCTACGCGCCAAAAGATGACCTGAAGCACCGCGCGCTCTGGCGCGAGCCCTACACCCGATCAGAGGCGTCCGGGTTGCGCGCGGTTGCCGACGCGTGCCGCAAACGCGGGATACAATTCATCTACGCGATCGCTCCGGGCTTGGATCTCGAAGCGGCCAAGCCGAAAGAGACGGCCACTTTGATCGCCAAACTCGATCAGGTCCGCCGGCTTGGCGCATCCCACTGCGCGCTTCTCTGGGATGATCTGCCCGCCAGACTATCCAAGGATGACCGACAGGCGTACGGCACAGTGGCCGCCGCCCAGTGCGCCGTGGCCAATCGTGTGTTCGACGCTCTCGAACGGGACCCGGCCCCTTGCCGGCTGCTCTTCTGTCCCACCGTCTACTGCGGGCGCATGGCCGAACCGTCCGTCCGCCAATCGCCCTACCTCCGGGAGGTCGGCGAGAAACTCCGACCGGGCATCGAGTTCCTCTGGACCGGTCCGCACATTGTGTCCGAGGTGATCCCGGTGAACTCGATTCGCGCGCTGCGTCGGGTCATTGGACGCAAACCGATTCTCTGGGACAATCTTCACGCCAACGATTACGACAACCGCAGGCTCCATCTGGGGCCGTACACGGGGCGCGCCCCTGAACTGCGGGAGGAGATTGGCGGGGTGCTGTTGAATCCCAACTGCCAGTTCGAAGCGAATTTTGTCCCCATCCGCACCCTGGGCGCCTGGTGCCGGTCCGCCCGCCCGCCCGCCCCACCGACCACCTGCCGGAGAGCGATGGCCGCCTGGCAGCCCAGGTTCACACGTCGCGGACGCAAGACTCTCGAACTCGATGAGATTGCTCTCCTCACCCACTTCTTCTATCTGCCGTGCGAGTTTGGGGATCGTGCCAAGGGCTACGTGGCCGACCTGAAACGCCTGCTGCGCGCCGCGCCGGATCGGTGGGGAAGGGTTGAAGGGCGTTTCGAGAGAACAAGTCGGCGGATTCTGACCCTTTGCGACAAGCTGACTCAGCTCGACGACCGTGATTTGCTTTACGCACTCTATCCGCACGTGTGGGAGCTCAAGGAGACGGTCCTGCTGCTGCTGGCCTGGATCGCCTGGCGCCGTCACGCCCCGAGCCCCGAGCCGCGATTTCGTTCACCCGACTACCGGCCCGGCGTCTTTCGCGGCGGGTTCGCGGCGGTTGTCGGGCGGCTTTTGCCGATGGACGAGGCGGGCTTCTTCACTCCGAGAGTGTGAGTGCACTCTGATGAATGACACGCACCGCGAATCGGGCTTTCGCATCCGCCCATGTCTATCAGCGGACGTCGATGCCGCCTATGAGGTCTGTCTGAAGACGGGCGACTCCGGCGCCGATGGCACGCATCTGTACCAGGACGATCCCGCGGCTCTGGGGAATCTGTACGTCGGCCCGTACATCGCCCTCGAACCCGACCTGGCGTTTGTCCTCGAAGACGAGGCGGGCGTTTGCGGCTACGTGCTTGCGGCGCTCGATTCGGCGCGCTTCTACGAGCGTCTGCGGGCCGAATGGCTGCCGTCATTGCGCGCACGGCATCCCGATCCCGAGGGTGATCCCGCGACATGGACGCCGGTCCAGAGGCTCCACCACGAATACCATCACTATGTGGTCTACTATCCGGATTCTTTCCGCGCCTACCCCTCTCACCTTCACATCGATCTGGCGCCGCGGGCGCAGGGCCGCGGGCAGGGTGTCCGGATGATCCGCCACCAATTGGAGGCCTTGGAGCGGCGCGGTTCGTCCGGCGTCCATCTGTGCATGAGCGCCGTGAATCACCGGGCGTACCGGTTCTACCGCAAGCTCGATTTTGAAGAGCTTGCGCGGGCTGGGGCTCAGGGCGACGAAGTGGTCTACTTGGGCAAACGCATCGAGAAGCCGTGAGACCCCGAACCGGCCGTCCCCCCCCCCAATGCCGGTTGTCTCCCGGCGCAGCCCGTCGACCGTCCCTTCTCGCCGGACTTGGTGGACTTGAGTTTCGTGGACTTGAATTTCGTTGACGCCTGGAGCCGCGGGCTTGAGACTTGAAGTTGTGATCCAAACTAGACCAACGCGAGGTGAGGGCCGCACCGCGCCCGATGGCGCGTGAGACTGGCCTGGCCCGAGTCCGTGTTTGCTTGGATGCTGCAGAGAAGCCGGACGCTCAGTGAGAAACACAAACCAAGTACCCCCGCAGAAACGCGCCTATGAAATCCCTGACACGCCTTTTGCCGAGCGGTGGCTCGGCCTTGTTCTGCCTCGTCGCCGGGTTGGTGTTCGCCCCGCCCGGCGCGGCTCGCATCCTCGATGACTTCAACGACAATACAAAGACCGGCTGGACCGATTTCACGTTTATCCCGGGCTTCGGCCTGCCTGTCGAGCAGGCTGGCCAGTTCCACTTTGACCAACCGCCGGCCAATCAGGACATCTTCAGCGCAAGCCAGAAAACCAGCGAACTGTTCGAACTCAAGGAAGGCCGGACCATCGAATTCCGCGTCGATCTCGTCGAGTCCGCCGGTGAGGATGCGTTTGCGGTGTTGGCTTTCATCCCGAATACCGGGGGCAATAACCCGGGGACCCTGGGGGGATACGGCCTTGCCAAGGATCCGACCGACGTGCTCATCACCAAGGGCATCCAGAAGTACTTCGTTGAGGACGACGGCGTCACCGCCGAGCTGAAGAACGACAACGTCACGCTGGTCCTGAGACTCGCCGCCAAGAACGGAAACGTCACCGTCACCGGCAAGATCCTGGACAAGGACGCCGGCGACGCCGTGCTGTGGGAACGGACGGTTGTGGACACGCCGGCGGCTGACATCATGGAGGGCGGGACCGATTCGCCAGCCGCGCCTTTCCTGACCACCGGCTACTTCACCTTGTACTGCTATCAGCAATACAGCGGGGACAAGATCTACTCGGTCCATTACGACAACGCCGAGGTCTTTGTCACGGACGAGACACTGATTGACGATTTCAACGACAACACCAAGACCGACTGGACGGATTTCACCTTTGTTCCCGGTTTCGGGATTCCCACCGAGGAAAACCAGCAGTTCCATTTTGACCTGCCGCCAGCGAACCAGGACATCTTCACCGCCAGCCAAAAAACCAGCCGCGTGATCGAGCTCAAGGATGGCGAGCAGGTGCGTCTGGAAGTCGACCTGGTGCAGGACTCCGGCGAGGATGCGTATGCGGTGTTGGCGTTCATCCCGAACACCGGTGGCAACAGCCCCGGCACATTGGCCGGATACGGCCTGGCTAAAGACCCGACGGACGTGCTCATCACCAAGGGAGTTCAGAAGTACTTCATCGCGGATGACGACGTCACCGCCGAGCTGAAGAACCAAAACGTCACCCTGGCGCTCACCCTCACGGTCCACAACGGCAATGTCGAGGCCTGCGCTCAGATCCTGGACAAGGACGACGGCAACGCCGTGCTTTGGTCACGGACCATTCTCGACACGCCCGCCGCCGATCTGATGCAGGATGGCACCGATTCCCCCGCCGCGCCCTTCATCACCACCGGCTACTTCACCTTGTACTGCTACCAGCAGTTCAGCGGCGAGAAGCTCTATTCGGTGCACTATGACAATGCCCTCCTCCACGCGCCGCCCGCCGCCGGCAACACCGCGGCCATTCTCTCGGACATCGCGCCCGCCGAATACGCCAACTTCCTGCCCGCCTCGACTCAGATCGCATTTAAGGTGAACGACGACAAGCCGCTCGCGAACGAAAAGATCTCGGTCACACTCAATGGCGCCACCTTCACCACCGCCAACGGTCTCAGCGTCGCTGGGACGGGCAACAGCCGCACTGTCACCCTGGGCGGCCTGGCCGCGAACGTGGATTACGCGGCCATCCTCTCGGTCGAAGACAGCGATGGCGTCGCAACCTCGCGCAACCTCTTCTTCGACACCTTCGCAGTCGACAGCCTCGCGATCGAAGTCGAGGACTACAATTACGGCTACGGCCAGTTCACCGACAACCCCGTCGTCGTCGGGGAGGGCGGCTATGATCCCAATGGATATAGCTGGCAGGCGGGAGTGCCGACAGTGGATTTCAGCGACACCCGCACCTCACCCAATGCAGAGGACACCAAGTATCGGCCCGATGACCCCGTCCGGATGACGCATGCTCTCGATCACGAGCGCGCCAAGTACACGGCTGCGGGCGGCGCGGCCATGGGCGTCTACGACTACGCCATCGGCGACATCGCCGCCGGCGAGTGGATGAACTACACGCGCACCTTCCCCGCGGGCCATTACGAGGTCTATCTCCGCCAGGGTCTGGCCAACATGGCAACCGGCGAAAGCGTCCTCGAAGAAGTCACCGGCGATCCCACCCAACCGGATGCCGCCGCCACGCCGCTCGGCTCGTTCCTGGGTGCGCGGACCGGATTCCAGTTTCGCAACTTCGCGCTCACCGATGGCACGGGGCAGAACAAGATCGTCCTCTCCCTCTCGGGCAAGAAGACCCTGCGGCTGCGCCAGGTCACGCCGGATCCCGGTGACGGCGCACGTTACCTCAATTACATGGTCTTCATTCCCGCCAGCGGGCCGTCGGTGGATCGGGCGTCCATCACCTCCCTTTCGCCCGCGCCCGGCTCGGAGCTGAACACCGCACTCCCGGTGATTGACGCAGTGATTCAGAACCGCACCACGTCCGTCAACCTCGGCACAGTGACACTGGAAGTGAATGGACAGGTCGTCCCCGCCACGGTGACACCGACGGCCGCGGGCGCGACGGTGCACTACCCCATCGCTCCTCCTCCTTCCTCAGGCGCGATCAACAACGCCAGGATCACGTTCAAGGACAGCGAGGGTGTCGACATTGCCGCGGACTGGCAGTTCACCATCAACTACCTGAGCCTCGATCCCGCCAATCGTCAGCCCGGCCCCGGCACGGACCGCGGCTTCCACGTCCGGGTGGTCCAAGCCGATCCCGCGTATGGACCGTACGACAACAGCCTCGAACGGGCCGAACTCCAACTGGCGCCCAGTTCGACGATCCCAGCCATCCTGGACAAGAGCGTCACCGAGCAGTTGATCGAGATGTCCCAGGACGGCGGGACCGCCGGCTTCTTCCAAAAGGAGTACGTAGTGCCGGGTTTGGACGAGACCGGGCTGACGGACGACTTCGCCGTCGAGGCAAACGCCTGGCTCGAGTTGGCGGCCGGCTCGTACCGTTTCACCGTGATCAGTGACGACGGCTTCAAAGCCTCGTCCGGCGCCAGTCTCAGCGCCAAGACCCCCGTCCTCGGCGCCCGCAACGGCGGAACCGCCAACGAAGTGACGGGCACGTTTGAGTTCTACGTGCCGGTCACAGGCCTCTATCCGTTCCGTCTGGTCTGGTACGAGCGGGGCGGAAGCGCGCACGTGGAATGGAGTTCTGTGAACATGGCCAGCGACGTCCGCACCCTGATCAACGATGCGGAGGCCCAGGGCGCCATCAAGGCCTACCTCGATATCGTCCCGGCCCCGGCAGTCAAGGTGCAGTCGTCGACCACCGTCGCCGGGGGCTATGCCGACGATGCCGCCGCTGTCATCGATACAAACGCCAAGCGCATCACGCTCCCCTTGAGCGGTCCGACCCGATTCTATCGGCTCATCGGCGCCTCTGCGTTGACAATCACCTCCGTGCAGGTGCAAGGGGTGAACCTGATCATGATCTACCAATGATCGATTGCCGCCGCGCGTTTCTTCCCCTGGAAATGAAAGGAACCCGGCGGCCAGGAACGCACGATCATCGGCACTGGACTCCCGGACGCGGCGGGCCCCATCCCGCCGCGTCCGCTCGCTTTGGAAAGTCTATCAGCCTCTCATGACGATGCCCACCACCACGATCTCCGCGCCGGCCCGGGAGCCGCAGCAATGAGCGAGGACAACCTGTTGCTGGTCGCCGACAGCGAGCGGGACGCAAACATGCTGTATGCGGTCAAAATGTTTATCCCGGATCCTTTCGTCTACCTTCGCCGCGATGGACGAAGCTACATGATCGCCAGCGATCTCGAACTGGATCGCGCCCGCCGCGAAGCAAACGGTTGCCGCGTCCTCTCCTTGAGCCGCTGTCAGCGCAAGTTGAAACGTCCCCGTGACGAGAGCCTCGCCCGCGTCGTGTGGCTGCTCGCGCACGAACGAGGGATCGACAAGTTCCTCGTGCCGGAGAATTTTCCCTATGGCCTGGCCCGCGAACTCCGCCGGCTGAAGATTCGATTGAAGGTTCGGCGGGGAGCGCTCTTCTTCCCCGAACGCGAGTTCAAGACCGCCGACGAGATCAAGAAGGTCAGCGCGGCTCTCATGATGGCCGAGGTCGGGATGGCCGAGGCCATCCAGGCCCTCCGCAGCGCCAGGGTCGGCTCCGGCGGCAAGCTCGTCTATCGCGGCACCCCTCTGACCTCCGAACGTCTGCGCGCCATCGCCGAGGTCGCCATTATCCAGGCAGGCGGCAGCGCCAGCCACACCATCGTCGCCGGCGGATCCAGAGCCTGCGACCCCCACGACCCGGGCCACGGCCCCCTCCGCGCCCACCAGCCCATCGTCATCGACGTCTCTCCCCGCTCCCAAAAGCCCGGGTACCACGGAGACATCACGCGCACGATCGTCAAAGGCCGAGCCTCTGAAGGCCTTCGACAGCTTTATCACGCCGTCAAAAGCGCCCAGCAACTCGCCCTGCGGATGATGCGTCCCGGCCGCAAGTGCTCCGAGATTCACCGCGCGGTCGCGCGCCAGTTCGAGCGGGAGGGGTACAGGACCGGGCGCCGCAATGGGCGGTTGGAGGGGTTCTTTCACGGGACGGGTCATGGCGTCGGACTTGAACTCCACGAGCCTCCCCGGGTCACTGAAGCCAGTGATGCCGTCCTCCGCCCCGGCCACGTCGTCACCGTCGAACCGGGGCTCTACTACGCCTCGATCGGAGGGGTCCGGCTCGAGGACATGGTCGTGATCACGGACGCCGGCGCCCACAACCTCACCAAGTTCGAGAAGGTTCTCGAAGTGTGAAGCCTTCGGCCTTGCGCTTGGGCCTCTTTTGAGACATCTGTTACCAGCGTGGCGTCTGGGGTGCCGCTGCATGAAGAAAAGGCTGCTCACCTCTCGACCTCGGGCGCAGGCGGATGCAGGCGGGGCCTTGTTGCGAGGCCGCGGAGGGAGACAGGCCGCGATCAGAAGGCACGATCATGTTTTTTGGACCATACGACTGGCTGATCATTCCGGGTTTGCTCCTGGGCCTCTATGCCCAGTTCAGACTCACCTCGACGTACAACCGGTATGTGCGTCAACCCATCGAGTCGGGTGTGACGGGGGCCCAGGCCGCCCGAGTCATTCTCGACCGCGCCGGCCTTGAGGACGTCGACATTCATCCCGTGCAGGGACACTTGACCGACCATTACGATCCCATCAGGCGCGCTCTCTTCCTTTCCGGGGAGAATTACCAGGGCAGTTCGATTGCGGCCGTGGGGGTGGCGGCTCACGAGGCAGGCCATGCCCTGCAACATCAAGCCGCGTATGCGCCGCTTCAGTTGCGGATGATGCTCGTGCCCGCCACCA
>CAYPUR010000230.1:0-7718 GCA_964413865.1 uncultured Verrucomicrobiota bacterium
GCACTCGAGCAGTCGTTCATCGTCGAGATCAACAACCTCCCCGATGGCCAGGTCGTCGGGCGGCATATCTTTTACAATGGATCCACGTGGGACGGTAACAACGCCGCAGCCAACATCTCGGACGACGCCGCGATTGCCCCGGACAAGCAGGCGTTGCTCCCGGGTCAAACGGCCACGTTCGCCAACTACACCAGTTACAGTCGGGGCATCAACGGCATCATGATCGACATTGCCGGCCCGGCCGGCACCCCGACCGCCGAGGATTTCGCCTTCAAGATCGGCAACAACAACGATCCGACGACGTGGGCCCAGGCCCCCCTGCCGGCCAGCATCACGGTCCGGCAGGGTGCCGGCGTCGACGGTTCAGACAGGATCACGCTGATTTGGCCCAACTGGCCCATCACGGGGTCTATCGGCAAGCAATGGCTGCAGGTCACGGTGCAGGCTACGCTCAACACGGATCTTGCGTATCGGGACGAGTTCTATTTCGGCAATGCAGTGGGAGAGACGGGGGATTCTGCGATTCTTGCACTCGTGAACGCGGTGGACAGTGTTCTGATTAGAGAGAACTACAACAACCGGTTCAACCCGGCGTCATTGACAAATCCGTATGATCTCGATCGGGACACCCTTGTGACTGCCATCGACACAGTCACTGCGCGAGAGAATTACACCACGCGCTTTTCGATGCTGCAACTGATCACTGTGCCCGCTAGCGGCGCAGGGTTGGCAAGCATGCAGAAAGGGCCGGCCTCTGGAGCCTTGGACGCGACCCAGGTTCCGGGACCGGATCCTGATCGGGAGGGGGATCGTTCGGTCATCGGTTCGGCTGCCCTTCCCACCATCGTTGTGGGTGATGGATTGGCGAAGATCCGAAAATGGACAGTTTCCGGCCAACAGTGCCGGCTGCAATCGGCGCCGACCCTCACCGGTCCGTGGCAGGATGTGCCCGGCTCGGACTGCACGGCTGACGCGAGCGGTATTGTCGAAATGGAGATGCCGACGGAAAGGGGATGTCCGCAACAGTTCTTCCGCTGGATCGAGATCAGGTCAGGCCCGGGATTGGTTCGTTGATTCGTCCAGGTGATGGGCGGTCCCCTGGTCGAATCCATGGCGCACATAAGCGTCAATCTGACTGCGCCTCATACGCGACGGTTGCTATGCGCCACCACCGACCTCTCTAAGCAACCGCCCTAATTGGCAGCCTGATGTGCCGCCATTACGATGGGCGTTCGCGAGAAACGGCTCAGGTGTGGAACGGGCGCATTCTCGACGAGGACTGAGCTGTTGTCAGCGCGGCAGAGAGGCACCCGTGCCCACGCTTCGGCGGCCGACGGCTCACAAGTCCGACAAGAACGTCTATGGACTATCGATTGAAGCCTCGTGCGCGCAGTGCGCGGGTGGTTGTGCTGAGTGCGGTTACTCTCGTCATTGGCGCGGTGCTCTCCGCGGGAGAGGTCACCCTGGCGTGGGACCCGAACAGCGAGCCGGATCTCGCCGGATACAAGCTCTATTACGGCCTCGGGTCGGGCCAGTACGATGAGATCATCGATGTCGGGAATGTGACGACGAACACCGTCACGGGCATCGAGGCCGGACTCACCTATTACTTCGTGGTCACGGCCTACAACACCGCCGGCCTCGAAAGCGACCCTTCGAACGAGGTCAGCTATACCGTCCCCTTCGCACGAATTGTCGGACGACATATCTTCTATAACCAATCCGCGTGGGACGGTAATGACAGCGCGGCCAACGTTTCGGACGACAGCGCGATTGCCCCGGACAAGCAGGCGTTGCTCCCGGGCCAGACCGCCACGTTCGCCAATTACACCAGCTACAGCCGCGGCATCAACGGGCTCATGATCGACATTGCCGGACTGGCCGGCACCCCGACCGCCGAAGATTTCGGCTTCAAGGTCGGCAACAACAACGATCCGACGACTTGGGCTCAGGCCCCTCTGCCGACCAGCATCACGGTCCGCAAGGGCGCCGGCATCGACGGCTCAGACAGGGTCACGCTGATCTGGCCCAACTGGCCGAATGCGGGCTCCATCGCCAAAAAGTGGCTGCAAGTCACGGTCCGGGCCACGCTCACGACCGATTTGGCCGATCCGGACGTGTTCTATTTCGGCAATGCAATCGGAGAGACGGGGGATTCTGCGACTCTCGCACTCGTGAACGCAGTGGACAGTGTTCTGATTAGAGAGAACTACAACAACCGGTTCAACCCAGCGTCATTGACGCATCTGTATGATCTTGATCGGGACACACTTGTGACTGCCGTCGACACAGTCACTGCCCGAGAGAATTACACAACGCGCTTTTCGATGCTGCAATTGATCACGGCCGCCGCTGGCGGCGCAGGCTTGGCAAGCATGCAGAGAAGTGGAGTCTTGGACGCGAGCCGGGTTCCTGGAACGGATGCTGGCTGGGGCGGGGATCATTCGGTCATCGGTTCGGCTGCCCTTCCGGGCATCGTTGCGCGTGACGGATTGACGTTCATCCGGAAATGGACAATTCCCGGCCAACAGTACCGCCTGCAGTCCGCGACGAGAGTCACGGGTCCGTGGCAGGATGTGCCCGGCTCGGACCGCACGGCTGACGAGACTGGTATTGTCGAAACGGAGATGCCGACGCAAAGGGGCTTCCCGCAAAAGTTCTTCCGCTGGATCGAGCTCAGGACGTCCTCCCGTCCCCTGCAATGACCACAGAGACAGGGTTAACACGGTTTTGTCCATTGGCGGGAACTGCTACCAAAGATCTGTTGTGCGGAACAGCCGAGACACCCTGCACGATCTGCAGCTCATCTGGCTCCGTTCCGGTGCGTGGGGCGAGGCGCGCCTGAGACCAATCCGAGTTCTCATTCTCATGAGCAAGCCCGATAACCCTTCGGGCACTTCCCTCCCCCCGCTTCGCTCCGGAGAATCTTCGGCCCTTCTGGACGGAGCACACAATTGAATTGTGTGAAAGGAACTCTAATGGCCGAAGATTTCAACAGCACGGCCTGGACCGAACTCTGGCTGGTCCGTGCATGGTCCTGTCTTCTCATTTGCGCACCTAAACTTCATTAAATATTTTACTTGTCAGCGCTACTGGTTTCGTTTAGTTTTCGCTCAAATAACCGCACCATGTTGTGCACAGCATCTAACAACCTGATAGTTGAAATCTCGAAAAGACATCGTGAAACCCGAGCTGTTGGGGGCTGGGGAGATGGTACGCTGTAACGATTTCCGCTGTCTGCTGCCTGGCAAGTGGAGGCAGCCCAGGGCGTGAGCCGCATGCATTCTTGGCCGTGTCGAGAGTCGTGGCGTGGTGATTTCGGCTTTCTGTGACCCCAAACAAAATGGTGATGAAGAGAGAATGTGCAAAACTAATGAAACCGAGACTCTTATTCCTTGGTTTGGTTTTTCTGCTCAGTTCAGTGACTGCTAAAGCCCAGTTCACCATGGAGGCGGAACTGACTGAAATTGAGGGATCCTACATGCTGAACCTCTTCGCATCAGGGCCGCAGAATCTGGTTGTGAAGGTCGGCTACTTTACCATAACTATTGAGAAATTTCGGAACGAAACCGGGGGCTACGACACCACTTCTACACCGCTTTTCTCTAGCGATTTTCTCAATGATGACACGGCACCGGCGATTCATGGGACAGGCTTCGAGGGCTACAAATTTGACCCCATTTACACGGTTTTTGATCCACAAGAATCGTATGTGTGTGACCTGGTTCTCAACATTTCGTATCCTGAGGGAGGATCACCCAATACTTTCCCGTTCAGCTCAGGTGTTCGGCAGCGATTACTGAGCCTAAAGATGGAGATTCCTGATGGCCTCGAATCCGGCAGTTGGAGCCTGATCCTGCCAAACACCCGTTTTAATGTGCTCACGTCTGATATCGGCGGCGTCACTTTTGACAACCTTCAGTCGGACTACATTCTCAGGTACGATGGAAGCGAGCTGACCCTGGACGTTCCCGAGCCCTCCCAATTCGCTCTTGTTGGTGGACTCGCCCTCCTCGGCTTCGCCGGATGGCGGCGGTCTCGCAAGTGATTTCAGTGTCTTTTCCGTGGCGGACACGGATGACTGCGGCGTTGGGTATCCCCCGACGCCGCTTTTCTTTTCGCGCGTTCTTGCGCAGTGACAGTTGCTCCTTTCCGCGCAGTTCCGGGTGTTCACTATCCTTCCCTGCACAACCGGTCAATTTGCATTCCCGCGACACGATCGGTGCGCGAGCATGAAAGTCGATCTGGAATCATCATTGAGCCGGGAGGGGGGAGACTTTAGTTTTGAGCGCGTGACGCATTCGACAGCCACGCTCGGCCTCATCGCCGGCAACAGATCATTGCCCCTGGCTTTTGCCCGCCAGGTGCGCGCGCAAGGAGGGCGGCGGCTTGTGGCAGTGGCGTTCGAGGGCGAGACCGATCCGGCCCTCGCGCCGCTCGTGGACGAGATCGTCTGGCTGCGGGTTGGTCAACTCTCGAAGCTGATCTCCGCCTTTGTCGAGCGTGGCGTGACCCAATGCGTCATGTTGGGGCAGATTGCGCCGCGCAACCTGTTCGATGTGCGTCCGGATCTCCGGGCCCTGACCACCCTGCTCCGGCTCAAGGAAAAGAACGCCCACACCATCTTTGGCGCCCTCGGGGATGAGTTGCGCAAGGACGACATCGAGTTAATCGAGCCGTTGCCTTGGCTGGAGCCGCTCATGGCCAAGGCCGGGTTTCGCCTCGGGCCCAAGCCGTCGGCGGAGCAACAGGCCGACATCGAGTTCGGGTTGCGTTTGGCCAAGGAGGTCTCGCGTCTCGAGATCGGCCAGACTGTGGTCGTCAAAGGCGGCACGGTGCTGGCGGTCGAGGGATTCGAGGGCACGGATCAATGCCTGGCGCGGGGAGGGAAGCTGGCCGGGCGTTCAGGCGGGGCTGTGGCGGTCAAAGTCGCCAAGGAGAATCACGACATGCGCTTCGACATTCCGTGCATCGGGCTCCAGACGGTCCAGACGTGCGCCACGGCAGGCATCGCCGTGCTGGCCTTCGAGGGCGGACGCAGCCTGCTGCTCGAGGCCGAGGAAATCGAGGAACTGGTCCATGCCCATAAGCTGACGGTTTTGGCGCTCTGAGCGGTGTTCACTTCTTGAATTTGCGGACGTAGACGACAAGGTCTTTGATCTCCTGGTCGCTGAGCAACTCGGCGTAACCCCTCATCCGGTTCTTGCCTTCCTTGGTGATCCTGAAGGCCTCCTGGTCCGTGAACGAGGCCTGGACTTTCGGGTCGGTGTAGTCCTTGGCCTTTGTCCTCTTGCCCATCGCGGTCTGGCCTTTGCCGTCCTCGCCGTGGCATTTGGCGCAGTACTTGGTCCAATTCGCCTTCGTGTCTCCCGCCTCGATCGAGACATCGCCGACAATCAGCAGACCGATCGTTAACCAGAGCACATTTCTCATCGCAAGCCCTTCGCCGTTTTCCTGAGTAACAGTCCTCACAGACGTCTGTGCACAGCCCGCTATTCACGCTCAGGAATTCTCGTTTTGACCATGCTCAGCGCGCCGGGTCAGGGGACCCGGCCTACAAGGGAACAAACACCGATGTTGTAGGCCGCGTGCCATCACGCGGCGGCAAGGCCCTGCACCCCGAATGAGAATCGCTGATTGAGGCTCTGGCTTTCTGGACAAGGCTGTTCGATGCCTGTTAGCCTCGCGCCTCATGCGGATCGTGGGGGGAATGGCTGGCGGACGACTGCTGAGCGTGCCGAAAGGTCTGGCTGTGCGGCCGACGCCGGACCTGGTGAAACAGGCCGTGTTCAACAGTCTGGGCGATCGGGTCGCGGGCGCCCAGGTGCTCGAGTTGTTTGCCGGTTCGGGGGCGCTCGGCCTGGAATGCCTGAGCCGCGGCGCGCTCCGAGTCGTCGCGGTCGAGAAAGCCGGGCGTCATGCGGCGATGATCCGCAGGAACCTCGAGGCGACCGGCCTGCCTGCCGGACGATTCGAACTGCGCACCCAGGACGCCTTCGCTGCGATTGCCCAGCTTCGCGCCGCGGGCGAGAGATTCGATCTGATTCTAGCCGATCCGCCATTCGGCGAGAAGAACGTGGGCCGTCGTTCGCAGTCGTTGTCACAACATCTCCTCGATGATGCCGACCTCCCGCATCTGATTGCGTCCGGCGGTCTGCTTGTGCTGGGCCATGCGAGCCGCGACACGCTCACCCTCTCGGCGCCGTGGACCGACTTGAAAGTGCTGCGGCATGGCGATTCGGTGATGCGCTTTCTGCGTCCGGCGGACTGAACGAAACCTGCACTGTCGCATGATGTCTATGACACGCTCCCGTCGCCTCCTGATTCACACCGTCACCCCGCTTATTCTCATTGCCATGGCCACCCATGCCGGCTCGACCATGAGTTACGATCCGGCGTCGTCGCCTGCGCTTCAGGCCGTCGTCGACCGGGCTGTGGGCGCCGCCCTGGCGCAGTTCAGCGAGCCGAAGCTCGAGACGAACCAGCTCGCGGTGACGCTGGTCGACTTGCGCGATCTCGAGAGGCCGATTCAGGCCAGTTACCGCGGACAGGAGATGATCTACCCCGCCAGTGTGATCAAGCTGTTCTACCTGGTTGCGGCGCACCAATGGCTTGAAGAAGGCAAACTCGCCGACACCGCGGAACTCCGTCGCGCGATGCGCGACATGATCGTCGAGTCCTACAACGAAGCGACTCATTACATCGTCGACCTGCTGACAGGCACGACCAGCGGCCCCGAGATGCCCCCGGGCGAACTCGAGGCGTGGTTCAACAAGCGCGATGCGGTCAACCGCTACTTCGCGTCCCGTGGCTACACGCGCATCAACGCCAACAAGAAACCGTGGTGCGAGGGCCCTTACGGACGCGAGACCCAGGCGATCAAGGCGTTCGATCCCAAACGGAACGCCCTGACCACGGACGCGACCGCGCGACTGTTGGTCGAGATTGTGACCGGCAAGGCAGTCTCGGCGCCGCGTTGCCGGCAGATGCTCGAATTGATGAAACGGGATCCCCGGCCCGAGTCGAAGGACTCGGACAGCCAGGCGAAGTTCACCGGTCCTGCCCTCCCGCCGGGCGCTCAGCTCTGGTCGAAAGCCGGCTGGACGAGCGAGACCCGCCACGACGCCGCCTGTATCGAGCTGCCGGACGGCCACAAGTTCGTGCTGGTCACATTCACGGTGGGGCACTCGAACGAGCCGGGCATCATCCACGCCGTTGCGCGCGAAGTGATCCGCGGACTGCAGGACTTCAAGTCTCCATGAACCGTGGATCCGTAGCCGTCCCGCGATGCGCATAGGCAACAACCTAAAGAGATCTCTCGCGTTGTTCCACGGACTAGCACCGTTGTGATTGCCCAAGTCCTTGTGCCGGCGTTTGTTGTGGCAGTCGCCTATGCTCAGCTCGGCGTCGAGGTCGCGAAGTCCCGCATTGCGGGAGAGTGCGGCGGCTGACCGCCGCTTTTCGACGACGATGGTCGGTCACGTCCCACGCAAAGCGGTGCTGAAGCACCGCAGTCCAGACGCTCCGCGCTGTCGAAAGCGTTCGTGCCCGGGCAGCTTCGGTCGGAGCTCCACATTTCAGCCGCATTCGGTTCACGCGTCTGCGCGGCTGCGGGACCGCCCATCTCCGACGCACCGACGCACCGTCCCCCCCATCTCCGATCTCCGATCTCCCAACCTC
The DNA here is from genome assembly GCA_964413865.1 of uncultured Verrucomicrobiota bacterium. Taxonomy (GTDB): domain Bacteria; phylum Verrucomicrobiota; class Verrucomicrobiia; order Limisphaerales; family J093; genus MWFF01. The sequence goes on from CAYPUR010000230.1 coordinate 7,681, forward strand.
GACCGAGTCACGGTGCGTCGACATCGAAGCCCAGTTCG
>CAYPUR010000231.1:0-7656 GCA_964413865.1 uncultured Verrucomicrobiota bacterium
CTGTCCAACCTAGAATCCTTGACCGGTGAAGCGTGTAGTAGACAGGTCAAGTTCTTGTGGTGCGTTGAATGGGTCAAGGATTCTAAGGCACCGCTTCGGCCCAGTTCTGGGGCACGGCAAGTCCTTGCACATACAGTCGCCCCAGTTCGAATTGCGCTTCCGCGTAGCCGCTCTCGGCCGCCTTGCGTAGCCACCTGTAGGCTTCCTTGTGATCTTCGCGAGTTCCTTCACCTCTCAGGCACATCAAACTCGAGTTCTTCGATAGATCGGCTGGGGCTTCCAAGCAGTCCTGAGCGGGGAGCGCACGCCGCCGCATCCGGTTTCGCTGGAGATTCCAGGGGGTGACGGCTGTGATCGTGGTTGCGCGATGCTTTCCCTGGTCTCTCGCCTTGCCCCGAGCGCATGGAGTTGTTACCTTGCCCCCCATCAACGCGAGCGTGCTGGAAACCGCCAAGCGACTGCCGCTGGCTGAACGGATCGAGTTGGCGGAGGCCCTTTGGGAGAACATCGCCCAGGAGGGGTACGAACCCCCGTTGACCGCCGCCCAGGCTCTTGAACTGGACCGCCGGGTCGAAGCCTATCGCCAGCATCCGGAGGACGGGATTCCCTGGGAACAGGTCAAGGCTGAATTGGAGCGAAAGCACGGCAGAACCGTGTGAACAGGCCGATCATTTTCCGTCCCCTCGCCAGTCAAGCTGCGCCGGTCGCATGAACTGCATCTGAACGGCGGGGGACAGATCCTTGAGTAGCTCGTTCCATGAGTTGGCCGTCGCTGAGACAACGCCACCCGAAGCGGTGCCCAATGCGAGGGCTGCTGTCGACCGCACAAAGCCTCTCCGAGAAAGCGATGAAGTGCTTGGTTTCATAATCCATTACGAAATTCCCACGCTCCCAGGTCCGGCCGGCCTACCCGAGGGCGACCGCCAATGTCCTCTGCCGCGTCCGGGTCGGAGACGCCCTGGTCGATGGCCCCGGTCGCTTCCCGCGTCAGGGCCAGGTTCCCCGCCGCCGGGTTCACGAAGTACCCTTCAAGATGGCCCGTCAGATTGTGACGCATCTGGGCCTCCCCGCCTTCGAAGAGGATCTCACCATGGATCAAGTTGTTCGCGAGTTCGGTGTGAGCCGTGCCGCTTCCTACACGGATACCCCGCCGCCAGTTCTGCTCCGGTCGCCAGATCGTGTTGTGCATCACCTTGATCCGATCGGCGTACCAGAGCTCGATCCCGCAGTCCGGCCCGCCAGCGATGAAGTTGTTGCGGATGATCCCGTCGGCGACGTACACGAGCCGTTCTCCGGCGAGATTGGCGGTGGACTGACCGGGATTCCCAAAGGCCACGCCCCGGTCGCAGTTGAGGATGAGATTCCGTTCCACTACCACCCGCCGGGAACGCACCCACAGGAAGATCGCCGCCCGCCCGCCGCCGTTGCGCCCCCGGATGTTACGGAAGAGACTGTCGCTGAAGTGCCAATCATCGAGCGCCATCATGTCGATGGCCGCAATGTAGTCGCCTCCGAACAACCAATCGGCTGGGGGGACCTTGGTACTCTCGAACTGGCAGTAGCGCACCGACCCCTTGACCGCCCGGATGTTCGGGTCTTGGCCGGCAGAGCCCTTGATCGCGCGAACGCCGATATCCCGGAAGCGGCAGTCGTAGATGTGAATGTCCCGCGGCGCCTTTTCCGCTTCCACCTTGATTCCGTAGGACCGGCAATCGGCGAAGCTCAGGTGGGCAACGGTGACTCCTTCGCAACGGCCGATGTGGAGAAGATCGTCTTCCTTCCAGCCGCTCTCCCAACCCCGGCCACTCAGGGTGACCCGCGCCGGATCTCCGGACGCACTGCGCAGGGCGATGTTGCGCTTCCCCTCGAGAACGATTGCCCGCGGGAGCTGGTAGTGACCGTCCGCAAGGAGGATCGTGCCGCCTGACTCGACGCGATCAACCGCCGCGAGCAGTTCCTCCACGGTCGCCACGCGCATTACCTCCCCCCGAGGCGGCGGCAGCGGCGGCGCTTGGGGAAACCACGATGGAACCGGCGGGCTGGCAAGCCCTGCAGGCGGCATCCCACCCACACCCGCCGTGACGCGTTCGTCTGGCCGCATCCCGCGTCCAACCGCCGCGGCGGGCAAGCGAGCGTCGTCTCTCGACGCACCGAAGGAATCCCCAGCACAGCACGTGAAGATGGCGACTAGCCAGGAGCACACGAGGAATCCGGGAACGTTGGAATCTACCTGCATGGCTGGGCTGTCGGCGCACCGTGGAAGCGGGATTTCATGGATGTGAACAGTGCAGCCTCCATTCCCCGGGATGCAAGCCCCGAAAGTGGATGTGTCTGATCTTGCTTTAGGCGTGAAGCCCGTCATGTTCTAAAGCCGATGCACGCCGACTGTCCCTCAGACCGGCCAAGGCGCGCCGCGAGCTGTCATCCTTTCGGCGGTCGGCGTTCTCGTGTCGTGACTGACCGCGCAGCAAGCGTTCGACTCTTCCAGGGAATTGTTTGCCTGGTGTTTTCTCTTCTCCCGGCCGCGTTCGTCTGTTCAGCCGCTGTGTTCAACCTCAAGGTGGTTACCGACGCCTCGCCGGATTACTCGGACCTGTCGTCCATGATCCGCAGCATGACGGGCAAGTGGGAGACGCCTGAACAGAAATGCTGGGCCCTGTTCTACTGGGCCCATATCGCCCGTCGACAAACGGCGCCCATGGAGCTGCACGGGATGGCCCTGACGGACCCCATCCGGCAGTTCAACGATTACGGTTACACGATGTGCAGCACCATCTCCGGCATCAACTGCGCCATCTGGGATGCGATGGGCCTGCGCGCCAAGTATTGGGACATCACCCTCCATACCGTGCCGGAAGTCGAATACGGCGGGCGTTGGCACATGTACGACAACAGCATGTCGGCCCTCTACACCCTCTGCGACGGTCGGACCATCGCGGGGGTGGAGGACATCGGCAAGCCGGGCGCGTGCGCGGCTTCAGGCGGCTTGGAGGAACCGGGCCACATCGCCAAGTACCACTGCCTGATGGCGACCAGTCCGCGCGGCTTTCTGACGGGGGCAGATACGATTCGAAGCCTTACGGAGGAGGCCCGCTGCTTCAATCCCAATGGGTTGAAATACCGCTCCTATTTCCACGACTGGGACCGCGGCCACCGCTACATCCTGAACTTGCGGGACCACGAATCGTACACCCGCCATTACCGCAGCCTCGGCCAGACGGCAGGATTCTACGTGCCGAACCACGGCAAGGACCCGGAGACGCCCAACGAGCGCTATCGAATCCGGGGAAACGGAATCCGCGTGTTCACGCCGACGCTCACCACCGGGGAGTGGACCACTAGCGTCCACGGGTCATCCAACGTTGCCGCCTTCGAGGGTGGGGGTGTTGCGCCGGCTCAGGCGGACCAGGCAGGCGAAGTGATTTTCAAAGTCGAAGGCGCGAATGTGATCACCAGCCTGCGGATTCACGGACAGTGTGTGCGGCAGACCGTCGCCGACGTGAACCGCATCGAGGTGAGCGCGGTCAACGGACTGGTCTGGAAAACCGTCTGGGAGAATGACCAAACAGGCGAAACACCCTTCGATCTCCGGCTCGTTGACGAGGTCAACGGCGCCTACGAAGTCCTCGTGAAAGTGAGCCTGCTGGGGAAACGCGCGGCGCACAACGCCCAGTTGCGCAGCATCGCGTTCGAGACCGTCACCATGCTCAACAGCAAGACGCAGCCCCGGCTTAATCTCGGCCAGAACAGGGTCTATGTCGGCGCCGGCGCGCAAACGGAGTCCATCGTGTTCTGGCCTGACCTTCAGGGGACCAATGCGCAAGCGTATCTGGTGGAGCAGAACAATCTGACCAGCGCCGCTCGCCACCCGGGCTACCAGGGCGTGATGCACGCCAGGCAGGCCGGAGAAGAGGCTTGTGCCGTGTTTCGCCTCGACGCGCCTCGGGACATCACGGGCATCGAGTATGGTGGCCGGCTTTACAACCGCGTTCCGCGCTCCCGCATCGACTTTCTGCATTCATTCGACGGCGGCCAGACCTGGACGCAGAGCTACTCGCTCACCAACACCGCCCAACCGTGGGACGTGATCCACTACGAAAGCGTTGAAGTCGTCCCATCCGGCACACGCTCGGTCTGGTTCAAGTACGTCCTGCAGAGCTCGGCGGCGGGGCCGGACGCGTGCAGTCTCTACGCGGTGCGGATGGAGGCCAGCCACGAGCCGGCGGAGGCCGGATACAAGCCCATCGAGGTGACATTCAATTGGAGTGAACGCCAGACGGACTATTCGCGCGTCGAGCGCAGCCACACGGAAGTCGTGACCAGGCTGCCCCACCGGTACTTCATCAACGTGGGTGGTGCCGACCATCCGGTGATGAACTCGCTGCGGATTACGAGCCGCGAGAACAATGGGGCGATCAAGGCGGGTTATTCCGATGGTCGGGACGTCGGCGGCGAGCGGTTCGTGCCGCGCTGGGTGACCCGCGGACGCAACCTCGCGCAGGGCAAGCCTTACACGGTCACGGTGCCCTCGACGACGCAGTGGGGGGCCGGTGATCCCGACGGCCAGAGACTCACCGACGGCATCGCCGGCCCGCCGTATCCGGGCGGGACGGCGCCGGGTTTCGCGGCGTGCTGGAACCAGGGGCAAAACCCCGAAATCACTGTGGATCTGGGCCGAGCGGAGCGATGCGGGGCATTCCGCATTCAGGTGGGAGCCGGTTGGCCGTGGTGGGACGCGCTCAAGGGCGAGATCAAAGACCAGGTGAACGTGCTGACCTCGGCCGACGGCGCAACCTACCAGAACCAGGGCCGCTTCAACTTCGATTTCCGCTGGAGGGATTTCGCGGCGAATCATTTCTGGCCTGACGACGAGACCCTGTGCGCCCATCTCTTCGACCTGGTCCTGCCCCAGCCCGTCGAAGCCCGCTACGTCCGCTTCGCAGTCACACCGGCACGCACGGTGACCGTGAGCGAGGTCGAGGTCCTGGATTTCATTCGATATGAGCCCTTCGACTTGCGGTTGGCCATGCCGGACGAGCCCCTGACCGAATCGGGATCGAACTCGAAGTGATTGCGTTGGCGCTGCGCTAGCCTGCATTTCTCACCACTCTTTGCCACCGCGAAGCAGGAGTTCACAAGAGAAGCCAACAAAGCGTTCCCGACGGCTGAGGGATTTGGGGCCAACGCGGTCGGTGGGCGCGGCGGACGCGTCATCGAGGTGACGACCCTCGCGGATTCCAGATCTCCTGACATACGCATGTTCGAAAGTGTCCGCTTTTTCGCCTCAAGAGGCGTCTCGGATGGCATAGCGCAGAACAAGGTTGGAGCCCGGGAACAAGGTTTGGGTCTGATTGAGCTCCTGGCACAGTGCCGCGATGGCCCGAGTCTTGTGCGGGGAACTCAGGGGCGCCAGCGTAACGCGCAGTTCCTTTTCGGTGACTTCCAGGTCAGCCGCACTGGCCAATGCGGATTGGATCAGGGTTCGACCTTCGTCCTCAACGCGGCGGTAATGAGGAGCCACAGCCCGTAAGAGATCGCTCTCGGCTTGATAGGCCACCATCTTGAGCAGATTGGTAATGTGTTTGCGCTCGGGCGCAAGCTTGACGACGGGCTGGGAGGTGATGCTCTGCACCGGGACGCGCCGGGGCAGCTTGGTGCGGCGAGCCTGCAACGCCTCGATCCGCTGCCACGCTTTCCAGATCTGTTGTCCGAGCTTGCCCTGCGCGATCTTGAACCCGCGCATCGACGGTCGCCGCGCCTCCAGGTTGGTCACGGCTTCCAGACCGTATTCAGCTTGCAGCCGCTCGACCTGGGCCACCGCTTGTCGAAGCTGGGCGTCGACCGCGGCCCAAGCCGGATTGGGGACCTCACGGTGAGGATCGTCGGGCACGACAGCGTAGTCGACCAGCGCATCCAGGGCGTATTCCTGCCGCAGGTACTTGAAGAAGTTCTCCTGGCGCCAGCGCTCGAACATGCGCCAAGCCACGGTCAGCGGCGGTAAATCGCGGCGCGAGGTCAGGATGGGCGTCTGGTGGCCGTCCTCGGCCAAGCGAGTGACCTGGCGTAGGCGCAAGCGGCCGCGCATCAAACGGACCTCCTGGTCGGCCAGCAGGTAGCTGACCTTCCTCCCGTCCAGGACAGCTTGATGGGAACAAAAGTGCTTCCGGCCCACGCGTGGGAAACGTCCCTTGCGGTAAGTGAGGAAGTCGAAGCCAGCAGCCACAATCTGCGCGAAGAGTTTGGGGCTATAGCCGCCGCGGCCGAAGACCACCGTCAGCCGTCGTTTGCCCACCAGGGCCCGCACCTGTGCCAGCAGGCCGGGGAGGACCTTGACCAGGCCAGCATTGGCTTGGGCGGTTACCACGAACAGCGGTTCGCCCGCGACGTCATTGACCCAATAGTCTGAGGTGGCGGGCATCGACAGGCGCATCCGCGCCACATGGGCTTTGGGCAGGTGATGTTTGCCGTGGTACACCCGCACGTGGCCGTCCACATAAAGAAAACCCAAGGCGCGGCCTCGCAGCGCCACCCGTCGCTCTGCCAACGCTTGACCAAATTGCGCTGCGCGCTGGGAGCGGGCCAAGCAGGCCAGCTTGCGCCGTAGGGTGTTGACCTCGGGCAGCCGGTCGAGCCCCAGGACACGCCCCAACTCGGTGGGCGAGTGTTCCTTGAGTTCCTCGGGGCGTTTGATGCGCCAGAGCGCCATCAACAAAAGCGTCAGCAGACTGGTCCGCAGCCCGTAGAAGGCGGGGCCCAAAGTACCGTAGATCTGCTGCGCACAGGCGAAGACCCCAGCGCAGACCAAGGCCGGCATCGCCAGGAGCACGCCAGCACGGGGGACCGATCGGCCTGAACCGAAGAAGGGCGGCGCATCCTCCAGCAGACCCAAGCAGGCAAGAAGGCGCTCACCACGCCGATCGCGCGGGTCGGTGTCCGTGGTGCTGGCGGTCGGCTCCGATGAGGGAGCCGTGAGCTGCTTTGAGCCGATATCCCTGGGGGTGGAGGCATCAGCGCTGAGCACGTCGTTGCCGCAAAAAGCGGACAGTTTTGGGTTCGCACCCGCAAGCTCCTTCAGAGGCAGCAGATCGGGTTGGGCCCTCGCTTCCTGCCAACCCATGTGTCGGAGCGCCTTGCGGACGGCCGTCTCGCTCACACCCATGCGACGGGCAATCTCGCGGTTGGAATGTCCATGGGCCTTGAGCTGTCCAATGGAGCCGGTGTGCGAGGTTTGCACCCGACGACGACCTTTGGGGTATCCGCGGCCATGACCCAAAGCGCACAACCCGCCCTCGGCGAAGCGCTGTTGCTGCCGTCGCACGGTCCGCGTCGAGTAGCCAAAGACTCGAGCGACGTCGTTCTGATCGGCCCAGCCTTGGTCGACCAGACTGACCATTGCATGGGCTTCAGCCATACGGTCCCCCACCGCGTAGTGGGCCAACACAATCCCAGAGACGATGATCACACGGTAACCATCGCGGGTGCGGACCGCACAACGCTCATTGATGACGCGTGTGTCCTCTGGGTTTCGAACCTCTGGAAAGAGATCATCCGCATGAATAGGGTGCATTCGGGAGAAGAATGCCCGTTTTCAAAAAAGCGGACAGTTTTGGGTTCGCACCCTCCCGACCACAAAACAAGCGAAATGCTTCGGAAAAC
>CAYPUR010000232.1:0-1286 GCA_964413865.1 uncultured Verrucomicrobiota bacterium
TCCTCGGCTGATCGTCGCCAGCCTCAACCTCGCACGCCAAAATGAGAACTGCTGGCGGATCCGGGCTTGCAGGGGCGCGCCGGCCGCGCCAGATTCACGGCAGTTCGAAAGAAAGCGACGATTCGATACTGTTGACTGAAGCTCTTGTGCCATGAAACGACGCGCCTTCATACGACACTCCGCCGCCGCGGCCATGCTCAGTTGTTTTCCAGCCACCCTCGCCGGTGTCGTCCGCGATCAGACTCCCGGCCGCCTCGAACGGCGCGCCTTGGGGCGCACCGGCCAGATGCTTTCGGTCATCGGTTTCGGCGGGATCGTCGTCAAAGACGCTGCGCCCGACCAGGCCAGCCGACGCGTCCGCGAAGCCATCGACGCGGGGGTCAACTACTTCGACGTGGCGCCGACCTACGGGGACGCCGAGGAGAAGCTCGGTCCCGCCCTGGCGCCCTATCGCAAGGAGGTCTTTCTTGCCTGCAAGACCGCCCAGCGACGCTCAACCGAGGCCACGGCTGAACTCGAACGCTCGCTGCGGCGCCTCCAGACCGATCACTTCGACTTGTACCAGCTCCATGCCGTCACCACCCTGGATGACGTCCAGACCATCTTCGGCCCGGGCGGCGCTATCGAGGCCTTCGCCGCCGCGAAACAGGCCGGCAAGGTGCGCTTCCTCGGGTTCTCCGCGCATTCGGTCGAAGCGGCCTCCGCGCTCATGGATCGGTTCCGTTTCGACACAATCCTCTTCCCGTTCAGTTCGTGCACCTGGCATGCGGGCAATTTCGGGCCGCAGGTCCTCGCCAAAGCCAGCGCCCAGGGCTTGGGTATTCTCGCACTCAAGGCCATGGCCAAAGGGCCCTGGCCCACGGGAGCCGAACGCACTCACCCCAAGTGCTGGTACGAGCCGCTCAGCGAACCGTCGTCAGCCAAGCTCGGCCTGCGTTTTGCCCTCTCGCACCCCATTACCGCCGCCGTGCCCCCGGGCGATGAGACCCTCTTCCGTCTGGCCCTGGATCTGGCCCGGGACCTTGTCCCATTGACGGAGGCGGAGGCCGCCGCCCTCAAGGAGCAGGCTCTGAAGGGCGCCCCGCTCTTCCGCTATCCTCAAGCAGGTTAGGCTCTGCACAGACCCTGAGCCCAACATCTCACAGGACCGCGCGTGACCGGATCTCCGGGCTGCGGCGCCGGGCCAGGATCAGCGCCAGCCGGATGGCCGCCAGCATGCTCGATGGGTTGGCCCGGTCCTTTCCAGCGATCTGGTACGCGGTTCCATGATCGGGCGAGGTGCGTAT
>CAYPUR010000232.1:1296-7653 GCA_964413865.1 uncultured Verrucomicrobiota bacterium
GGCAGACCCAGCGTCCAGTTCACACCGGTGTCGAAGGCGACCATTTTCAACGGCGCAAGGCCCTGGTCATGGTACATGGCCACCACCGCGTCGCACTGGCCCTGATAGGCCTGATGAAACAGCGTGTCCGCGGGCCACGGACCCGAGACATCCGAGCCGCGCCCCTGCGCGGCCGAGACGGCAGGACGAATCACAGTGATCTCCTCGGTGCCAAACCGACCGCCTTCGCCGGCGTGCGGATTCAAACCGCAGACGGCCACCCGAGCCCGGGGCAGGCCGAGGTCCCGGCAGGCTTCGGCGGCGCGCTCGATTGCCAGCCCGACCCGGGCCTGGGAGAGAGCCGCCGCCACGCCCGAGAGCGGCAGATGGGTTGTGGCCAGCGCGACGCGCAGCCAGCGCCCCCGCTCATCCGTCCCCAGCAGCATCATGATGGTGCGGTCGGTGCCCGCCAGGGCCGAGAGGAACTCCGTCTGCCCCACAAACGTCTCGCCGGTGGCCATGATCGATTCCTTGCACACCGGCCCGGTCACGAGCGCCGCGAACTCGCCTCGAAGCGAGCGGGCCGCTCCCTCCCGCAGCCAATCAAGAGCCGCTCTCGCAGCCGGGATCGCGCCGGGTCGCAAATCCGCTGCCAGCTCCGTGCCGCGCGGGTTGAGGATCGCGACGCCCGGGCGCGGGTTGCCTGGATCCCACACGGGAAGAGGGCCAAGCCGCTGCCCGTTGTTGCGGTTCAGCCAGGCGCGGTCGCCGAGCACAACGAACGCGGTGTCGGGGGCTTCAGCCGCGGCCTGGGCCAGAGCCTTGACGGTGACTTCCGGTCCGATGCCCGTGACATCGCCCAGTGTAACGCCGATCGTGAGTGACATGAGGTCGGGCAGTGGGTTTTGTCTGAGGCACGCCTCCTCGGTCTGAGGCGAAGCTTCGCTAACGCTAATAATACCGAATGAAGGATTTGGCCTTGAGCTTGTCGATCCAATGCTTCTCCATCCGGGCGCGCTCCTCGCCCAGAAGCGTCTGCTCGATCTCGTCCCGCACCTCGGGCAGGGGCTTCGTGTGATTCAGCTTCGTATCCTCGACCAGGATAATCCAGAAGGCAGACTCCGTTTCGATGGGGCCTCGCTGTTCGCCCGGTTTGAGCGCGCGAATGGCCTCGTCGAGCTGCTCGACGTAGTGCTCGCGCTCGAGTTCCACCCAGCCCCGGCTGCCGCCTTGGACGCGAAATGTATCCTCCGAGTAGACGCCCGCCATCTCGGCAAAACCGACGCCGTCGCTCAACTTCGCCAGAATCTCCTCGGCGCGTTTTCTGGCCGTGTCGGCAGAGCCCTCCTTTGGCTTGTTGATCATGATAGTGCGCAGCTTGACCTGGTCCCCCACCTTGTACTTGTCGATGTTGTCCGCGTAGTACTTCTCGATCTTGAAGGGGGACACCATCAGGTCCTGGGGGACATTGCGCATGCGCATGATTGCGACGATCAGACGCTCCCGCTCCCTCTGGCGGAACCGTTCCTTGGTCATGCCCGCAGCCTGCAGCTCGCGCATCATCGCCGCGCGGTCGCCACCCCAACGCTCGCGCAGGCGGTCCCGGACGCGATCGTCCACCAGGCTCTCAGGCAGAACGTACCCGGCTCTCTTGAATTCCTGCAGAATGAGCTTGCGCTCGACGAGGATCTGAACCGCCTCCTGCTGGGCCTTCTGGATCTCGCGTTCGAGTTCCGCCCGCCGGTTGGCAAGCAGCCCGATCTTCAACTCGATCACCGGCTCGACCTCCTGTTGCACGTCGCTCCAGGTGATGACCTCGTCGTCCACGATGGCAACAATCGCATTTGCGGCGGACTGGCTGGCTGCTGACGCTGTGCCCGGGGACAACCCCAGAACAATCCACAACCACCCGGCGTACAAGGCGCGGTTCATGATCCCTGATCTTGAACACCCAAAGCCCCGCCCAGCAAGTCCTTTCAGAGTCCTCTGCAGGCCGCGTGCCCCCACGCGGCGCGAAGGCAGACATCCATGCAGACGCCGGGTCAGGTGACCCGGCCTACAACACTCTTTGATGCTCATGGTCCAGGCCGCGTGCCCCCGCGCGGCGCGAGGACATCTCACTCACGATCTGCGTTCAAGGCGAAATGTCCGTCGGTCGCTTGACACCCCAACATGTGGTGTGATACCAGTCCGCCAGCCACATCCGGCAGTGTCCATCCCGTGTGGCAGAATATGAGATGTCCGAAATGCGGCGGTCTGAACGATAAGGTGATCGATTCACGGGCCTCGCGGGAAGGGGCCACGATCCGTCGCCGTCGTGAATGCCTTCGCTGCGAACATCGGTTCACCACCTACGAAGCGATCGAGACGCAGACGCTCATGGTCATCAAGCGGGATGGGCGGCGCGAGGAGTTTTCGAGGGACAAGTTGCTGAACGGCATTCGTAAAGCGTGCCAGAAGCGGCCTGTCAGCCCTCAGGCCATCGAGGAAATCGTCGATCGCATCGTGGCCGAGTTGCACGACAAGTACGAGGGCGAGGTGCCCTGCATGGCGATTGGAGAGCGCATCATGGATGAACTCCGCGTCCTCGATGGCGTCGCCTACGTTCGGTTCGCCAGTGTCTATCGGCGATTCGAGGAAGCCACAGACTTCGTCCAAGCGGTCCAGAAACTCGAGGTGCGACATGACACCGCAACCTACCGCCTGCCTGGTTTTTAAAGGGGCGTCCGACGTCATCGTCTGCGGCGCAGCCGGCCTCAGCATCGAGTTGGTCGGCGAAGGCCTCAACGGGTCGGAGTCGGACCTGGTCCGCGAGGCCGCCAGCGGCGTTCTGCACTATTTCCAGCATGACCTCGGACGAGACTCCGTGACCGTCGGGGAGTTCGCCGTGGTCCTTGCCAAGGTCCTGCGCGGCTTCGGTCTGAACGTCGAGAGTTGCCTGCGCGTGCAGGACGAGACGCCTGCGGCTGAAGCGGATTTGACCGACTTGATCGTCGAGGGCGGAGGGGCGTTCGAGTTGGAATTCTACCAGCGGCTCAGGGAAGAACTTGCGCGCCAATTGAAGCCAGGTCCCCGCGTGGTCCGTTTCACCGGCCTCCGCGTTTGCGTGAAGAAGCTGGCCGGCGCCCGCCGGTGGAGCGGACGCTGCGAGGTGTTGAGCGATCAGATTGTCGAGTACCTGCGGCAGTGTCTGCATGCCGAGCGCGCCGCCGGCCACTGCCCCGTCATCGTCGTATGAGCAAAACACTGTTCGAGCGCATCTGCGCGAAGGAAATTCCTGCCAAGATCGTTTACGAAGACGACCTGGTTGTGGCGTTTCACGACATCCACCCCGCGGCCCCAACCCACATTCTGCTTGTCCCGCGCCGGCCCGTGCCGTCCGTGGGCAAGGCCACTCCCGAGGACCAGGCCTTGCTGGGACATTTGCTGTTGAAGGCAGCCGAGGTGGCTCGGCTGGCCGGCCTCACCAACGGGTACCGGCTTGTGTTCAACAACGGACGCGACGCCGGCGAGGCGGTCCCGCACCTGCATTGCCACATCCTGGGCGGACGGCCTCTGGGCTGGCCGCCAGGCTAGCCTGCATTTCACACGCCATAAAGAAGTCATTGTCGTTGCGCAGGCATCGCTTTTCTCCTGGGAGTACGGCTATGTATAGCAGAACAAGAAGATGGGCGTTCCCGTGTGTGTTGGCGACGTTCGTCCTCGGTTGGTTGTCTGTCGGCAATACGGGGCTTTTCGCGGCCAATTCACCCGCCGGTGAGTCGGCGCCCTCGGAACTCCGTTGCGAAGGCGCCATTCCGGCCGCCGAGGTGAAAGCCGGCAAAACCATCCTTCGTTATCAGGCGACCCGTCCGCAAACGATCACCGGTTTCTACACCCGTTTGACCAACTGCGTCGGGCCGCGCGGCGAGCCCACGGTTGTCGGCCTGCGCTTCGGCGACGCGATGTTTGAAGAGCGCGCGGGCATTCCGGTCTACGGCGCCCCTTTGGCGATGTACACCCGATCCGAGGGGGGCAGGATTTTTCCGCCGCTGGATGTCGGCCAGGAATACCGCACCGCGCTCGCCAAGCCGATCGACTTGAAGTCCGGCGACTCGGTCGTGCTGGAGGTCATCTCCTCGGAACCGCTGACCAGCGGGCTGACGGCCGGCCTTCAGTTTGCCGGAACCTGGCGGCTGTCGGCCATGCGGGAGCCTTTTCGGGTTGTCAAGGATGCGGGACCGGTCAGCCGCGTGGAATGGTCGAAACGCGAAGTCGTATGCACCGGCAACCAGAAGAAGCACGATCCCCTTTGCGCGCCGCAGAACAGCTCCGGCGTCGTTTTCGACGCCGACGGCTCGCTATTCCAGTTCACGGCATACTATTCGATCGACGAGCAACACGGACCTGAGGGGCGCCTCGGTTCGTTCTCGCGCACCTATGGATTCAGAAAGGGCCCCGCCGACCGGACTTGGCAGCCTTTGGGACTCGTCGCCGACCCCGTGCCGACAGGCTTCACCTATTTCGGCGATCCGTTCGCATTCCGCGACCTCGATGGCACTCCCTGTCTGGTTTATACGACGTGCAACGGCACAGACGGTTTTGCCGATTGGACGGAAATCGGCGCTCATATTCTCAAGTCGACATCAAGCAGTTTCGCGGGTCCGTGGAGCAAGCCCCATGCGATTTTCGAGGGAATCCGAAGGAACGACCTCGACCGGGTCAATTGCCTGCGAGTCTATCCTCGCTCCAAGACGAAGGACTACGTCGTGGCGTGGCTGCACGGTTCTTCAGACATTAGCAATAAGGCCGCGATACTGCCCAATCTCGACGCCACATTGACGCCGGACCAACTCCGAGCCGCCCCGACCTTGACGCGCAATCAGGAGGAAGGCGGTGGCGGTTTTGTGCGCGGCGATCGGGGATACCTCTCCACTTGGCAAATCCCCGGCATCAACGATGTCACCGCAGTCCAGCGACTCTACGAGTTTGATTTGTACGACCCCTTAAACCCGGAAAAATGGCGCGTCGTGCCCGGCTCTTTGGGATGGAACGACCCCACCCATCCGATCGAAGACGGCGGTGCGACCGCCGATTCCTGGTCGGTGTCTTACCAGCCCGAATCCGACACGCTTTGGGCGACCTCGGTGGTCTGGAGCGAGAGCCTGCAAAACAACTCGACCCTCGCCTGCAGCGTTCCGTGGGACAAACAGCGCGGCACGATGTTTTGGTTCGGATGCCCATTGGCCTGGCCCGAAATCGCGCCGGTTGTCGAGTACGCGCTCGGCACATCGTGCTGCCTGAGCGCGACGGTCACGGCGACGGGGCCGAACGCATCGATACTCGTGTGCCTGGCTCCTTCCCAGCGTCCGTTGTTCTTGGGCGGAGTGGCATTGGAGGTGTCCGGCCAAGGCGCACGGCTGGTTGCCTGTTCGGAAGAGCGGAAGGTGAAGGAGCTGACGCCGTATCAGGGCCAGCCGTTTGTTCCCAATAGGCCCTATCGGGTCAGACTGCAGCGCAGCGATTATAGGCTGACTGCCTGGGTCGACGATCAGGTCATCGGCCCGGTGTCCGTCACGGAGACGCAGCAACAGACGTTGATGAACGAGCCTCAGCGGTTCAAGTTCTACAGTGCCAAAGGCGGCCTTTATTCGATTCGGGATGCCGTGCTGGTCGACGGCCCGGGGGGCGGATGATAAAGAACGGCTGGCTGCCCTGATGCTGGTGCGGCGTCAAGAACCGGCCTCTCGAACGCGAGTTGCGAATAAGGTATCCGGGCGTGATCCACGACGCCGCGAGCCGGAGGGAATCGGGGCGGTGAGGCATGCGAACGATCGGCTGATCCTGAAGCGGCGGCGGAACATTCGAGCCGAATGTCCCTGTCCTGAATTCCGGGACCGACCCCAATACGCAAATGGCTGCAAACGTGAAATGTGGAATGGTGGAGGCGGCGGGAGTTGAACCCGCGTCCCTGACAGAAACCCCAGCCGCGACTACATGCTTAGCCGGAGGTAAAGTCTCGGCGAACGGTTACGCTCCGGCGCGACCCGCCCACCCAGCCCGCTGTAAAAGTTTCGGTCAGCCGCGCAGCCGGCGCCACGGCCAACCTACCCTGCTGTCGCGTTCGTCCACCCTAGCAGGTGTCAAGCGGCGAACGTCGCGGACTTAGGCCGCGAGGGCCAATTCAGTATTGGCTGTTTTGTTTTGACCCGATGATTAACGAGGCCAACGGATCGTCCTCGGCATGCCGCCTCTGGCGCGTCTTCCAGGTCGAAACCAGTACGCCCCCATCACAGTGATGGATACCATCGGCCATCACACCCCGCAGGTCAAGCTCAGGCTTCGGGACACCAGCGATTGCAGCACGGTTGTTTTGTTTAAATTCCTGAAGGGTTGCTG
>CAYPUR010000233.1:0-7617 GCA_964413865.1 uncultured Verrucomicrobiota bacterium
GCGATGGAAACAGTGTGATGCATTTCTCCATCGTTCATGCCCGGCGCGGTTTTGCTTTTCTAACCCGCATAGCAGTCACCTTTGCGAAGTCTGACCGCCCTGTGCACCGTCGAGGTGTGAAATATGCGGGTTAGCGGCGGTCCTGCACCTTGGTGGCTGCCTCGATCTGGTTGTCTTCCAGCATCACGGGGCCGGCGCCCGCCTCGATTCGAATGCCGACGGTCTGTTTGCGCGATTCAGGGGAACGCGTGTCGCGGATCGTGTTGTGGCGGAAGACGAGGTCCCGTGACTGGCCGCGCACGCGGATGCCGGCGACCTCGTTGTCCTGGCCGTTGTTCTCGATCACGTTTCGTTCGAGTCGATTCCGGTGGGCTGCCATGCCGAGGGTTTCCTCGCGGAAGAAGACGCCGTCCTGGCGGTTGGCCCGCACCTCGTTTTCCCGGAGCAGGTTGTCACTGTCCTTGTGGCCAATCGAGATCCCAAACCGGCCGTTGTTTTCGATGAGGTTGTTCTCGAACAGCCCGTGCCGGACGCGCCAGCACAGGAACAAACCGTCTTCTCCGTTGTTGCGGGCGATGCAGCGCCGGATCACGGGGCGCTGGGAACCGCTTCCCGGGTGCAGCCCCAAGGCCGCGTTTCCTTCGATGACGCAATCCTGAACGAGGACGTCGTTGGACTGCTGGAAGCTCAACCCGTCGCCGTGATAGTCGCGCACCACGCAACGCTCGATCGCCGTTCCAAAGCCGCGGTAGAGGAAGATGCCGGCGCCGCGGCATCCGTTCAGGGCCACGTTGGCGCCCTTGTTGCCCTCGATCACCAGATCCTCGATGCGCGCCCCTTCGAGATCATACCCACTGACGACGGGGAACACCGTGGCCGCCTGCGCGCGGTTAGCGATCATGCAATCGGCGTTGAGCGGCTTACTGATCGAAAACGTGTTGCCGTTGCGGCCCGTGATCCGCGCGACCGTGGTGTGGAATCCGCCGGAGTGACTGTCCCAGATGGCCACCCCGTCCCCGACCTGGAAACCAGCCGGATCGACCACAGTGATTTGTTCCTCGCCGTAATCGCCATCGAGGGCGAGCAGGGAGGCCGCCGCCTTGGCCTTGCGCAGCACTGTCTTGCCCCTCACGCCGCGGACGGTGACGAACGGACGCAAATGGAGAGAATCGCGCATCGTGTACTCGCCCGCGCCGATCTCGACCACGCCGCCTCCCAGGCCGGCCACGTAATCGACTGCCGCCTGCAACGCGCGGTTGTCGCCGCCCACGATGTCCGCGTCCCGCAGGCCGACGCTCAGGTGCGGCCGTTCTTTCATGGCCGAGCGCATGGCGCGCGGGACCTGCTGCTCGTCCACCCCTGGCGAGGAATCCGGTGTCGTCGAAACCAGGGCGTGCCAGGCGGCCATGGACCGGGCGAGGTGGTCGCGGGCGTCTCCGGGGATCCCGTAGCATTGCAGGCCCACGGGCCCCTTGTAACCGACTTTGCGCAGCGTGCCCAGCAGACTGGCCAGGTCGTAACTCCCCGTGTCGAGCGGCTCGATCCACCGGCCGGTGCCCGATTTCACCTCGGCGCTGCCGTCCGAACCGTTGATGCTGACGGCGAACAGGCGGGGGCCGACCGCTTCGAGCAACGGTTCGAGGTTCTTTTCCTCATCCACCTTGAGCCAATGACAGAGGTTAAACATGACGCCCACGTTCGGACGGTCGGCCTGGGTCGCGACGCGCAGCGCGTCCTCGACCCGTTCGAGCCAGTCGTTCACGTGGGGATAGAGGGCGATCGCGATGCCATGCGGCGCGGCCAGGGCCGCGATCTCGCGGACGAGTTCGACCGCGCGCGCGTCGCCGCCGGGGTCGGACGGTTTCCCACCTGTCACGAGCAGGGCGAGCATGGTGTTGCGCCCGCGGAGCAGGGGAAGTGTTTCCTTCAGGCGCGCGTCATAGGGAGGCGCGGCGTCGGGAGCGATGCTGAGACGGATGTAGATCTGGTAGAGCTTGAGTCCGGCGGCATCGAGTGTGCTCAGCCGTTCCGGCACCTGATCGAGCCACAGGTGCCCGGCGCCGGCGTAGCCGAGTTCTTTGAGCATCCGGGCCTGTTCGGCGAGCGACCGTTTGCGCGCGTCATGGGTGTCCATGCACAACGCGAAAATCGGCCAGGCAGGCTCGGCGGCGCGGGAGGGGAGACACGCCACGAGAGCGAGGAAGAGCCAGAGATGGACGCGTGTGAGCATGGGAAGGCGTGGTTGTCTCCCGCTACGCCCGCCACGGGCGGGGGCGCTCGGGGATAGCCGCCAGCGTGTCGCGGAAGACGCGGGCGTCCTCGGCGATCTCGAAATCAAACATGCCTGCGAGGACGAAATCAGCCCCGTTGTTCAAGACATACTTGAAGGCGTCGGGCGGGGGGATGGCGCCTGCGGCCATGACCTTGTAGGCGATCCAGGGTTTCTGCACCGTCTTCATGAACTCGGCGGTTTCGGTCGGGCCCTTACACCAGTAGCCGGGGTACTCGCTGTACGCCGCCTTCAACTCCTCGGGCTTCGGGCCGGTCGGATAGTTGTGGTGATGAAACGTTTTGACGTAGAAATCGGCCTGCACGCCGTTCTTCTCGCATTCCTGGATGACCTCGAGCGCATGGGCGCCCACGCCCGAGGGGACGCCCAGGGACTTGGCCACATCGACAGCTTTGGCGATGAGATCGATGCGGCTGGCGTTGGTGAGGGCGTCGCCATGCACGCCCCAGAGATAGATCGCGTCGGCGCCGTCCTTGACCAACCCTTCGACCGCGTGCCTGTACTTGACCATGTCGGGCTCGACGGGGGCGGTGGTGCAGAGGATCCACTGGATCTTGCCGCCGCGCTCGCGGCGGTAGCGTTTGAGGACGGACATCGGGTGGGGCGGATCGTGCATCGAGAGGGTGTTGACGCCGTGGGCCTCGGCGAGGGCGAGCGTTTCCATGATCTTCTCGTCCGTGTTGTAATGGGCGGCGAGGTTGTAGACGTAACGCAAGTCGCGGCTGTGGGTGTAATGCGTGAGCAGGTTGCCGCCGAGCAGCAACCGGCTGATTTCGAGGTTGCCGATCTTTCCTCGAGGCATGTCGCTTGCGCTGCCGGTGGCCGCAGGGGCGGCCTGCGCCTGGCCAGCCCCCGGGGAGGTCAACGCCCAGGCGGCGCCGGTCGAGGTCATCACCGCTCCTTTCACGAACGAACGACGTGTGAGTTTCATATTAGAACTGTTGCAGATTGTTCTGATCGCGCGCCTGGCTAGCTCTTGAGTCCGCGGAAATCCAATTCGAGCTTCCTGTTCTCACGCACCAGTTCGGCCATGGTCAGTTCGCCTCCCTGATAGCCGGCTTCCCGACCGAGGACGGCGGTGAGGTTGGACCGCACGGACGGGGCCACGGTGGGATTGTCGTATGCACCTTGGGTGATGAACTGGTGGAACTCGTGGATATTTGTCTGGGCGCCGGTTGTGTACAGATTGCCCGTGCTGCCCCCCGTGAATGGCTCGTTCCCCCGAATCCAGACACTGCCAAAATAATCGGTGTAGATGTAACCCTCGGACCCGTAAGCCCGCGCGACGATCTCGTCCTTCATTTCCGGGATGGTCTGGACGCACGTGAACGAGAGCGGCACCTCGTTGGCAAAGAGGTAATTCACGGAGAAATGGTCCCAGATACTCCCTTGCGGACGCAATTTCTGGCCGCCCAATCCCAGCGCCCGCACCGGATCGGCGTCGATGATCCACGTGGCGACGTCCAGCGCGTGAATGGCCTGTTCGACAATGAAATCGCCCGAGAGCTCCTTGACGTGATACCAGCGCCGCAACCGCTCCTCCATCGACGCGGGCGGCAGGTCGCGTCCGCCTGACGACCACGGGTAATGGGCCTCGCACAGGACGACCCGCCCCATGTCGCCCTGGCGCACCCGCCGCAGCGCCTCGCGATAGAGCTCGTTGGCGCGCGTTTGAAAATCGACCAGGAACACCAGCTTCTTCGCCGTGGCGCGCCTGCCTGATTCGCCAATGCTCAGGCACCCGGGCACGTCCACCGCGATCGGTTTGGCCAAAAAGACATGCTTGCCGGCGTCGACCGCCGCCGCGGCTTGTTCGGGGTGGAAATAGGGCGGCGTCTCGATCACGACCGCATCCAGCTTGCTCTCGAGCAGGCGCTTGTAACCCGACAAGCCGGCATAGCGGCGCGCAGTCTCGATTTTGAACTTGTCGCCCACCGCATCAATGCGGTCCTGGAAGTAGTCGGCGCAGGCCACGAGTCGATACTTGCCGGTTTCCACGAAGAGGTCGGCAATCCAACCGCCGCGTCCGCCGCAACCGATGAGACCGATCTCGAGGACGCTGTTGGGGTCGGCCAGGGCCGTGGACGGTTTGAGCATGGTGAAGGTGCCGGCGGCAGCGGCAGTGGCAAGGAAAGTGCGGCGAGGCATCGCGTGAACGACGGAAGGCTGATTCATGGGCGGAGTCTAGAACGACCGAGCCGATTCGCGCAACCAAATGCAGCGCGACAGCACGCGGCCTGCAGCATCGGTCTCCATCTTTGCAGGCCGGGTTTCGTGCCTCGGGGGGCGGGCTAATTCCGTTTTAAGGCGCGGAGCAACTCGTAGGCGCGGACGGCGTTTGGGTCGCCCGACTGGATGGCCTGGATGAGCTGGCTTTCCATCGACACCATCGCGCCGTGGACAGCCATTCCCTGTTCGAGGGTGACATTCGATTGTTCCTGGACGGCCTGGAGGGACATCACAGCCTTGTCGTACTCGCCGCGCCGCATGGCTTCTGAAACCTGGCGCACCTCGTCTTGAACGGAGGCGGGGGCCTGATGGAAAGCCTGCTCGAGGGTGGATGCGGCCTCCTTCGGGGGTGTCACATCAATCGCGCCACTGTCTCCCCTCCCGCAGCCGGACAGAAGAAGAACCGTGACACTCGCCAGACACGCGAGGAGGAGGGGAAAAAAAGAGAAGGCCTTCATCGTTTGGGCTCAGCCTATCTCATCCATTGGCGGTCAGGGCGATGCCCGCCTCGGTCAGTCGCCTTTGCGCGATCCGGGATTACACCAGAACCGTCCGGGCCGGATCCCGGGATAACCGCCGATGCCGGCCTCGATGTAGTATGTCTTGAACTTCATGTATTCGGTTTGGCCGCCGAACATTCCCATGACTGTGCCGGTGTTGTGGCGTTGGGTGACACCCTCGTCGGGCGCGCTGGCCACGTTGTCAAAGTAGGAGGGCTGTTTCTCGTCCGGTTCCCAGTAGAGCATGCGGTCGGGTTGAAACTCGGCCATCCGGTAGGTCGTGTAAGCGCCGCGCGGACCGGTCGAGAAACCCGACACGGCGCCGTTCATGACGTAGCTGCCGACCTTCATGTCCCGGAGTTTGAAGTAGGTGGTGTTGGTCTTGTCCAGCGGGCACCAGTAGAGGTTTTTGGCCTGGTGGTAAGGCCAGAGGAGGCCGCGCTCGACCGTGTGGTCCGGCCGGTTGGTGGCGACCCGCATGTACATCCAGTTCGCCACGTTGAATGTGTCGGAACTCCACGACGTGTACGGCATGTAGTCGTTGTAGTCGGTCGTGTACATGTGTGTGGCCGCCAGGATCTGCTTGACGTTGGCGATGCAGCGGCTGCGCTGCCCCTGTTCTTTGGCCTTGGCCAGCGCCGGCAGCAGCATGCCGGCCAGGATGGCGATGATCGCGATGACCACCAGCAACTCAATCAGCGTGAAGGCGTGGCCGGACAGCCAACTTTCGGCGCGAGGGTACGCCTGGGGTAGCTTTTTCATAACGTGCTGATCGCTCCCAATATAACTACCCAAGCCCCCCCGTCACGCAGTTTTTCACCATTTCACCTGTCCTCGAACGCGCCCGGCCATCGCAGCGGAATCCGGGCTGTGGCAAAACCGCGCCCGCACAGGGCGGAATGAGGTTCAGTGCGTTTCCGAATTCTCGCGGGTGCGGCGACACTCTGTTGCCCAGCTCCCTCCATCCACTCGGACGCCGTTTTGCTTTTCTGACCTGCATGCTTGCTTCTCTTGAGATGTCCAGCTTCGCGGCGGAAAAAGTGGTGAGAAATGCAGGTTAGGTGACTCGGAAAGTGACTCGGAAAGAGTTTGCCCGGCACGCAGGGGCATGGTTCGCTGTGTGGCATACAGAAAGCGAAAGGTCCAGGGCTTATGATGATGCACCATGTCTCGAAGGGGCGCTTCTGCGGGTGGCTCGCCTGCGGGTTGGTTCTGGCAATGACGTCAGGTCTGGGCGCGGAACCGCCGGGCCTCCAGGTCGGCTTGGCGGTGCGCGAGATCACACCCGAGGTGCCCATTCGTCTTGCGGGTTATGCCGGGCGCAACCGTCCGGCCGACAAGGTGGATCATCCGCTGGTGGTCCAGGCGATGGCGTTGCGACATCCGGCGGGCGGCCGCTTTGTGTTCGTTGCGCTCGACAATTGCGAGGTGAGCCGGGCATTCATGGAGCCGGTGCTGCAGGAGCTGGCGCGCCGGCATGATGTTCCGCCAGGGGCGGTCGCAGTTGTTTCGAGTCATACGCACTCGGCGCCCGTGATCGAGGCAACGCTCATCGACATGGCACAGCCCTCGACCGCCGAGCGCCAACGCATTCAGCAGTACAGCCGCCGTCTGCGCGACGCACTGGTCGAAGTGGTCGGCGCCGCCTTCGCCGATCTCCAGCCGGCCGCGCTCGAATACGGATTGGGCCGCGCCACGTTTGGCATGAACCGGCGGGTGTACAAGGGCGATCACGTGGTGTTCGGCGACAATCCCGACGGGCCGGTGGACTGGGATGTCCCGGTGCTCCGGGTCAAGGGCGCCGATGGCGCGACGCGGGCGATTGTGTTCGGCTACGCCTGCCACGGCACGAGCGTTCGCGGCGACGACGACTGGTACGTGGTGTCGGCGGAATACATGGGCTACGCCCGCCAGCATCTCGAAGAGCTGCATCCGGGAACCATGGCGATTTACCTGACGGGCATGGGGGCCGATTCAGACCCGTCGCCGCGAGGTCGTTTGGTCCATGCGAAGCGCCATGGCGTCGAACTGGCAGGCGCGATCCTGAGCGTGCTGAATGGCCCGATGCGCCCTGTGCGCGGGACGATGAAGACAGCCTACGCGGAGGTGGAACTGCCCCTGGTTGATCCGCCCGGAAGGGAGAGACTCGAGGCGGACGCCCAGAGCGCGGATGTGCACATCCGACAGCGCGCGCAAGCGTACTTGAAGCGGCTCGACGCAGGCGAGCCACTGCCGCGCGCGGTGGCCCTGCCGGTGTCGATCCTCCGGTTCGGCGACGACCTCACATTCGTCGTGATGGGCGGCGAAGTCGTGGTGGATTATGCGCTCCGGTTCAAGCGCCTCCTGGCCAACGACAATCCGTGGCCGGTCGGCTATGCCTACGAGGTGCCGTGCTACATCCCCACCGCGCGTCTCATCAAGGAGGGCGGATACGAGAGCGACTCCTCGATGATCTACTACGGCCTGTACGGCCCGTTCCAAACGAGCGTCGAAGACGAGCTGGTCACGCGCGTCACCGACATGGTGACTGACTTGCGGACCCCTTAGCCCGGATATTTCATAAGGCTTCGCAGAGTTTCATATCCGGGCTGTGGCAAA
>CAYPUR010000234.1:0-7591 GCA_964413865.1 uncultured Verrucomicrobiota bacterium
CAGACCCTCGAAGGCCATCTCCGAGCCATCCTCGGCACCATGACCGTCGAGGACATTTACCAGAACCGCGATGCGTTCGCGTCGAAGGTGCAGGAGGTTGCCGCCGGCGACATGGCCAACATGGGCCTGGGGATCGTCAGCTTCACCATCCGCGACATTCGGGATGGCCAGGGCTACCTCGAAGCCCTCGGCAAGCCGCGCATCGCCCAGGTCAAACGTGACGCCGTCATCGCTCAGGCCGAAGCCGACCGCGACGCCCAGATCAAGTCCTCGCAGGCGACACAGGCCGGGCAGGAAGCCAAGTTCGCCGCCGACACCAAGATCGCCGAGGCGCAACGCGACTATCAGACGAACGTGGCGATGTACCAGGCGGCGGTGAACCAGAAGAAGGCCGAGGCCGACCTCGCCTATGACCTCCAGAAGTTCAAGACCGGCCAGCTCGTCAAGGCCGAGGAGGTCCAGGTCCAAATCATCGAAAAGCAGAAGCAGATCGAGCTGCAGCAGCAGGAAATCCTCCGTAAACAGCGCGAACTCGAAGCCAACGTGCAGAAGCCGGCCGACGCCGAGCGCTACAAGGTCGAGACCCTGGCCAATGCCAAGAAATTCCAGCTCGAAACCGAGGCCACCGGCGCCGCCTCCGCCACCAAGGCGACCGGCTTCGCCGGCGCGGATGTGGCCAAAGCCGCCGGCATCGCGGAGGCCGAGGCGAACAAGGCGCGCGGCCTGGCCGAGGCGGCCATCATCGAGGCGCAGGGCAAAGCAAACGCCGAGGCGATGCGGCTCAAGGCGGAGTCGTTCAAGCAGTACAACGAGGCGGCGGTGATCGAGATGATCGTCCGCGTGCTGCCGGATGTGGCGGGCAAGGTGAGCGAGCCGCTCTCAAAAACCGAGAAGATCGTCATCATCAACTCGGGCGGCGGGTGCGGCGGCGGCGCCAGCAAGCTCACCGGCGACGTCACCCAGATCATCGCCCAACTGCCCCCTGTGATCGAAAGCCTCACCGGGATCAAGTTCGAGCGGCTTCTCGAGCAGGTGCCGGCGCTCAGGAATGCCATGGCCAAGCCGGACAAGACCGAATGACCTATAGCGGGATCGCCTCCTACCCCGATCCGATGCACGAATGGACTGGCGGCAGCCTCGATTGAGCCCATGCGCCTGTTCGAAGCCATTGTCGAGGCCAACCACCGCGCCCTCAGCGGCGACGAACGGGCCGGGCTGCGCCCGGACGAGTTGACGGAGGCGCTCCCCGTGGTGGTTTTGACCTGCTTCGACCCACGGCTGCATCCGTTGATGCCGGAGGTCCTGGGTGTCAGTGAACCCGATTTTATCTGGGTCACCAACGCCGGCAACGTCATCACCAGCCCGCTCAGCAGCACGGTCCGTTCCCTGGCGCTCGCCTGCGGCATGCATGACGGCAAGGAAATCGCCGTCCTCGGCCACACCGACTGCCGGCTCTTTCAGCCCGTCCGCTTCCTGCTCGAAGGGCGCCTCAAGAGCAGAGGCATCCACCTGGGAGCGGCAGCGTCCGGACTGGACGAGTTTCTGGGGCGCTTGGTCAACGAACGGGCCAACGTCCGCTCTGCCGTTCAGCACATCCGCCAAAGCCCGCTCATCCCGCGCGCCGTGCCCGTGCATGGCCTCATGGTCGACATCGAATCGGGCCAGATCGAATGGGTCATCAACGGTTACGAGGCCCAGCCGGCCGCCGAACTCAAACAGCACCCCCTGCCGCCGCCCGAGCTGCCCCTCGACCGGGGTTCTCGCATTTCAGGCGATCTGCCACCGATCGGAACCACTCAGAGTTCTTGAGTTCGACGAGAACCTCTCCAGAAACTCGTGTTGGTGTTGGTGTAACTGCAATGATCCGGGATTTGCGCCGCGATTGCTGTTGGGGCGCGAATCTGTGTCGAATCCCTCGCCGATTCAGGGCGGAACACAGATTTGCCAGAGGCCAGTTTCCGATTCAAAGAAACGCCGCTGCAGTGGCACCCACGGTTCAGGAACTGCGGCGTTGCGCAGATTTCATGTCGCGATCGCGACACAGAATTGGTCTAGGACTGGTACAAGTACTTTGTAATGAATACCGTGAGAGTCTCGAACTCTGCCGCAGCACCCGACTCGGTCCGCTGAGTCGGCAGCGTCGGCGCGCGCCGAGACCTGGATTGTTTTTTCTGGCAAATCCTCCCCGCTTCTTCAATCCTGCCGGTGCCAACCGAGACTGCGCCAGCGCCGTGGCGGCCTGGGGCGGCCGTAGGCACTGCAACTCATGTCCGCCACTGAACGCATATTGTTGAACGGGGACCAGGCGATTGCACTGGGCTGTCGCCACGCCGGTGTGGCTTTGGGGGCAGGCTACCCCGGCACGCCGTCCACGGAAATCCTCGAGTCCTTTTCCAAGATGGGCGGACGCGCCCAATGGTCGCCCAACGAGAAGGTCGCGTTTGAGGTCGCGATCGGCGTGGCCTACGCGGGCGCCCGCGCCCTGGTCACGATGAAGCATGTCGGCCTGAATGTGGCCGCCGATCCCCTCTTCACCGTGGCCTACACTGGCGTCACCGGCGCCCTGCTGATCGTGTCCGCCGATGACCCGGGCATGGCCTCGAGCCAGAACGAGCAGGACAATCGGCATTATGCCGAAGCCGCGGGTGTCCCCATGCTCGAACCCGCCAATTCGCAGGAAGCCTACGATTTCGTCTTCGCGGCAATCGAGATTTCCGAGCGATGGCACACGCCCGTTCTGCTGCGCGTCACCACGCGCGTCTGCCACAGCAAGACGGTCGTCCGGCCCCGTTCCGTCCAGGTCGAGCCCCCGGCTCCGCATTTCGTCCGCGACATACCGGGGCGCGTCATGATCCCCGCATACGCCCGTCCGGCCCACCGCCGCCTGCGCCAAAAGCTGGCTGAGATCCAGGCCTGGAACGAGACCTCGAATTTGAACCGCACGGTCCCTGGCGACCCAGCCCTGGGCATCATCACCTCCGGCGTTTCGTACGCCCATGTGCGCGAAGCCGCGCCCACGGCCTCTATCCTCAAGCTCGGCCTCACCTACCCGCTCCCGCTCCGCCGCGTGGCCGAGTTCGCCCGCGGCGTGTCCCGGTGCGTGGTGATCGACGAGGGCGATCCGTGGCTGGTCGATGCGTTCCGCGCCGCCGGCATCCGCGTCGAAGGCAAGCCGGAGATGTACCGCTTCGGCGAGCTGAACGTGCCGCGCATCCGGCGCATCCTCGAAGGCGACGTCAGCCCGGAATCCAAGCCGCCTCCCGGCAAACCGCCCCAACTGTGCGACGCCTGCCAATACCGGGTGGTGTTCGACATACTCCGCCGCCACGACTGCATCGTGGCCGGGGACATCGGGTGCTACACGCTGGGCGTGCTGCCGCCGTTTGAGGCGATGGACTCGTGCGTCTGCATGGGCGCCAGCATCGGCGTCGGCCTGGGCCTGCGCCACGCGCTGCCGCCCGACGAAGCCCGGCGCGTTGTCAGCGTGATCGGCGACAGCACGTTCGTCCACAGCGGTATTAGCGGACTGGTCGAGATGGTCTACAATCCGCCCGCGGGCGGCCACGTGTTAATCATCCTCGACAACTCGACCACCGCAATGACCGGCCACCAGGAACACCCGGGCACCGGACGCACGCTCGATCACGAACCCACCAACAAGCTGGTCATCGAGGACCTGGCCCGCGCCCTCGGCGTCCGCCGCGTCCATGTGGTCGAACCGCGAGTCGGATCGGAGGATTTTGAACGCATGCTGCTCGAGTGCCTGGCCTCCGGCGAGCTGTGCGTCCTCATCGCCCGGCGCCCGTGCATCCTCATTGCCAAGCGCCTCAAGGAGCTGGAACAACGCCACGCCGCCCCCAAATCACCGCCGCTCAGCACGGGGGTTGCCGCCGAGGCCGCCTGCTGCTCGAGCGGCGTTCCGGAGGGCGCCGGCGTGGATCGGCCCAAGCGCGGGAGCTGACTATGACGTCGACGGTAACCAACATTGTTGTGGCTGGCCTGGGCGGCCAGGGGGTTCTCAAGGCCAGCGATGTCCTCAGCGACGCCCTGCTGCGCGCCGGACACGATGTCAAGAAGAGCGAAGTCCACGGGATGGCCCAGCGCGGCGGATCGGTCCGAAGCGACGTCCGATACGGACCCGAGGTGTTCAGCCCCATGGTCTCGCCCGGGGAGGCCGACTACCTGGTTGCGGTCGATTCGAGCCAAGTGGATGTCTGTCGCCACCTGTTGCGGCCCGGGGGCATCGTGATCGCGCCCGACGCCATCGAGGCCGCCGGGCTCCCCAACCGACGCAGTCTGAATGTGGCTCTGACGGGCGCCCTGAGCGCGCACCTCGACTTGCCCGCGGAGCTCTGGACGGCGTCCTTGCACGCCAATTTCCGCCAGGACTTGTGGGCGGCAAACGAACAGGCGTTCCAGCTCGGACGCCTCAGCCAAAGCGGCTCTGCAAAACGTCCATCGACCTGAACCCAACGCGTAGACCGGGACCGCGACCGTCTCCTGGCCGCGCCCCCCCGATCCCAACTCAACCGCCATGAGCAAGAACTACCAACCCGGCCCGTTCCATCCTGCAAGCGCGATGGATTATCTGCCAATGTCTCAACTGCGCGATTTGCAGTTCCAACGCCTGCGCGCGATGGTGCAGCGCGCCTACGATCGGGTGGGCCTGTTCCGCCAGCGGATGGATGCCCGCTCGTTGAAGCCGGCCCACCTCGAGACGCTCGATGACATCGCCAAGCTCCCCTTCACGGTGAAGACGGATCTGCGCGACACATATCCGTTCGGGCTCTTTGCGAGCCCGTTGACGGAGATCGTGCGTTTCCACGCCTCGACCGGCACGACGGGCAAGCCGATTGTCGTGGCGTACACACAGGAGGATCTGAACGACTGGGCGCAGGTGATGCTCCGGAGCTTTGCGGCGTGCGGGGTGCATCGCGGCGACATCGTCCACAACGCCTACGGGTACGGGTTGTTCACTGGCGGACTGGGGGCGCACTACGGGGCCGAGGCCCTGGGCGCCAGCGTCATCCCCGTCTCCGGGGGCAACACCGATCGCCAGGTCATGGTGCTCCGCGACTTCGGCGCGACCGCCATCTGCTGCACCCCAAGCTACTTCCTCCACCTCATCGAGCGCGCCGCCGGCCAGGGCGTCAACTTCAAGGATCTCCCCCTCCGCGCCGGCATCTTCGGCGCCGAGCCCTGGACCGAGTCGATGCGCCAACGCATCGAAGCGGAGAGCGGCATCAAGGCTTACGACATCTATGGGTTGTCCGAAATCATCGGCCCCGGCGTGGCGATGGAATGCCTGCACCAGGCGGGTCCGCACATTTTCGAGGACATGTTCTACCCGGAGATCATCGATCCCGAGACATGCGAACTGCTCCCCGATGGGGCCGAGGGCGAACTGGTCCTGACCACGCTCTGCAAGCGCGCCATGCCAATGATCCGTTACCGGACCCGGGACATCACATCGCTCAATTCGGAGCCGTGCGCCTGCGGGCGGACGCTGCGGCGCATCCGGCGCATCGGGCGGCGCAGCGACGACATGCTGATCATCCGCGGCGTGAACGTCTACCCGTCGCAAATCGAGTCGGCTCTGCTCGCCGTCGAGGGCGCCCAACCGCATTACCAGATCGTCGTCGACCGCCAGAAGGGGCTCGATGTCCTCGAAGTCCAGGTCGAAGTCACAGCCGAGCTGTTCAGCGACACGGTTGGAGGGCTCGAAAAACTCCAGGCCAAACTCAGTCGCTCGGTGGAAAGTGTCACCGGCCTGCGCGCCGAAGTGCGCCTGGTCGCTCCCCACACCCTCCAGCGCAGCGAAGGCAAAGCCAAACGGGTGATCGACAAACGGAAGATGTAACCCCGCTCCCGTCTCAAGAAAGGCATACTCATGATCCTCAAGCAACTCTCGGTCTTCCTCGAAAACAAACCCGGGACGCTGAGCGCGCCCTGCCGCGCCCTCGCCGATGCGGGCGTCAACATCCAGACATTCGCCCTGGCCGACACGCAGAAATTCGGCATCCTACGCCTCGTCGTCCACGAATGGGAAAAGGCCAGGCGGGCCTTGCTCGAGGGCGGGTGGACGGTGAAAGTCACCGATGTGGTGGCGATCGAGGTTTCGGACACCCCAGGAGGCCTGGCGAGTCTCTTCGAAGTCTTCGAACGCGCCGGCATCAACGTCGAGTACATGTACCCGTTCACCGCCAAACAGGAGGGCAAAGGGCTGATGCTGTTCCGCTTCGACGATCCGGACGCCGCGGTCAAGGCCCTCCAGGCCAACAAGGTCAGCGTGGTCGGCACCGTCGAACTCTTCAAACGCCTCGGCAACTAGCTCCGGGGCGATCCCCAGCCCTCTGTCCCATGCCTGATCCAACGCCCGCTCCCCTCAAGCCCAAGTACAAGCGTGTCCTGCTCAAACTGAGCGGCGAAGCCCTCGGCGGCGAAGCCGGCACCGGCATCTGCCCCGAAGTCGTCCACCACATGGCCGGCCAAGTCCGCGAGGTCCGCGAACTGGGCGTCCAAATCGTCGTCGTGGTCGGCGGAGGCAACATCTTCCGCGGCCTGAGCGGGAGCGTGCGCGGCACGGATCGCGCGACGGGCGACTACATGGGCATGCTGGCGACGGTGATCAATGCCCTGGCCCTGCAGGATGCGCTCGAGAAACAAGGCGTCCCCACACGCGTGCAAAGCGCCATCACCATGGCGCAAGTGGCCGAGCCCTTCATCCGGCGCCGGGCCGTGCGCCACCTCGAAAAGGGGCGCGTGGTCATCTTCGGCGGCGGGACGGGCAATCCCTACTTCTCGACCGACACGGCGGCCGCGTTGCGGGCGAACGAGGTTGCCGCGGAGGTTATGCTGAAGGCGACCAAGGTGGACGGCATCTACGACAGCGATCCGAAGAAGAACCCGGATGCGCGGAGATTCAGCCAGATCACCTACCAGGAGGCCCTCCAGCGCCGCTTGCAGGTGATGGACACGACCGCCTTCTCGCTCTGCATGGACAATCGGATGCCAATCATCGTTTTCAACTTCTCGCAACCCCACAGCATACGCCGCGTGGTCCTGGGCGAAACCATCGGGACCGTCGTCACCGGCTGACCCGCGCGGTGCGCACCCCCCCGTTTTTTCACGAATTCAACTCAAACACTCGTCGCTTATGACAATCCAGACTATCCTGGCTGAAACCAAAGAGAAGATGCAGAAGACCGAGCAGGTCGTCCTGCACGAGTTCGCCGGCGTGCGGACCGGCAAAGCCTCGTCCTCCCTGATCGAGAACATCATGGTCGAGGTCTACGGATCGCAAATGCGCATCCGCGAGCTCGCGGGCATCACCACGCCCGAACCGCGCGTGCTGGTGGTCCAACCGTGGGACGCCACCGCCCTGCATCCGATCGAGAAGGCGATTCAGAAGAGCAACCTCGGGCTCAATCCCATGGTCGACAAACGGGTGCTCCGCATCGTCTTCCCCGAGCTGAGCACCGAACGGCGGCAGGAGTTCGTCAAGATCGTCAAGCAAATGGCCGAGGACGGGCGTGTCGCTGTGCGGCACGTGCGGCGCGAAGCCAACGAACATCTCAAGGCGGCGGCCAAG
>CAYPUR010000235.1:0-7522 GCA_964413865.1 uncultured Verrucomicrobiota bacterium
TGCCAGCGGTTCTCGTTTTGAGAGCGCTCAGGGCGCCGGGTCGGGGGACCCGGCCTACAACCGCTGCATTCTTCGATGCTGTAGGCCGGGTGCCCTCACCCGGCGTCAAGCCCCTGCACGCAAAATGAGAACTGCTGGGGCCGTGCTGTGGGCATTTGCCTATGAGCGGGGAAACGGATAGGGTCCGGCCGGGCGCAGGCAATTGAGCGCCCTGCTATGGCACTTCCATCCAAACCAAGACGAACGCGGATCGAGCAGGCTCTCGGCCTGACGGTGCTTGTCTTCCTGTTGATCGGCGGTTTCGTGGTGATGAAGCCGTTTCTGTCCGCCGCAATGTGGGCGGTCGTGCTTTGCTTCTCGCTTTGGCCGCTGCATCGCCGACTGGTCTTGTGGCTTGGGAACCGCCGCACCCTGGCTGCGGCCCTCACGACCTCAGCAATCACGCTGGTGCTCCTCGGTCCCTTCGTCGTCCTCGGCTTCAGGCTTGCCGACGACGCGCGCGCCCTGGGCGTGGCCACCCGCAAGTGGCTCGAGGCCGGGCCCTCCGCCCCCCCGGCCTGGATGGACAAGGTCCCCATTGTGGGGGACCAGGCCAAGGCCTACTGGATCGAATTCGCCGATGACGCCGCGCTGTGGCTCCAGGAACTGAGGCGAGTTGCCGACGAGGAGATAACGCCGGCGGACGCTGCGGAAGCCCCGCAGGCCGCGCCAGCGGCCGAGGTTGCTCCCGCGCCGGCAGATCCCTTGCCCGACGCTGGCGAATCGCGGCTGGTGAACGTTCTGAAGCGGGTCATCGGCTGGGCCCGCTCCTGGGTTCCGCGCGTGGGGTTGGCCATTGGACGCGGCATCCTGGAGGTGGCCCTCAGCGTGTTCATTGCCTTCTTCATCTTCCGCGATGGAGCCGCCGTTGCGGAGCGGCTCACGACCGGCGTGATCCGCATCGCCGGCGACCGCGGCAAACGACTGCTCGAGGTGGCGGGCCGGACGGTGCGCGGCGTTGTGTACGGAATCCTCGGCACGGCGCTTGCGCAGGGCGGGGTGGCGGGGATCGGTTTCTGGATTGCCGGCGTTCCGGGGGCGGCGCTGCTTGCGTTGCTGACGTTCTTCCTGTCGGTTGTCCCGGTGGGGCCGCCGATGGTCTGGATTCCGGCGGTGATCTGGCTCATCAATCAGGGTTCGATCGGGTGGGCGATCTTCATGCTGATCTGGGGCCTGGGTGTCAGCAGTGTGGACAACGTGATCAAACCGTGGCTGATCAGCCAGGGCAGCGCCATGCCCTTCATCCTGATCTTCTTTGGCGTTCTGGGCGGCGCGCTGGGTTTTGGAGTCATCGGCGTGTTCCTGGGCCCGACGCTGCTCGCGCTCCTTTACCGACTTGTCGAGGAGTGGTCGGCTGCCCGGCCGGGCAGCATCCCCGTGCCCGAGCCGCCCAGCGATGAGGCAGAAGCGAACGCATGAGCGCGGCCACGTGTCCCGTGGCCGGTCAGAACATCCGGTCGAGGTCGTGCTTTTGCCGGGGGCGGCGCCAATAGCTTGCGGCTTGCCTCTGGCGCCGCAGTTGGAGCGGATCGTGTCCGCTCCATCGGAGCACCAGGCCCAACGGGGTGACGGCGACGAAAAAGATGAGGCTGAGGGCGATCCAGCCCAGGACACGGCTTGCATGAAAACCGGCCGTCATCCCGGCGCGATAGAATCCGCGAAGCCAGATTGGGCGCCGCAGGGCAAGAAGAGCCAGAACCAGCAGGACGCCCAGCCAGAGCAGGAGGCCGGGAGCGGGGAGAACGCGCTTCCACCACAGGAGCAGCCCGAGAAGGGCCGGGGCGGGCAAGGCAGTCAGGGCGAAGCGTCGCCACTGGCGGGGATCTTCCTGGAGAACGAGTTTCACGCGGGGTCGAGATCAATCCGGCTGCAGCGGGGCGCGCCGCGCGATCTGGCGGGCGGGTTGGGCGCCGCGTTCGAGCACGAAACCGCCGATCGCCAACGCATCCATCTCGGTGTTGACGAAACAGCGATAGGCGTCGTCGGGGGAGCAGACGACCGGCTCGCCTCGAACGTTGAACGACGTGTTGACGAGAACGGCGCAGCCCGTTGCCGCGCGCCAACACCGCAGGAGATCGTAGAGCCGGGGGTTTTGCCTCTGGCTGACGGTTTGGATGCGGGCCGAGTAGTCGACGTGCGTGACGGCTGGCAGTTCCGATCGCACCGCCGCCAGCCGGGCCAGCCCATCCAGGCCGGCTGGAACGGGGCGGCGCAAGGCGGATTGAACCGGCGCCACGAGCAGCATATAGGGGGACGCCGTGTCGAGTTCGAAGTAATCGGCGGCGTTCTCGCGCAACACCACGGGGGCGAACGGGCGAAACGACTCGCGGAACTTGACCTTGAGATTCATCACCGATTGCATCCGGGGCGATCGCGGATCGCCCAGAATCGAGCGATTGCCTAAGGCGCGCGGTCCGAACTCCATGCGCCCCTGGAACCAGCCCACGACCTTCTCGGCGGCCAGCCACGCGACGACGCGCTGGAGCAGGGCATCCGAATCCAGGCGCTCGTACACGGCCCCGTGGACCCGCAGCGCGGCTTCGATTTCGCCGTCGGTGAACGCAGGGCCGAGCAGGGCCGACTGCATGGCATCCCCTTCCGGATCCTCCGCGGCAGGCTGGTCCCTGGGACCCTGCCATCGGCTGTGCCAGGCGGCCAGCGCCGCCCCCAAGGCGCCTCCGGCATCGCCGGCCGCCGGCTGGATCCAGAGGCGATCGAAGAGACGCTCGCGCAGGATGCGGCCGTTGGCGACGCAGTTGAGCGCCACGCCTCCCGCCAGGCAGAGGTGCGGCAGACCGGTCACCGCGCGCGCGTGCCGGGCCAGCCCCACCATCGCGTCCTCCGTCACGACTTGAATCGAGCGCGCGACATCCAGGTGCCGGCGCTCGATCGGCCCCTCGGGCGGTCGAGGCGGGCCGCCGAAGAGCCGGTGAAACCGCTCATTCGTCATGGTCGTGCCGCGGAGGAAATGGAAGTAGTCCAGGTTTAGCCAGAGCGAACCGTCCTCCTTGAGATCGACCAACTCGCGCCGGATCGCGTCCTCGTACACCGGCTCGCCATACGGCGCCAACCCCATCAGTTTGTACTCGCCCGAGTTGATGCGGAATCCGCAATACGACGTGAAGGCGGAATAGAGCAGACCCAACGAATGGGGGAAGCGCAGTTCCTTGAGCAACTCGAGCTCCGTCCCGCGCCCCAATCCGATCGTCGTGGTGGCCCACTCACCCACACCGTCGCACGTGACAATCGCCGATTCCCGGAACGGGCTGGGGAAGAAGGCCGCCGCGGCATGGGCCTGGTGGTGTTCGGTGAAAAGAATGGGCACCGACGCCGGCAAATCCGGGATCTCGTCCCGAATGGTCTTGCGCAGGTCGAGTTTCTCGGAAAACCAACTGGGCAGGATCCCCGCGAACGTCCGCCAGCCGGCCGGAGCGACGGCCAGGTAGCTCTCGAGCATCCGCGTGAACTTCAGGATCGGCTTGTCGTAAAAGACAATTGCGGCGAGCTGAGGCGGCTTGATCGCCCCGTGCCTGAGGCAGAACTCGATCGCCTGCCTGGGGAATCGCGAGTCGTTCTTGACACGCGAAAAGCGTTCCTCCTGCGCCGCGGCCACGATCGCGCCATCGCGCAGCAAGCAGGCCGCCGAGTCGTGATAGTATGCCGAAAGACCGAGGATATGGACGGCGCCGGCCATGCTTTAGCCCGGATGTTTCATAAAGCTTCGCGGAGTCTCACATCCGGGCTCACATGAAGGGGTAAAGCGCCCAGGCGATGCCTGAGCTGGTGCCGAAGATCAGAAGCGCCCCCACACCAAGCAGGAGCACCACCAGCGGCACCAGCCACCACTTCTTCTCCTGGCGCAGGAAGACCAGGAATTCCTTTAAGAGCGCCCACATCGGAACGGGAGCTTAGCCGACGGATTGACGCCCGGCAACTGCGTCATTCGGGTGCGTTCCCAGACTCACATCCTCGAACCCGACCAATGGGGTCGCGGGCGACGAGGACGTCGCCCCTCCCGCGTGGAGGTCGGCGCAGGCATTGGCGCCGGCGGTTGATCGATCCCGGGGAATGTCTTGTGGCGAAGGCCACGGTCTTCATAATCGTCGGATGAGACTTTGGTCTGCTGCAACTGCCGCGTCGTTGCTGATGACACCGGGCTCCGGAGGGACTGCCGCCGATTTCGACCTTGTGCTGCGCCACGGGCGCGTGGTCGACGGCACGGGCAACCCGGCCTTCTTTGCTGACGTGGCTGTCAAAGACGGCCGCATTGCCGTCGTGGGCCGGGTCGAAGGCCAATCAAGGTCGGAACTCGACCTGCGCGGCCTGGTGCTCGCTCCCGGCTTTATTGACGTCCATACCCACGTCGATGAACTGGCCGAACAACCGCTGGCCGAGAACTTCATTCGGATGGGAGTCACGACTGTGGTGACGGGCAATTGCGGTGAATCCGCTCCGGACGTGGGCCGGTTCTTCGCCGACATCGAGCGGACGGGCGCCACCATCAACGCCGCCACCCTCGTCGGGCATGGGACGGTCCGCGGCCGCGTCATGGGCGGCTCGTTCGACCGCGAACCGACCGCGGACGAGTTGGCGCGGATGAAATCCGAGGTCAACCAGGCCATGCGCAACGGGGCAATCGGCATGTCGACCGGCCTGATCTATCCCCCCGGCAGCTTCGCCCGGACGCCGGAGATCGTCGAGTTGGCGCGCGTGGTGGAGGCGCATGACGGACTGTACGCAAGTCATATGCGCAACGAAGGACGGGAGATCTTCCCGGCGCTCGACGAGGTGTTCCGGGTGGCGCGCGAGGCCGGTTTGCCGGCTGAGGTCTCGCACATCAAACTGTCAGGCCCGGCGTCGTGGGGGCAGGCTGACGCCGTCCTTGGGGCCATCGAACGGGCTCGCGCTGAAGGGTTGGACATCACCCAGGACCAGTACTCGTACACAGCCGCCAGCACGGGCCTGAGCCAGCTCATCCCGGACCAGGCCCTCGAGGGGGGGGCGGAGGGCTTCGCCCGGCGTCTGGCCGATCCGGCCTCGAAAGCCGATCTGATCGCCGGCATGAAACGCATCCTCGATCGCGGGGGCCGGACCAACTACGCCTATGCCGTCATCGCGTTCTGCAAACACGACCAGACTCTCAACGGTCTGAATGTGGCCGAGGCCGCCCGCGCCCGCCGTGGAAGCGGCACGCTCGAGGACCAGATCGAACTGATCCTCGACATCGAGCTCCGGGGCGGGGCGGACGGCGTGTTCCACGGGATCAACGAGCAGGATCTGCAGATCTTCATGCGTCATCCCAACACGATGATCGGCTCGGACAGCAGCGTGCGTGAGTTGGGCAAAGGAGTCCCCCATCCGCGCGGCTACGGCAACAATGCGCGCGTGCTTGGCAGGTACGTGCGCGAACTGAAAGTGCTCCGGCTCGAAGATGCGATCCGCAAAATGACCAGCCTGCCGGCGGCCACCTTCCACATCGAGGACCGCGGCCAGTTGCGCCCCGGGGCCTGGGCCGATCTCGTGGCATTCGACCCGGCAACCATTCGCGACACGGCCACATACAACGATCCCCATCATTACCCCGAAGGCATCCCTCTGGTCCTGGTGAATGGCGTGCCTGTGGTCAAAGACAGCCAGGTCACCGGCGCGCGCCCCGGCCAACCGCTGCGGCACGGACGCGTCCGGTGAGAGCGGAGACCAGGCTGTTTCGATGTCAGCGGGCGGGTGGCAGCCAGACAAAACAGAACACCGCCGGGCATTCGCCCGGCGGTGTTTCACAAGATCGTGCCTGGTTCGTCGGACCCGAGATCAGGCTCTGTTTCTGCTCCGTATCGCACAGATACCGAGTGCGGCAAAGCCGAGCATGGCAAGCGTGCTGCCTGCGTCTGGGACAGGCCTGTACAGCAGACTTTGAGTCGCTTCTTTGGGATCGAGCCAAGTCGACGTGTACTTGATCGGCGCACCGTTCTGGACCAAGGCAAGGTACTGCTGCGCATACGTCTGCACGTCGCCCGTTGTCCCAAGCTTGAAGACCCCTTGAGCAAGGTTCAAGTCGGTGTCGTAGAGGCACTCCCAAATCGCCACTTGCAGAGCCGCAGCATGTGTTGCGTCAACCGGGGGATTCGCGTCCAAGATGTCATGCTGTGTATTGAACAGATAAGCTGCCCTGTAGATGCCGTCAGTCACCCAACCGGGACTCGGTGGAGGTGTTTGGGGATTGGGGAAAGTCTTCGGTTCGAAGTTGTACGTGTAGTTCAGGTAGAGGTTCGGAGCGATGTCCAGACAGTAAGTCCAGAAGATCTCCGGATCCCCAGCGTAGACGCCCCCTCCACCTGGCCTGTTAACGTCCATCTTGATCGCTCCAGCCAGACCGCTCTGGTAGGCGCCGCCCGAGATGCTGAATGAGACGGTCTGCATCCTCGTCGTGTCGTTGACCACAAGAATGGGGATGTAGTCGGCGAGCGCCGTCGCACTCATGACCAATCCCGTCGCCCAAATCAGGGCCGGCACGTGTCGCATTCTGGTATTCATTGTATTTCTATCCGAGCTCCAATTGCTGCCTTTAGCTTGTTCGCGCATCTGCGATACAAAAACAATCACGAACGCTTGTGCTAAAGCTGTTTCCGTGCCAACACTAATATCTCATTCGCTTTTGCTGTGTAAGGCCTTAGTATAGAACACATAACAAATTCGCTCCTCCATCGCGCCCTATAGATCGACTCCCATGCATTGTAAACCATGCCGACATTCGCATGGCTCAGAAAGCCCACTCCAGGGCTCGTTTGTTGTGTAAGGCATTTATTATGAGATAATTGCGGATTATACATGGCGGGTAATGTGCATCGGCTGATCTTACACCCGCTGGGGGACGGGGCCGGTGACACGCGATACTGAAGCTGGGCCAGAGCTAGGAGTTCGTCGGGCATGGGCGGCGGGAGCGCAAAGTGCGGATGGTGCCCATCGGGTTGAAGCCGGTGTTCGTCAAAGCGGAGGTGCCGCGCTACCGGTGTAAGAGGTGCGGGCAGACGTGGGAGGTCTCCCCCCCTTTGTCGAGGCGCACGAGCACCTGAGCCGACAACTCAAGCGATACGTGATCAATCTGAGCCGGATGATGACGATCCTGGACGTGGCGGAGTTGACGATGCTGTGCTGGGACACGGTCAAGGGGATCGTTAAGGAGCGGTTGACCAAGGATTACAAGCATATCCGGCTCAAGGATCTGGGGCGGTTGGCGATCGATGAGATCTGGCTGGGGCGCAAGAAGAAGTACCTGACGCTGGTGATTGACCAGGAGAGCGGTCGGATTGTGTGGGTGGGGCGCGGGCGAGGCGGGGAGGCGTTGCACGGGTTTTGGCGGCGGCTCAAGGCCAGCGGGGCACAGATCGAGGCGGTGGCAATGGACATGAGCCAAGCCTATGCATCGAGTGTGGCGCGCCATCTGCCCAACGCGCTGATCGTGTTCGACCGTTTTCACGTGATGAAG
>CAYPUR010000236.1:0-2928 GCA_964413865.1 uncultured Verrucomicrobiota bacterium
GTTGCGCGGGTTGCTGCCGGTGACTCTCGGAGAGATCCGCACCAACCGCAGCCAAGGCGTCCTCCACGAATGACTGCGGTCCGGCGTCGGCCTGCGCTCCTCGAGATCCTTCAGCCCGCTGCCCGGTGCGAGTCGCACGCCGGGCCGTCCGCCGCCGGCGGCGTCCGGAGCCGACCCGTACACCGCGTTGCAGCCGGATCCAGCTTTCGAGTTGGCGGAGTTTCCAGCCTTCTCGACCGTCGTGAACGACGGCGAGGCGGTGGTGTCCCTGGGCGGCGCGCCGCTGGTTGTGACCGCCCCTCGCGGGCGCGGCCAGGTGACGGTGCTGGCCTTCAGTCCGGAACGCGAGCCGTTCAAGTCGTGGAAGAACCGGTCCTGGTTCTGGGCGCGGCTCTTCAAGCTGCCCGGCGACGCCTTGGATGCGCCGGCGCAGTTTTTCCATGGCGGCTGGAGTGTGGACAGCGTGTTGGGCGCGATGATCGATTCGCGGCAGGTGCGCAAGCTGCCGGTCGAGTGGCTGCTGGCGCTGCTTGTGGTGTATTTGCTCGTGATCGGCCCGATCGATCACTGGTGGCTCAAGAAGATCAACCGCCAGATGCTGACCTGGATCACCTTCCCGATCTATGTGGTGGCGTTTTCGCTGCTGATCTATTTCATCGGCTACAAGCTGCGCGCGGGTGAGACGGAGTGGAACGAACTGCATCTGGTCGACGTCCTGCCGCGCGCCGGCGATGTCGAGTTGCGGGGCCGCACCTATGCGTCGCTCTACTCGTCCGTGAACGCCCGTTACAGGCTGGCGGGCGATCAGCCGTTTGCGGCGCTGCGCGGCGAGTTCCTCGGGCCCTCGGGTGGGGGGCAGGAGAGCAGCCGGGTCGAGGCCGAGATTGTCGCGAACAGCTTTCGGGCCGAGGTCGAGGTGCCCGTCTGGACGTCGCTCTTGTATGTCAGCGACTGGACCGAACCGGCTGCGGCGCCGCTGGCTCTGGATATCCAGGAAGAGAGCGGCTCGATCCGGGTGACGCTGCGCAACGGGCTGCCCCATGCGTTTCCGAGCCTGCACCTGGCGTTCCGGGGGCAGATCTACGAGCTGGGCGGCCTCGATGCCGGAGAGACCAAGACGGCGCAAGTCCAGCTCTCCACCGGCCAGGCGCTCGAACAGTTTGTGCGTCGGTTCGGACAGGGGTTTACGGGCGCGGCGGCGGGGCGGCGCCAGGCCTTTGGGAGCACGGCGCAGGCGCGGCTCGAAGCGAATCCGAACACGCTGATTGCGGCGACGTTCATCAGCCAGTTGGGTTTATACCAGGGACAGCAGCGCGCGTTTGTCTACCCGCCGGGATTCGAGTTGAGTTCCTTGATCGCGCGCGGGGATGCCGTCCTTCTGGCGTGGGACCCCGGCCGCAGCCCGACAGCCAGTTCCATGTTGAAGCACAAACCGCCGCGCCGTGCGCAGAGCACTCTCTATCGCCTGGCCGTTCCCGTGAGCGGGCCGGCGCCGGTGGAGCCCGCCCCTTGAAAGACCCCATGCAAGCGACACCGGCACACAACGCCTCGCAAGCCCAGGCTGGCACCAACCCGAAGCCCGCCGTCCAAACGCTCAATCTGACCCGCCTCTATGGGGACATGGTGGCGCTCGACAACCTCAGCCTGACGGTGAATCAGGCCGATCTGTTCGGCTTCATCGGGTCGAACGGGGCGGGCAAGACCACGACCCTTCGGATTCTGGCCACGTTCCTGATGCCTTCGGCCGGCACCGCCGAGGTCCTCGGACATGATGTCGTGAAGGATGCCGATGCGGTGCGGCACATCATTGGCTACATGCCCGACTTTTTCGGGGTGTACAAGGACATGGAGGTGACGGAGTACCTCGATTTCTTCGGGGCCTGTTACAAGATACCCGCCCATCAGCGGGAGAAGACGGTCAATGACGTGCTCGAGTTGGTGGGGTTGACCGAGAAGAAGGGGGCGATCATCGGGGCGTTGAGCCGCGGCATGCAGCAACGGCTCGGCCTGGCCCGCGTCCTGATTCACGATCCGCGGGTGTTGTTGCTCGATGAACCGGCCAGCGGCCTCGATCCGCGCGCGCGCATCGAGATGATGGCCATCCTTCAGGAACTCCAGCGTCTGGGCAAGACGATCATCATCTCGTCGCACATCCTCAGCGAACTCGAGACGCTCTGCAATCGGGTCGCCATCATCGAGAAAGGCAAGCTCATCTACACCGGCCCCGTCCAGGGAGTGCGAGACCAGATGTCCAGCGGACGCGTCGTCTGGGTGCGCGTGGCGGGCGAGACCGATCCGGCGGTCGCACTGCTCAAGGCGCAGCCTGAAGTGTCCGAGGTCGAGTTGACCGATGGCCGGCTCAAGGTGACCCTCGCCGACCAGGACGCCGACCACAGCATCATCGCCACGGCGCTCGTCCAGGGCGGCGCCAGGCTGCTCGAATTGCGCGAGGACGAACTCGGCCTCGAAGACGTCTTCCTCCGCGTGACCA
Source organism: uncultured Verrucomicrobiota bacterium (assembly GCA_964413865.1). Classification (GTDB taxonomy): domain Bacteria; phylum Verrucomicrobiota; class Verrucomicrobiia; order Limisphaerales; family J093; genus MWFF01. Next base: position 2,492 of record CAYPUR010000236.1, read on the forward strand.
AGGGCGAGACTCAGTAGAACTCGAAGCGGACTCCGCTCAACCGTCGGCCCAACTCCGCCAGAACCCGCTGCTCGTCCGCGGCGTCGCGCGCGGCGAAGGTGACGCTGAAGCGCAGATACGCCCCGGCATCGTCCCAAGGCACCGTCGAAATCAAGCGCTCGGCGATCAGCCACTGCGACACCTCCTCGGCCGACGAGAACGCGATGCGCGGCCCTTGATGCGGGGTGGCCGCCCGCGGGGCTTTGACGTAGAGGAAGAATGACCCCTTCGGCTTGCGCGCGTCGAAACCCGCCGCACGCAGCGTCTCGACGAGCGCGCTCATGCGCCGCGAATACTTGGCCGCAATCTGGCGCGTGATCTCCGGATGATCGAGTCCGTACGCCGCGGCGTGCTGGATGGCGAGGAACTGGCCCGAATCCGTGTTGTCCTTGACATCG
>CAYPUR010000236.1:2938-7436 GCA_964413865.1 uncultured Verrucomicrobiota bacterium
CGCCGTAGGCCTTCACGAGCAGGGGATTGCCGGCGACAAATCCGCAGCGCCAGCCGGTCATGTTGAAGCTCTTGCTGCACGAGTGGAGCTCGACTCCGACCTCCTTGGCGCCGGGCGTGGCCAGGAAACTGAGCGGCTGGCCTTCGAACACAAGCGCGGCATAGGCGGCATCATGGACCACCACGATCCCGCGGCGGCGGGCAAAAGCGACCACCTCGCGGAAGAACTCCGGCGTGGCGCTGGCGCCGGTCGGGTTGTTGGGATAGTTCAGGACCAGGGCCTTGGCCCGGCGCAGGAGATCGTCCGGAACGGAATCGAGATCGGGCTGGAACCCGTTGGCTTCGGTTAATGGCAGGTTGTGGACGCGTCCGCCGTAGTAGGTGGCGTGGGTGCCGAACACCGGGTAGCCTGGCGTGGTCATCAGGACGCAATCGCCGGGATTCACGAGAGCGGCGGGCAGGACGGACAAGGCGGCCTTGCTGCCGATCGAGTGCAGGACCTCCGTGTCCGGATCGATCCCCGGCACGCCGCACACGCGCTCGAGATAGCGCGCCGCGGCCCGTTTGAGCACGGCGTCGCCGTTGTCGGCATACCCGCGGTTTTCCGGCTTGCGCGCCTCGCGCGCGAGTTCCTCGACGACTTCGGGAAAGGCCATCTCGTCCGGCTCGCCCACACCCATGTCGATGATCTCAGAGCCCGGATTGGCTTCGAGGGCGGCGCGTCTGGCGCGCTTGATCTTCTCGAACTTGTAGATCGCCGTCGACTTGCCGTAATGACGCCCGCCGATCCGCTCCGCAAAGAGGTTTTGGATAAAGGACTCGCTCATGTTTTCCTGCTGCTCGAACTGCGGCGATGCGCCGCCACCCGCGCCTGCCAACCGAAAACCGGGCGCGCAAGCTAATCGTCATCAAGCTCGGTGGCAAGCTTCGCTAGCCCGCATTTCTCAGTGCGCCGTGAAGGGTGCAGGACTTCAGTGGGAGAAGTCAGAAGGAAACCCACCCGGCAACTTTCGCTCCGCCGGTAGCAGTTGGAGCGGTTGGGCGTAGCGATGCGCCCGGTCGAAGCCTCCGACGTCAAAGGTCCTTTCTGAGGATCAGCGAACGAGCAGGCCGTAACGTGAGTAAACACCGAGCAAGCCTCGAAACGGGCAATGTGAACGCCGACCCGGTTGGAAAACGGGGAAGGCTGGTATCGCTGGGGAAGCGAGCGAAGAGAGCACCCGGCGAGTTCACCGAGGTAGTGGTGACGGCATGCTGGGCAGCAGGAGTTCTGCGCAAGCACGGGAAGCCCGTGTCGGTGACCGCACGCAGCGGTCAACCCGGACCCCGCGAGGGGCAGACGGGGCCGAAGCGGGTGACGGAGAGGCCCGTAGTAGCGATGAAGCCGGGTAATGCCGGGGGAGCGAAGGAGCCTCAGTTCAAGGGAATGGCCGAAGAAGGGAAAGCCCGGAGATTGGCATGAGCCTAACAACTCCAGAGAGTGTTTGGAACCTCCAGAAGTCATTGCAGGCCAAAGCGAAGGCAAATCCGGCCCTGCGCTTCTACAGTCTGTACGACAAGATCTATCGTCGGGACGTTCTGACGTTCGCCTGGCAACGCTGCCGTGCCAACGGTGGAAGCGCCGGCGTTGACGGACGAACTTTCGAGCAGATCGAGTCGGGAGGCTTGGAGACGTGGCTGGATGGATTGACGGAACAACTCAAAGCGAAGACCTACAGGCCGCAAGCCGTGCGACGGGTGTACATCCCGAAGGCCGACGGCAAACTCAGGCCGCTAGGCATTCCTTGTATTCGGGACCGGGTGGTGCAGATGGCAGCCGTCATCGTGCTCAGTCCGATCTTCGAGGCGGATATGCCGGAGGAACAGTACGCCTACCGAGCCGACCGCAGCGCCCATGACGCGATTCGAGCCGTGCACGGGTTGGTCAATCGAGGACACCGCGACGTGGTCGATGCTGACCTCAGCGGCTACTTCGATACCATTCCCCATCACGAGTTGATGAAGAGCGTAGCGCGACGTGTCAGCGACGGGGCGGTACTGAAGCTGATCCAGCAATGGCTGGAAATGGCGGTGGAGGAAACCGACGATCAAGGGCGCAAACGGCGCACGACGGTCAATAAGGATACCGGAAGGGGCACTCCGCAAGGGGCACCGATTTCGCCCTTATTGGCCAACCTCTACATGCGGCGTTTCATCCTGGGCTGGAAGCAGCAAGGCTGGGAGGAACGGTTGGGAGCACACATCGTGAATTATGCGGACGATTTCGTGATTCTGTGTCGGGGTTCGGCGCAGGAGGCGCGGGAGCGGATGCAGAAGATCATGGGTGCGCTCAAACTGACCGTGAACGAGAAGAAGACCAAAACCTGCCGTGTGACCGAAGAGAGTTTCGACTTTCTGGGTTACACGATTGGGTGGTGCTACTCGACCCGGACTGGCCGCGCCTACCTGGGAACACGCCCCGCAAAGAAGCGCATCGAGCGTATTTGTGCCGAAGTGAGCGAGCGGACTCAAAGGTCAACGTTGAGGGACCGGACCGAAGATTTAGTGGCCGACCTGAATCGCAAATTGCGAGGATGGGCCAACTACTTCTGCCTGGGACCGGTGAGTAAAGCCTATCGGGCAGTGGACAGCCACACCCGATATCGGCTCCGTCAATGGTTGTGCGCACGGCTGTCTTGACTCTGAAGCCTCGCGCCATAAACCTTGCCGGTGAAGCCCGTGGCCGTCATTGTCTGTCCCGGGCGGCGGCTGAAGGCGAGTCCGGACGGGGCGTTCGGGCCGCGGCGAAGGGTGTCCGCTGGGCGGCAGGGCGACCGGCGGGTGATGCGAGTGAAGAGCGGGATGGGCAAACAACGGTGGGCAGAAGAAGGGCAAATCATGAAGACCGACCGATCGTATCTCCAGTGTTTGGGTTGCGGCGTCAGCCGGCGTCAATTCCTTTCGGGATGCGCGCGTTGCGCCGCGGCGGCGGGGGCGCTGACACTTCCCGCGTGGTCTCGGGGGGCCGAGGTGACGGCCCCGAAGATGAAGATTCGGATCATCTACGCGCTGCACGCGCCGGTTCAGCCGGGTCCGGATTGGCCGAACAAGGGGTTCGATTTCCGGCCTGTGATGGAGGGAATCAACACAATTCTGGCACAGCGGTGTCCGGACTTCCAATTCGTGGCATCGCTGGCCACGGGTCCGGAGCAGGCCAAGGAGATCCTGGCGGCCGATGAATCGGCGTCGATTGACGGCTACATCGTCTACCAGATGAACGCGTGGAACCGGGTGGTGCAGACAATCGCCACTTCGGGCAAGCCGGTTCTGTACGTGGATTTCAAGTATGGCGGCAGTGGCGGTTTCCTGGTGTACAACGCCGCGTTCCTGCGGCAGGGGGCCGGCAACATCGGCTTTGTTTCTTCGTCGAGCGCGGACGACCTGGTCGAGGCGGTGAAGTGCTTTGGGCTGATGAAGGAAGGGCTGTCCGCGAGGCGTTTTGGCGAAGTGACATCGGTTGCGCGCCGTGGGCGGACGCCTTTTGCGAGCACGTCGGGCATCTGCCCGGACCCGATGCCGACCACGGCGATCCCCGAATGTATGCGCCAGATGAAGGAATCGCGGATTCTGGCGGTGCGAGGCACGGAATCGGGGTGGGCGGAGCCTGTTTTGGGCATTTCCGTTTACAACGTGGCGTTTGCTGAGTTGAACGATGCGTGGAAGAGCGCGGACAAGGACCAGACGGGGGCGCTGGCGGATCGCTGGCAGCGGGGGGCGACGGACGTCACGGATGTGACTCGCAAGACGCTCGAAGAGAGTGCGGCGATGTATCTGGCCCAGAAGGCGCTGCTCAAGAAATACATCGCCAACGCGATCACCATCGATTGCCTGGGCGGTTTCTATGGCGGGCATATCCATGCCTATCCGTGCCTCGGCTTCCATCAGTTGCTCAACGAAGGCATGGTTGGCGCGTGCGAAGCCGACGTGCGGTCCACGTCGGCGATGATCATCCTGACCATCCTCAGCCGTGGCCGGCCCGGCTACATCTCCGATCCGGTGATTGACACGTCGAAGCGCGAGATCGTCTATGCCCATTGCGTCGCATCGAACAAGCCGTTTGGCCCGCGCGGCAAGGCGAGTCCTTTCGAGATCATGACGCATTCCGAGGATCGGCAGGGGGCATCCGTCCGGTCCATCCTGCCGGTTGGTTACATCACAACCACGGTTCAGTTCGATCAGAAGCGGAAGGAAGTCATCATGCACCGCGCACGGACCGTGGCGAACGATTTGGACGACCGGGCCTGCCGGACCAAGCTCTGCGCCGAACCGATTGGCGACATCGAGAAGCTGTTTCGGTACTGGGACCAATCGGGCTGGCATCGGGTCACCTGCTATGGCGATTTCCGCAACGCGGTGATGGAGTTGGCAGCCACGCTCGAACTGAAGGTCGTCGAGGAAGCCTAGCCTGCATTTCTCACCACTTTTTGCCACCGCGAAGCAGGAGTTCACAAGAGAAGTCA
>CAYPUR010000237.1:0-7413 GCA_964413865.1 uncultured Verrucomicrobiota bacterium
ACCGGGCCATCTGCTTCGTTCCTCGGTCGGTCGAGTATCGCTGCGGATACACTCCACCCCTCGAGCGCAGCACAGAGACTCGACATGTCTGCAACACATTCCACCGCTCAAGGATTCTACCGCTGGACCCTGGCTGCATCGCCTTGCATCAGTCTCTCGACTTCAGCCCGCGTTGCCATCGAGGTGTCGCCCGGGGTGGTCATGGCAAGCGCTCCGTGGGCGGCGCCATACTCAACCGCCTGTTGCGGGTCGCCCGTGGCCATGAGGCCATAAATGAAACCGACCGCGAAGCTGTCGCCTCCGCCGACGCGATCGAGAATTTCGAGGTCCCGATACTGTCGGCTCTCGTAGAACTGACCGTTCATCCAGGCGATTGCGGCCCAATCGTTTCGCGTGGCGGTCCGTGCGGCGCGCAGGGTGGTGGCGGTGGCCTTGAAGTTCGGATACGCCTTCACGGCTGTTTCGATCATTCGTTGGAAGGCGCTGACATCGAGGCGCAGCATGCGGTCGTCGGCCCCTTCGACCCGGAATCCGAGGCAGGCGGTGAAATCCTCCTCGTTGCCCAGCATGACGTCGACGTGGCGCGCGATCTCGCGGTTCACCTCCTGGGCGCGTTCCAGACCGCCAATGCTTCTCCAGAGGCTCGGGCGGTAATTGAGGTCGTACGAGACCACGGTCCCGTGCTGCTTGGCTTTCCGGACGGCCTCGATGGCCAGTTGGGGCGTGGTGTCACTCAGCGCGGCAAAAATGCCGCCGGTATGGAACCACCGGACACCCAGATCTCCGAACAGGTGGTCCCAATCGAAGTCGCCGGGCCGGAGCTGGCTGGCTGCGGTGTGGCCGCGATCCGAGACGCCCAGCGCCGGGCGCACGCCAAAGCCGCGTTCGGTGAAGTTGAGTCCGTTGCGCACGGTGCGGCCGACGCCGTCGAAAGGGACCCATCGGATGAAGCGGCCGTCCACGCCGCCCTGAAGGAGCAGATCTTCGAGAAGGCGCCCGACCTCGTTGTCGGCGAATGCAGTGCACACCGCCGTCTTCAGACCGAAGCACCGGCGTAGTCCGCGGGCGACGTTGTATTCGCCGCCCCCTTCCCAGACGCGGAAAGCCCGCGCGTTGCGGATGCGCCCCTCGCCGGGGTCGAAGCGGAGCATGATTTCACCCAGAGCCGCCAGATCGTAGTGGCAGGCGTCGGGCGGTCGGAGATCGAGTGTTCGCATAGGAGCGCGAGTCTGAGGCGGCGGTGCGTTTGTCGGGGCAGACAATGGCGCGGGCGGGGGTGGAAGACAACGCCCAAGTCTTGACCGGGGGCAAGCCTCCCCCTATAAACGCGCCGCGATCGACCGCACAACGCATCCGCAAACTCTCTATGAAAGAAGCCAAGTCCGTTTCCATCAGTCCGACCGGCGAGAAGTTCCCGTTGCCCAGTGCGAAGGACTACCAGAAGGAATTTGCGCGTCTCGAAGCCCTTGCCAAGGCGCGGCGCAAGCAGGGTCAGGAGGTAGTCGTTGTGGTCGGGCTCGGTTTTGTGGGGGCGGTGATGGCGGCGGTGGTGGCCGATGCGCGGGACAAGAAGACCGGCCGCCCGAACAAGCTGGTGATTGGGATGCAGAGGCCGAGTCCGCGGAGTTACTGGAAGATCCTGTTGTTGAACCGGGGGATTTCGCCCGTCAAGGCGGAGGATCCGGAGGTCGAGACGCTGATTATGCGGTGCGTCAAGGAGAGCAAGACGCTGGTGGCCACCTTCACGGAGGAGGCGCTCCGATTGGCCGACGTGGTGGTCGTGGACGTGCAATGCGACTATCTGAAGGAGTCGTTGGGAGACGTCCGCACCGGCGCGGCGGACATGGAGGCGCTCGAAGCCTCGATCGGCACGATCGCCGAACGGATCCCCGCCGGCGCGCTGGTCCTGATCGAGACGACGGTGGCTCCCGGGACAACCGAGCAGGTGGCCTACCCGATCATGAAGAAGATCTTCGAGCGCCGCGGGATTGCGTCGGAGCCGCTCCTCGCCCACAGCTACGAGCGCGTCATGCCGGGGCGCAATTACGTGGCGTCCATCCGTGATTTCTGGCGCGTGTGCAGCGGGATCAACGACGAAGCCCGCGACAAGGTCGTCCGGTTCCTCAAGGACGTGCTCAACACGGAGAAGTTCCCGCTCACCGTTCTGGACCGGCCCATCGAGTCTGAGACTGCCAAGATCGTTGAGAACAGCTACCGGGCCACCATTCTGGCGTTTCTCGACGAATGGTCGGTGTTCGCCGAGCGCAACGGGGTCGACCTGAAGAAGGTGATCGAGGCGATCCGGGTTCGCCCAACCCATTCGAACCTGATTTTCCCCGGGCCGGGCATCGGCGGGTATTGCCTGCCCAAGGACGGCGGCCTCGGCATGTGGGCCTACAAGCACATCTTCGGCTGGGAAGACAACATTTTCAAAATCACCCCGGCAGCCATCAACATCAACGACACCCGCTCGCTTCACACGCCCCAACTGGTGCGCGACGCCTTGCGCAACATGGGCAAGCCGCTGGCGGCCGCCGAGGTCCTGATCCTGGGGGCGGCGTATCGGGAAGACGTCGGGGACACGCGCTACAGCGGCTCCGAAGTCATGGTGCGCAAGCTCGCCGAGATGGGGGCTGACGTGAAGGTCCACGATCCGTACGTCGAGCACTGGTGGGAGCTCGAGGCCCAGGACACCTATCCGCACCCCGGATACAGTCTCAAGCGCTTTTTCCATCGCCAGGACCAGCTCGTCAACCTGCGCATCCAGCCCGATCTCAAGGCCGCGCTCAACGGCGTCGACGCCGTTGTCTTCGCGGTCCGCCACCAGCAGTACCTCAAACTCGACCCCGACGATCTGTTCCGTCAGGTGGGCAAGCCGTTTGCCGTCGTCGACTGCTTCTGCATCCTGAGCGACGCCCAGATCCGCCGGTATCTCGAACTCGGGTGCGAGGTGAAGGGGATGGGCCGCGGCCACATCAAGCGCATCAAAGACTCGCTGTCCGCCCCGAAGCGGTCGTGAAGCCGATCGGCCAGACCGGGCGCGGCTACTGCTCCCGCTGTTCGAGCGGGACGTAGTGGCGCAAGCCCGCGCCGACGTAAATCTGGCGGGGGCGGTAGATGCGGCCCTTGGGATCCTCCATGATCTCCTTGAAGTTCGCAATCCAACCTGGCATGCGCCCGATCGCGAAGATCACGGTGAACATCTCGAGCGGGATCCCCACCGCCCGCATGATGATGCCGCTGTAGAAGTCGACGTTCGGATAGAGCTTCCGCTCGACAAAGTACGGGTCGTTGAGGGCCGCCTCTTCCAGCCGTTTGGCGATGTCCAGCAGCGGGTCGGCGACCTGGATGCGTTTCAGGATTTGGTCGCAGGCCTTCCTGATGATCGTGGCGCGGGGATCGTAGTTCTTGTAGAGCCGATGCCCGAAGCCCATCAGGCGCCGCCCGCTGTTCTTGTCCTTGGCGGCGGCGATGAATTTCGAGCCGTCGTCGCCGGACTTGTGGATTTCCTCGAGCATTTCGACGACGGCCTGGTTGGCGCCGCCATGCAGCGGCCCCCAGAGCGCGCAGACGCCCGCCGCGGCGCAGGCAAACAAATTGGCCTGACTCGATGCCACCATCCGCACCGTGGCCGTCGAGCAGTTCTGCTCGTGGTCGGCATGGAGCAGGAAGATCAGATCGAGCGCCCGCACGATCTCCGGCTGCAGCTTGTAGTCCTCGTACGGATCCGAGAACATCATGTGCAGGAAGTTGGCGGTGTACTTGTAGGCGCGCTTCGGATAGATGATCGGCAGCCCCCGCGATTTCCGGTACGAGAAAGCCGCAATGGTGCGCACCTGCGAGATGAGCCGCGCCGCATGGACGTCGAACCGATCGGCGTTGCGCGGGCCGTTGAGCCCGGGATAGAAGCAACTGCTGGCGTTGATCATCGCCGAGAGGATCGCCATCGGGTGCGCCGTCGAGGGGAAACCCTCGAAGTGGTACTTCATGTCCTCGTGGAGATTCTCGTTGTCGGTCAGCAGCTCCGAGAACGCGCGGAATTGGGCGCGGGTCGGGAGATTCCCGTAGATCAGAAGATATGCGGTCTCGACGAACGTGGATTTCTCGGCCAGCTCCTCGATCGGGATGCCGCGGTACCTGAGAATCCCCTTTTCGCCGTCGATGAACGTGATGGCGCTCCGACAGGAACCGGTGTTCGAGTATCCGTCATCCAGCGTGATGTGCCCCGACTTGTCACGCAGCGCGGCGATCGACACCGCAGGTTCGCCTTCGGTGCCCCGGAGCGTGGGCAGTTCGTAGACTTGGCCATCGAGTTCCAATTTGGCTGGCTTGATCATGGGTGTTCTCAGGCTTCCATTCGCGCCCATTGGCGCAACATTCGAGCCGCATTTTGAAAACAAAGCGCCGCCTTGGCAAGCGGCGAAACACGCCGCGTCGGCGAAAATGCCCCGGATCACTCGACCGCGCCGAGCTTCTGGCGCACCTGGTCAGCCGAGAGGCCGCGGATGCCGACGCGTTTGTGTCGCGAGGTGCGCCCGTGGGCCAAACGGAGCTGGTTCCGGGGGCAGCCCAGGGTCCGGGCCAGGAAGCGGAGCACCTCCTCGTTCGCCGCGTCGTCGACGGGCGGGGCAGCGATCCGGACCTTGAGTTCGGGACCGATCACTCCGGCCAGTTCGTTGCGCGAACTCCGGGGCTGAACCCGGATGGCGAGAAGAACCTCGTCGCCCTGGAGACGCAGGAAGTCGCCGCTCATAACGGGAGCCGGCCGAACAGGTGGCTGATGCCAGCCTGGGCGTAGGCGAAGGCCAGCCAGGCCAATCCCAGCCCGACCGCTGGGAGAAGGTCGATGCGACCAAAGCGCAACGGGATCAGGTGCAGGGGCCTGAGAAGGTTGCGCGCGGTGGCCTGAACATAGGTCCAGAGGCTCCAACTGCCCAGATAGAGATACGTGTTGAGCAGGCCCAGGAAGAGCAAGCCGATCACCAAGTACTTCCAGGCCAGGATCGTGCCCAGACCGACCAGGAGGCTCTGCTGCGCCAAATGCGCCGCAGAGTCGGGGGCCGCTGTCATCCCCTGGCGCACGAGCTCCGCATGGGCAAACCACCAGAGGGCGCCCACTAGAAGGATCGGCGCCGCCAGCTTCACGGCGACCGGCCACGGCTCGATCCAGCCAAGGTACTGCCGCACCAGGCGTTGCCACGAATCGGTGTCGGGCACCCGCCGATTCACCATCGAGAGCAGCAGGAGCCAAAGGTGGAACACGGCCAGAACGACGCCGAAGCTCAACACGGAGTACAGGGCCATGCGCCCGAGCGAAACGCTGTTGAACGGAAGGGTGATGGTTCCGAGGTCGAGGGACGGCACCCAATCGAGTTTGGAGCCAACGCGCCAGTAGAACACACACCGAATCCCCAGAAGCGCCACCAGGGCCGCCAGGTACAGCCATCGCCGCGCCGGGCGCGGCTTGGCTTGCTTCAGGACCGCGGAAATCGACCCCGCCACCGCCAGCGGCGCGCCCAATCGCACCGCCCGCCACTCGAGCCACAAGAGCAGCCCCGCCAGATTCAGCAGAAAATCGACGCGGTTCATCCTCGTGCCCGGCAAGCCTCCTTCTCCCGCACGCACGCCCACACCTCCCGGGCGGCGAAACCGAATCGTGCCCGCAACCGCCTGGTTTGGTCTTCGCGAATGCTCATCGGCAGCGCATCGAGTGTGTCCGGACCCAACCCGGGGTTCAATCATCAATTCGCCGGCCTGCTCTCGACTCCCGGATGCGCCGCCGCTAGACTGCGCGCCCATGAAACACCGGCACCTTGTTCTCCAGGCCACTGCGATCGCTTTGCTCCTCTCCTCGACCGGCTGCATCTCCCTCAACGGCGCCGATGCGACCGACGCCCCCGTCCCGTTCGGACCGGTCCCGACGGAGCGTCAACTGCGTTGGCACGGGATGGAGTTTTACGGGTTTCTTCATTTCACGGTGAACACGTTCACCGACAAGGAATGGGGGTACGGCGACGAAAGCCCGCAGGTGTTTAACCCGGCGGCTTTTGACGCGGACCAGATTGCGAGGACCGCCAGAGAGGCGGGGATGACGGGGATGATCCTGACGGCCAAGCACCACGATGGATTCTGCCTTTGGCCGAGCCGGTTCACCGAGCATTCGGTCAAGAACTCACCGTGGAAGGGGGGACGCGGAGACGTGGTGCGGGAGATCAGCGAGGCCTGCCGCCGCCAGAACCTGAGATTCGGCGTCTATCTCTCGCCTTGGGACCGCAACCACGCCGACTACGCCCGTCCCGAATACATCCGCTACTATCGCAACCAACTGCGCGAGTTGCTCACCCAATACGGCGAACTGTTCACCGTTTGGTTCGATGGCGCCAACGGGGGCGACGGCTACTACGGAGGCGCGCGGGAGAGGCGCCAGATCGACAATCGCACCTACTACGACTGGCCGAATACCTGGGCGATCGTGCGCGAACTCCAGCCCTTCGCCTGCATGTTCAGCGACGCCGGACCCGACTTCCGCTGGATCGGCAACGAACGGGGCATCGCGGGCGATCCGTGCTGGGCAACACTCGATATGACCAAGCCCAACCGCCACCCCGGCGGCTCCAGCGAAGGACTGAACAGCGGGGAACGGCCCGGGACGGCTTGGCTCCCAGGCGAATGCGACGTCTCCATACGCCCCGGCTGGTTCTATCATCCCGCCGAAGATTCGAAGGTCAAACCCCCCGCCGAACTCCTCGACATTTATTACAAATCCGTCGGGCGCGGCGCTTGCTTGAATCTGAACCTGCCGCCCGACAGGCGCGGCCGAATCCACGAAAACGATGTCGCGTCTCTGCGCGAATTCCGCCGGATTCTCGACGCCACGTTCGCGACGGACCTGGCGCGGGGCGCGAAGCTCACGGCCAGCGGCACGCGCGGCGGGAATCGGTCGTTTGCCGCCGAGAACGTCTCCGACGGCGACCGGGACACGTACTGGACGACCGACGATGCGGCTACGACGCCCGAGCTGGTCCTCGATCTGGGGCGGCCTGCCCGGCTGAACGTGGTGAGCCTGCGCGAGTTCCTGCCCCTGGGCCAGAGGGTCGAGGCCTTCGCGCTCGACGCGTGGCGCGACGGCGCATGGCACGAGTTCGCCCGGGGAACCAGCATCGGGAACCGCCGCCTGATCCGGACCGCGCCGCTCACGACCGACAAGGTCCGGCTGCGCATCACCCAGGCGTCCGCCTGCCCGGCGATCGCCGAGGCCGGGTTGTTCCTCGAACCTTAGCCTGCATGTTGACCTCTCTTGAAAACTCCGGCTCGGCGGTGGTAAAAAGTGGTGAGAAATGCAGGTTATACGGAGCGACATAAACGATGCAGCGCCGGGTCAGGGGACCCCGCCTGCTACAAGCCTGTAGGCCG
>CAYPUR010000238.1:0-7351 GCA_964413865.1 uncultured Verrucomicrobiota bacterium
GACTTAGACACTCTCGAGATCGCTGCTCCAAGAAACCACTCAGGAGCTTTGCTTAGGTTGACGCGTATGCGCATTGCGGGAGAGTGCGTGTGCTTCAGCACCGCTTTGCGCGAGACGTGATCGAGAACTGTCATCAGAAAGCAAACAAGTGATCGCGCAGATCCTGCCGAGTGAACTGCGAAATACGAAATACGCGAACCCGGCGCTGTCGTGGAAGAGCATTCTTCTTTCTGTTTCGCGTGTTGGGCGCCTGCCTGCCGACCTGTCCGCCGAAGGCTTGGCCAGGGCGGAAGCATCGGCGCAGGCAGGTGGTTCGCGGTTACCCTCCTGAACAGTTGCCCGCAATCCAGCCTACTGAGGCAGAAGGAGCGTGGCCGTCGCGGCCGTCGAGACGTCTGCGCGTTCCTCGAGTGACGCCACAATGGCCGCAGCGGTGCGCCGCACGCTTCCCGCGAAGACCTCGCGTCCGTTGGCGACAACGCTCAGCGGTTCGTCCAGGCCCAGCAGCCGATCTGAAAGACGCAGGCGAAACGCGTCAGGCAGGTCGCCTTCAATCTCGATCGTTCGGTTCTTGACGGTGGCGATGATCCTGGCGCGGTCCTTGATGGCGACGTCGTCAGCCACCTGCAACCAGTAGAAGCGTCGGTGCACCACGTCGTCCTGCTGCCAGACAATGCGGTTGGGCCAGGGCGTTCGCTGGAACTTCGCCATCCAGGGCAGCGCCTCCGCGTCCTGTTTGTTCATCCAGTGGCCGACTCCATCGTAAATGCGCGTCATGTGCACGTACCCGCCGGGATCCTCACGCTCGAGACGATCGAGTTCGGTGGCGCGCTCGGACACAACCCGATTCCGGTTGTAGGCTGCGTCATTGCCGCCGACGAAGATGGCGAAAGGCAGGTTGCGCAGCCCGAGCAGCGAGGCCTCGTTCGGATGCCCGGCCATCATGGCCGCAGCCGCAAACCGATCCGCCATGCGCGGGGCAAGCTGCCACACGCCATCGCCGCCGGCCGAGTAGCCGAGCACGTAGACCGTATCGGGATTGACGCCCCGCAGCGCCACGTAGCCGTCGATCAATCGTTGGAAGAGCGGATCGATGTGGCTTTCGTGCCAGAGATTCCAGGTGTCGGTCGGGGCGCGAGGCGCAACGTAAATGCCCTCGGCGGGTTCGTAGAGGCGGGCCTGGTTCTGCCATTGGCGATCGTTCACGCGCGCGGGCGCGTTCCCGCCGCCATGGAGGGAAATCCAGAGGCGGCGCCCGCCGGGCGGAGGTTCGCCGAACACCTTCTCCTCCCAGCGAAGGGTCTTATCGCCGAGCGTGATCGAGCGTGCTTCGAGTTCGGTCTTCCGCTCGCCGGCGATCCGTTCGATCCGATCCGCCGCCAGGAGTTGCAGGGCCGCTTCCGCCTCGGCGCGGGTTAACGCTGTCTCGAGCGCAGGGGCGTCCTTCTTGCGTTCGGCTGCAGGCAGCGCCAGCCAGGCCCGGATGCCATCGAGTGCGGCGGACAGGGGCGTGAGCTCCGACCAGACTGCATCCAGGGTCGAATCGCCTTTGGGCAACGGGCCGAACGGGCACTCGCGCGTCTCCGTCCCGATGGTGAACCGAAGCCGGCCCCGGGCTTCCGGTTTGAAGTTGAAGCGCGGCATGTCGTTGAGATCCGAGGTGCCGGCCTTGGTCTCCGCGGACGCGGGTGATTCTGGGGTGCCATCGGACACGGCGACAGTGGCCACCAGACGGCTTCCTCCGCGGCGATCCCACAACCTGACCCCCAACCGTGCGAGGGTGTCGTCTGCCGCCTCTTTCCGGGCATAACGCGCCGTGACGTTGACGGCAGCGACGCTGTCGGTTCGCCTGGCCCACACCATCGGGAATGTCAGCCCTTCGCGCCTCCAGGACGTGGCGTAAATCGCGTGGATCGGCACGTCGGCCTTGGCCTGCGCGGCGTCGCCCACAAACCAGCCGCGATTCAGGCCGGCCGCGTCGTACTCATCCGCGCCCGTGAAGTGCCAGTCTCCGTCCCAGATCTCGACCCAGGTGTGGTTGCCGCGCTTGTTGAACCAGAGCGGCGTGCCGACTGCCCGGGCCGGGACGCCCACGGCCCGGCAGGCCTCGACAAGGATGATCGAAAGCCCGGTGCAGCTTGCTTTGCCGATCTCCTTCGACTCCCGGTAGCTCTGATTGGGCCTCTTGCGGCCTGTGTTGTAGTGCACGTTGATCCGCTGGAACAACTCGCGGTTGAGCGCCTGGGCGGCCTCCGACGCCGTCTTCGCGCCCTTGACCAGGTCCCGCCCCAGCTCGTACAGCTCGGCACGCCACGGATCCCGGGTCTCATCGAACACGGCATAGGGAAGCACGTCGTTGAGAAAGATCTCATCCGGCACACCGGCGCCCCAAGGAAACTCGGCGCGGGCACGAAAAGCCAGATCGAGGTTCTCCTCAAGAAAGGGGGTCGTCAGTGTCTCCCGATCCGACTGCGGCATGTGATCCACCAGGAACCGGGCGGCGCGCTGGCCAAAGTCCCCGTGCCTGGCTTTTGCCGCCGCGATGAAATCGTCGAACGAACCGCTCCATGCCACCGCTGCGACCCAGAGAGAAACAAGACACCATTTCACCCGGCGAGAGTGAGGCAAGGCCGCGCCGGCGTCAAACGGGTGTGTCGCTTGAAAATGACCGCCTTCTATTTCGCCAATCAGAAGAAGGCCATCGTGTCCGTCGCCGGCAGCCTGACCGTGTTGGTCATGTCCGAGCTGTGGAATTGCTGTTGTCAGCCTGGATCAATGGGTGTATGGCCAGACGCAAAGTCGACCATGAAGAACACCGTTTCTCTTATTGCCTGGGCGGGCGCCGTTTTGGCGCTCGACGCCTCCTGTCTCGGCCAGAATCTCATGCCCAACCCGAGCTTCGAGCGGTCGCAGGAACGCCTCGATGGATGGACCCTTTCGGGCGGCAACGGTCGCGTCGTGCGCGCTGAGGGCAACGCTGCCGACGGCCAGGTCTGCATTGCGGTCGAAGGCGACGGCAAGGAACCCAACTGGTGGCGGACGGCGGATTTGGCGCTGCAACCCGGAGGCCTCTACAGCTTTGGGTTCATGGGCCGACGCGCGGCCGACGCGCGCGGGGGGACTGCGATGTCCGGGCCGAGCCGGGTGAACCGGGATTTCATACTTGGCCATCGCTGGGAACGCGAGGAGTTCATCTTCATGAACCCGCACAACAACCCGCGCGATTTCGTGCGACTGGGGCAATGGGAGGTCAGCGGACGATTGGATTTCGACCGCGTCGAGCTGTTTCCGGTGTTTGCGGCGCACACCGAGGCGGCGGAGGGCATCGAGTTGGGCGAGGCCGAGAGCGTTCGCGCCGGGGTGTATCGGTTCGAGCCGAACCTGAACTGGCGTGGGGCCAATTATCATCGTCCGCTGGTGACGAACCGGGCCGGGTTCAACTCGAACCGCTGGCTGTTCTGGCCGGGCGCCGAGGTGATCTACCGGTTCGCCGTGTCCGGCAGTCCCCAAGTGTCCGCCGGCCTGCACGCGGCCATCAATCACTACACGGCGGGTGTGTTGCGGATCGATGCGAGTCGGGACGGACAGGCCTGGGTGGCCGTGGCCGAGTTCGACGGCCAGAAGCGGGGCGGGCGGGCCGACCTTCCAAAGTCGCTGTTGCCGGCCGACCAGGTCTTTGTCCGTTTGAGCCAATCGGGCCAGGAAGGCGGATTCCAGGTGGACACATTCGAGTACGAGGCGGCGTTGCAGAACCCGCCGGCCGACGCCGAGGGCCAGACGCTGTTTGTCGAGTCGCGGGAGGCGAGTCCGGACGTCGGCATTGCGCTGGCCGGTTTGACGTGTCGGGCCGCGGACGGAGGCTTCTGTGTCGAGATCGTCGCCACGAATCGCGCGCCGCACGCCGTCACCTGGACTGCGTCGGCGACGTGCCTCGGCATCGGGCAGGAGGCGGGGCAAACAGTCCGCTCGATGACGGCGTCGGTGCCGCCCGGTGAGACAGGCCGCTTCGACGTGCGCCTGGGGCTTCCCGGGGCCGGCGAAAAGCGGATTGCTCTGGCCATCACGAACGACGCGGGCCAGAGCGTCTTTCGGGGCGCGTCGATGCTCCGGGTGGGGACGATCGAGGACGCCAGCTACGGATCCTGGCTGGCGAACGAGAGCGGTGTGACAGCCTGGTGGTGCGAAAGCGGCTGGAAGGTGGGACGCGACCGGGTTGCGCCGGTTCCGGCGCCGATGGGAGAGCGGCGGGCGATCGAGATCGCCGCGGCCCGGAACGAATTCGAGGCCGTGCAACTGGTATTGCGGCCGGATCGCGATGCGGCCCTGCTCGAAATTCCCGCCGTGACGCTGCGCGACGGGCACGGTGATACGAGTCCCATTGAAGTTCGCTTCGACGAGGTGGCGTATGTGCATGTGACCCAGCCGACGGACGCCTCGTGTGTCCGGGGCTGGTATCCCGATCCGTTGCCGCCGCTCAAGACACCGTTGAAACTGGCAGCCCATCGCAACCAGCCGCTCTGGATCACCGTCCGGGTGCCGGAGTCCGCCCGGTCCGGACGCCACCGCGGCGAGATCGAGGTCAGGACCTCGGCGGGGACGTTCCGGGGGCCGCTCGAGGTCGAGGTGTACGATTTCACGCTGCCGGCCGAGACGCATCTGCACAGCGCGCTGGGCATGGGGACGGATGAAATCAACCGGTATCACCGCCTGAGCCAGGGGGTGGACAAAGAGGCTGTGTTTGCCAAGTACCTGCGGAACTTTGCCGAGCACCGGATCAGCCCGTATTCGTTTTTCGAGTATGCACCGATCCGTGTGCGGTTCGAGGGTGAGGGGGCGAACAAGCGGGCGCGGGTGGATTTCACCCAGTTCGATATGGCGGCGCGGACATGGCTCGATCAGCATCATTTCAGCACGTTCCAGCTCCCGTTGCTGGGCATGGGCGGGGGCAGCTTTCACAGCCGCCACCTCGGGGAACTCGAAGGATTCAAGGAGGGCACGCCCGAGCATGCCGCGCTATTCAGGGATTACCTGGGGCAGGTCGAGCTGCATTTGCGCGAGAACGGCTGGCTGGGCAAGGCGTTCACCTATTGGTTCGATGAGCCGGATCCGAAGGACTACGCGTTTGTCGTGGCGGGCCAGCAGCGGATCAAGGAGGCCGCCCCGGGCCTGCGCCGGATGCTGACCGAGCAGCCGGAGAAGGAGTTGATGGGGGATGTGGACATCTGGTGCGGCCTGACTCCGGAATGGACACGCGAGACCGTGCGGGCGCGCAAGGAGGCCGGCGAGGAGGTCTGGTGGTACATTTGCACCGGGCCCAAGGCGCCGTACGTGACCGAGTTCATCGATCATCCCGGCACCGAGCTGCGGCTCTGGCCGTGGCAATCGTGGCAGTACGGCGTCTCGGGCATCCTGGTCTGGGCCACGGTGTACTGGAGCAGTCCGCTGGCCTATCCCGAGCCCAACGTGCAGGATCCCTGGACCGATCCCATGAGCTGGGTCACCGGCTACGGCAACCCGGTCGGTTACCGCAGCCCTTGGGGCAACGGCGACGGGAGGTTCCTTTACCCGCCGCGGCGCGATCCCAACGCCTCGACCGCGTCCAGCCTCGATGCCCCGATCAACTCGCTTCGGTGGGAGAACCTGCGGGACGGCATGGAGGACTACGAGTATCTGTGGCTGCTCGAGCAGGAGGCGAAGCGCGCCGGCGATCGCGAGGCCTCGAGCGCGCTGGTCCGGGAGGCTCGAGCTCTGCTCGAGGTTCCGGAGAGCGTCTCGAAGGACCTGACGCACTTCACGACCGACCCGCGGCCCATTCTTGCGCATCGCAACAAGGTCGCGCGCATGATCGAGCGCTTGCGTCGGATCGATTGACTGCGTCCGATCGCACCGTCCCTCACTTCGAGCGCACGCGGTAGAATCGAGCCGGGAAGTCCCTCCATTTCGGGTCGTTGAACGACGACAGGCCCGTGGGGAGGGTGTTCGTGCTCACGGGCACCCAGGTCGGATTGGCCGGGTCAGAGCAGGCTTCGACGATGACAACGCTGTTCGGGGTCCATGCGATGCCGAACCCGAAGCGGTCCGCGTGCACCCCGAAGTCGGCGTCGGCGGCCTCGATCTGGGGGACCCACACGGCGGTTGGACGCTCGCCAAATGTCGGGCCCCAACCGGTGCTCTCCGCCAGGTAATAGACCGTTGCGGGGCAATCGTCGAATGCGCTGGCCGTGGTGGGGGCGTTGCCGAGGAAGCAGACGCTGGCCAGACCGGTGCAGCCCGCGAACGCCTGCTCCCCGATGCTGTTGACTTTGGGCGGGAGAGTGATTCGCGTCAGGCCGGTGCACCCGAAGAACGCCCCATCCGAGACGCGGGTCACGGTGTCGGGGATCGTGACGCTCGTCAGGCTGGTGCAATCGGAAAACAACCAGGCGTCGATGCTGGCCACCCCTTTGGGGATCGTGATGTCGGTCAGGCCGGTGCAGCTTCCGAACGCATACGGCCCGATGCTCGTGACGCGGGGCCCGATCGCGACGTCAGCCAGGCTTGTGCAGGCATAGAACGCATACCGCCCGATGCTGGTGACACGGTTCGGGATGGTGATGGCGGCGAGGTTGGCGCACCGGCAGAACGCGTACGGCCCGATGCTCGTGACACGGCTGGGGATGGTGATGCTCGGCAGACTGCTGCACCCGTAGAATGCATACGCCCCGATGCGGGTGACGCTTTCGGGGATCGTGACGTTCGTCAGCCCCGTGCAGCGATAGAACACAGCCACCCCGATGGTCGTGATGCTGCTGGGGATCGTGACGTTCGTCAGGCTCGTGCAGCCTTCAAACGCCTCGTCCCCGATGGTTGTGACCGTGTTGGGGATCGTGACATTGGCCAGGCTGGTGCAATCCCAAAACGCCCAGGCCTGAATGCTGGTGACGCTCTTGGGGATTGTGATGCCAGTCAGGCTGGTGCAACGGCAGAACGCGTATCGCCCGATGCTGGCGACCTTGGATCCAAGCGTGACACTGGCCAGGTTGACGCAATCTTGGAACACCTCGTTCCCCAGGCTCGTGACGGTGTTCGGGATCGTGATGCCGGTCAGGCTGGTGCAGCGCGCAAACGCGGACCGCCCGATGGTCGCCACCTTCGTTCCGAGCGTGACGCCGGCCAGGTTGGCGCAGTCTTCAAATGCCCCGTCGCCGATCTTCGTGACGGTGTTGGGAAGTGTGATGGCGGTCAGGCCCGCGCAGCGCGCGAACGCGGAAGATCCGATGCTGGCGACTTTGGTTCCGAAAGTGACGCCGGCCAGGCTGGAGCAATCCTCGAATGCCCCGTCCTCGATCTTCGTGATGGCGTTGGGGATCGT
>CAYPUR010000239.1:0-4486 GCA_964413865.1 uncultured Verrucomicrobiota bacterium
CGCTCAAGCAGCGGAACGTCCGACTCCTCGCCTGGTGGTTCCCAACGGTCTTGAACGACGAGGCGCGGCTCATCCTCGAGGTCCTGCGTCGCCATGACATCACGGCCCAGCTCTGGGTGACGGGCGGCGGGGAGGCGGTGAGCGGGGCGGAGGCCGAGCGCGCGCGCGTCGAGGAGGAGGCCCGGCGGGTGCGTCCGATCGCGGAGGCCGCCGGGCGGATTGGGTGCACGGTGGCGCTCTACAATCATGGCGGCTGGTTCGGCGAACCGGAGAACCAGATCGCCATCATCGAGCGCCTGCGCGCCCAGGGCGTCACAAACCTCGGGATCGTCTACAACCTCCACCACGGCCACGAGCACCTCGGCCGTTTTCCCGCCCTGCTCGAGCGGATGAAACCGCATCTGCTGGCCCTCAACCTCAACGGCATGGTGCGGGGCGGCGATGCCGTCGGAAATAAGATCCTCCCGCTCGGCCAGGGCGACCTGGATCTCTCACTTCTCAAGACGATCCGGGACAGCGGTTGGCGCGGGCCGGTCGGCATCCTGAACCACACGGACGAAGATGCGGAGGAACGATTGGCGGACAACCTGGCCGGATTGGAGTGGCTGGTGAAGCAGTTGGACGGGGGTGTGCCGGGGCCAAGACCCATCCCATTTCGTGAGAGCCACGGAAGCAAGAAGGGCTAAGGCGTCAGGTTGCCCGCGGCGTCGAACCCGAATGGATGCGGGTCTCCGGCCGTGTCGATCCCTGGCCGGCCTTCGATTTCGCGGGCGAGCGGGATTGAGGCCTGCAGATGCTCGAGGTGGAGGGTGTCGAGGATGCGCACGATGCGGGCGTCCTGGATGTCTGCCAACCCGAGTGTCGCGACGGCCTTTTCGAGGACCTCACGGTCGGTCTGGAAGTGGAGGGGGATTTTGGCTCCTTGCAGCGAGAGTGCCGTCAGTGAATTCACCGTCGTGAGCCCGCGGTCCATGGCCTGAACCAGGCGCGTGGTGGTGAAGTCCGCCAACCCGATTCCAGTGGCATTGCCATGGCTCTCGGGCGTCAGGTCACGCACGAACAGGCGCCGGATGCGGGGGCTGGTGCGGGGCGTCTCCTCGGCCAGCGAATAGCCGTGGATCGAGCGTCCGATGACCAGCGGATCCATGCCGGTTCCGCTGAGGTTCTTCCCCATGCGATCCACAATCAGGAGATCGATGTCGTCGAAAGGCAACCTGGGCATCATGGCCCTGGCCTCCTCGCAGAGCAGAGGTTCTCCCGCTTCGATGTCCGAGGGGCGGATCGCGTCGATTCGTGCCGTCTGGTGCCGCTGGTCTTCGAGGATGGCCAGGCCTCCGAGGACGCGAACGGTCTCGAGCAGCGCCCGGCTGTGGGCGCGGAGGACGCGCTCGTAACCCAGCCTGCACGCGGCTGCGTGGAACTGGGCCGCTCCGGCCCGTTTGCCCAGACCCACAACCAGCATCTTGAGCAAACCGCTCCCGATCGATCCGGCGAAGTCGGTGTGGGGCTTGATGCGGTTGATGAGGAGCACGCCGTCTGCGGACATCGCCTCGCGGCTGACACACAGATCGAAACCGGGAATCACCCTGCCGACAGTCTGGACCTCCATCGAGGGGCGAATCGGAACACCCACAGCCGATTCCGTAATCCCGTAATCGGCCAGCAAAGCGGCCTGTCCTTCGGACGTGCCTCCGCCGTGGCTGCCCATCGCCGGGAGGATGAACGGGCGGGCGCCTGCGGCGTCGAGCGCGCGCACCGCCGCGCGCACGATGGTCTGGAGATTGGCAATGCCGCGGCTCCCGACCGCGACGGCCACGCGCGCGCCGGGTTTGAGGGGCCGGACAACTGAGCCAAGGGCCTCCTGGACGACCCGGTCCAGGTCGAGTGTTTTCGAGGGTGGGAATTGCTGGCGGAGGGCGACCAGCGGGGGCCAGAGCGTCGAGCGCGAGTTCATTTCGATTTGGCCGGGGCCGCGGCCTTTGAGGCCGCGGGCGGCGGCGCGTTGGTCGCGGGGGGCGGCGGGGTGAGGTACTGGATTTCGGCCTCGTAACGCCGGATGAGCGATTCGCTATTGATCTCGCGGGCGAGGAGCAGGGCCTTGCGATAAACGCCGATCCGATCGGGGTACTTCGGATTCTGCTTGAGGAACTGCTCGTAAGCCGAAATGGCTGCGTCGGGTTGGCGCAGGGCGGCGAGGAGTCGGGCCAGCCCGAGCTGAAGATGAACGCGTTGCTGGTCGCTGGGGCGCAACGCGAGCGCGCGGCGATAGGCCTCGACGGCGTCATCGAGTTCCCCAGCCTGCTCGCACAGGTCGCCCACCTTCTGTTCGAGCAGAGCGCTGGATCGAGTCTCGGGGGCGCGCGCCAGATCTTGAGCAACTCGATCGGGCGTGTCGCCGCGCACCAGGCGCAGATTGATCTCCCGCAGGCGGGACCACGGGACGAGCGACTCGGGCAGGGCGGGCGGGCGCGCAGGGGAGCTTTCGGTGCGAATCGGGAAAGGCCGATAGATGGGGTCGCCGATCACGGTGGTCTGCCAGGATAGAGAGGGCAGGGCGGCGTAGGTGGCCTCGCCGAAGGTCGCTCCGGATTCGATCAGGCGGCTGAACCAGACGCCGACGTCGATGGTGGATTCGAGATACGGCTCAGTGACGAAGCCGACGGTGGCGGCGGCGCCGCGGTCGAGCAGGCATCCGACCCATGTGCCGGCGGTGCGGATCGATCGCGCGCTGTAGGAGAAGATGTGGTAAGCGATGGCCCCGGGCATGAACTCGACCGTGGATTGTTTGAAGGGGCCCGAGGGCGCCTGGTCGTACCAGCCGGCGTAGAGCGCCACCTGGGGCAGGGGATAGCCCGCGGCGAAGGTGGCCGGCTCGATGTTCAGAGTCGTTTCAAAACCGTGGCGCCGAGCGGTTGCGGACGCCGCAATGATCCAGTCATCGCCCACTTTGTAGCCGCCTTTGGTCAGGCCGCGCGCGTCGAAATAGGCGCGGCCCCAGAGGCCGTGTGTTTCGGCGGTCATTGCACTGTCAACCAGGTTCCGGGCCACGCTGCCGCTGGGGCCGTCCAGTCGCGTCACCATGAGAAGGCCGCCCTTCGGATCGAGTCTGGCCAACGGCTCGGTTCCCATGAACGGATTGCGCAGCATCCCCTCGACCGGCAGTCTCTGGTGAAGAGCGGGCAACAAGGCCAGCTCGCTGTCAACGGCCGCAGCCCGTCTCTGCGCGGGCAGCAACGTGTTGTTCGTGCCGGTCGGCTTGGCGTCTTCGAGAATCCGCACAGGAACTCCGTAACACAGGACGGCGTAGCGCACCGTGGCGGCGACGGGGAGCCGGACGACGCGCCCCGGCTGGTTGTCTGTGGCAGGCACGATCTGGTCGTGGAACGTGAGCAGCCCCCGCTGTTCGAGGGCGGCCAGCAGCGGTTCCTGCAGGCGCTTCTCGAATTCGGTGCGCGTCATATCTTCGGCCCGCGGCAGGCTGAGTCCGATGACCTGCCTGTCGGGCACCGCGCGTTTCCCGGCGTAGTGCTCGGCCACCAGGCGCGAATCGGGCCGGACCTCCGTGTTGTAGACGACGACGACTTCATCCCCGCCCGCCCAGAGCCGGATGGCGAATCCGGCAAGCAGACCTGTCAGTGTGCGGGCTGAAAGAGTCATTTCAAATCGAGTTTCAATCCGTCGTATGCGAAGGCAACGCCCTGCGGCAGTTCGGCCTGATCGATGTCATGATCGAACTCGTGGGTCAAATGGGTGAAGAACGTCCGCCCGGCCCCGATCCGCCGGGCTGCGCTCAGGGCTTCATCGAGGTTCATGTGGGTCGGATGAGGCGTGCGCCGGAGGGCATCGAGGACAGCGATCTCGACCCCTCGAGCCTCCTCGGCGGCGGGCGCAGGCACCTCTTTGCAGTCGCTGAAGTAGGCCAGGCGCTTGCGGTTCCCCTGCACAAAGACAAATCCCGTGGTGACGAATCGTCCGTGCGGCAGGTTGAAGGGAAGCACATCCAGATCGCCGATCCGGAACGGACCGTTGATGACATGCGGGTCGGGATGGAAGTAGCCTTTGGGAATCGGCCGCCCGTCGAAGGCGTAACAGAACACCCGCTTGAGATCGGCCAGGGTGGCGGCGGAAGCGTAAATGGGCAGCGGACCGTGGCGCACGTCGCAGATCCGACGGCAATCGTCGAGTCCCATGATGTGGTCGGCATGGCCGTGGGTAAACAGGACGGCGTCCAGCCATCGGATGCGTTCCCGCAGCATCTGCAGCCGGAACTCCGGGCTGGTGTCGATGACAAACTTGACGGCGTCGGTCTCGACATACACCGAGGGTCGCAAGCGATGATTCCGCGGATTGGCAAGAAACGCGGGCGGATAATCCTGGCCGATCATCGGGACGCCCTGCGAGGTCCCGGTGCCCAGGAAAGTCAGACGAAACGGCATGTTTTCTTTTGCCTGAACCTAGCAGACCCGACACATTGGGCGCGAACGAA
>CAYPUR010000239.1:4496-7273 GCA_964413865.1 uncultured Verrucomicrobiota bacterium
CTGGGCGCGCTGGGTCTTGTCTTGGGCGAACGCGCGGACCGCAGCCTCATTCGGAGCGGCCAGGAGAGCTGTGCCGTCGAGGCGGTGTTCGACGTGACGGGTCTGAGCCGCGCCTTCCATCGGTCGCTCGAAGACCAGGGCCTGGATCCGTGCGCCGACGGGCAGCTGATTCTGAAAAGAACCTTCACCGCCGCCGGGGCCAACCGCCAGTTCGTCAACGGGACGCCGACCACGCTCCAGACCCTCTCGCGCGTGGGGGATTGGCTGGTTGATTTGCACGGGCCGCACGAGCACCAGTCTCTCCTCGACCCGAGCCGCCAACTCGCCCTGCTCGATGCGTTCGGCGCGATCGAGGCGCGCCTCGCCACAGTCGAAACATTGGTGCGTCAACGGGACGCCCTCGAAAAGCAGAAGGCCGATCTGATCATCGACGATCGCGCCTACGCCCAGCAACTCGATCTCCTGCGCCATCAGACGGTCGAGATTGCCGCGGCCCGCCTCGCTCCCGATGAGGAGGAGACCGTCGCGCGCGAACACCAGCGCGCCAGCAGCGCCGCCCAGCGGCTTCAATTGGGACAGGCCGCGGCCGGTGCCCTCGGAGGCGAGGAAGGGTCGATGCTCAGCCAGGCCGGCGCAGTCGGGCGGCTGCTGCAGGAGTTGAACCGCACCGATCCCGATGCCAGGCCGTTGCTCGACGCCTTCGAGCAGGGGATTGCCTCCCTGCGCGATCTCGAAAGGGACTTGTCCCACTATGCCGAGCGCATCGATCTCGACCCGGCTCGCCTGCAGGACCTCGAAGAACGCCTCAACCTGATCCAGACGCTCAAGCGCAAATACGGGGGCTCGATCGGTGCGGTGATGCAATTCGGCGAAGAGGCCGCCAGGCGCCTCGAACAACTCGAACGGCGTTCGGAAGAACTGGCCAGACTGGATTACGCGCTGGACCGGGTCTCGTCCGAACTCTGGGACGCCGCGCTCGACCTTTCCGCGCGCCGCCGTGAGTGCGGGGCCCGACTCGCCCGCGCCGTCAGCGGACAACTGGCCGATCTGGGCTTTCGGCGGAGCGAATTCGACGTGCGCATCGAGTCCTTCACCCGCAATCCGCCGCCTCATCCCCAGCCCGGCTTGGCCGGCATCGACGCCGTCGAGTTTCACTTCGCGCCCAACCCCGGCGAGCCGGCCAAACCGCTGCGCGCCATTGCCTCGTCCGGCGAGCTGGCCCGGGCCATGTTGGCGATCAAGACTGTTCTGGCCGTTCAAGACCAGATCCCGGTGCTCATCTTCGACGAGGTGGACGCCAATGTCGGGGGCGAAACGGCCAACGCGGTGGGCGAGAAGATGCGGGCAGTCGCCCAGCACCGCCAGGTGCTGTGCATCACTCATCTGGCCCAGGTCGCCGCCGCCGCCGCCGCCCATTTCGCCGTGACCAAGGAGATTCACGCGGGGCGGACCCTGTCGACGATCCAGCGCCTGGATCACCCGGGGCGCGTCACCGAACTCGCCCGCATGCTGGGCGGGCACACCGAGGCCGCCCGGCGTCACGCGCTGTCGCTGCTCCGGCGGCCTTGAGATCACCGCGCCGCCGCTTCGTAGTGCTTGGCCACGGCGGCCCAATTCACCACGTTCCACCACGCCTTCAGGTACTCGGCCCGGCGGTTTTGGTACTTGAGGTAATAGGCGTGTTCCCAGACATCCACCCCTAGAATCGGCACCCCCTCGCAGCCGGCGATCGAACTCCCCATCAGCGGATTGTCCTGGTTCGCAGTCGAGGCAATCTCGACTTTGCCGGCCTTGGCGATGAGCCAGACCCACCCGCTTCCGAACCGGCCCAGACCCGCCGTCTCGAACTTCTCCTTGAAGGAATCGAAGTTGCCGAACGCGGCGTTGATGGCGGCCGCGAGCGCGCCGCTGGGTGCGCCCCCCGCATTGGGCGCCATGATATTCCAGAAGAAGGTGTGGTTCCAATGCCCGCCGCCGTTGTTCCTCACGGCTCCGCGAAGAGCGTCAGGCGCCGCGGCGAGATCCTTGATGAGGGCCTCGATTGTTTTGGCTTCGAGGGCTGCGTTGCCGGCGATGGCTTTGTTGAGGTTGGCGACGTACGCCTGGTGATGCTTGCCGTGGTGAATCTCCATCGTCTGAGCGTCGATGTGAGGTTGCAGGGCTTCTTTCGGATAGGGTAGAGGGGGCAGTTGGTGTGGCATAAGCTTGGATGTAATGGTCTCGTGCACTTGTTTGCGATTTCAATTCCGCCATTGATGCTGGGGGCGCCCAGTCGCATGCGCCGGGCCGCAAGTACCGCATTCGCCCGCGGACCCCGAACGCGCTGATGGCTGGGCCGCGCCGGGCGAGAATCGGCCTCGGCACTCCGTATGCGACCCGTCATCGCCTTTGCATCAGTCGCGCGCAACATAGCAGGGCATTGCTTGTCGCACAAGCGAGCAGGAACTGGGTGTAGCGCATGCGCGCATGCGCGCCGCGGGATCGGCCCGTTCGAAATTCGTCCCCCGATTCGCAGATTGCGGGGGACGGCCGCGCGTTGCACTTCCACCCCCTCTTTGCCCCATCGCGCCATCGCGCCTTTGCGTTCCCACCGGGCCGAGCGGACTTCAACGCAAAGACGCCAAGACGAAGGACGCAAAGTGCGGCGGGCGGGCACTCCAGACACGGCCCCACTGCTTCTTTAACCCGCATTGGCCCACATCCTGGAGTCTCCGGCTTCGCGGCGGCCACAACTCCATGAAACATGCGGGCTAAGGGTCTGTGCAAAAATGAATTCC
>CAYPUR010000240.1:0-7265 GCA_964413865.1 uncultured Verrucomicrobiota bacterium
CGGGCGGTGAAGGTGACGAAGCCGGTGGTGCAGACGGTTGCGAACATGGTGACCATGCCGTGCTCCCTCAACAGGCCGGCAGGGCAGCAACCAGAAGTCGGAGGTCCGATCTTGCAGCCCCAGGATCGGCCCTCCGAGATTGGTCGCGGGCTGGTCAAGTTCTGGGGCAGAGTCGCGCACCCCGTCGCCGCACATGCCGGTTGGACTCCGCGGAGCTCTACGAAACAGCCGGGCTAACCCGCATTTCAGGTGAAATGTGACGGTGACCGGTCAGATGACATGAACAGTGGGTGAGAAATGCGGGCTCAGGGTCAGAAGCTGTAGATCACATTAAGCGCAAGCGACAGGCAGTCCTTGTCGGTTCCATCGTTGAAAATGCCGGTGCCGCTCAAATCGTGGTCCCAGCGGAATTCGAGGCGCGTCAACACATTGGCCCAGAGACTGTAATCGGCGGTGGCCGTGACGCCGAGCAGCTCGTTTTTCTCGCGATCCATGACCAGGAGCGGATCCGGGTTGCCGTCGTCGTCCAGATTGTCGAAATCCCAGACCCCGGAAGAGTGCCAAGTGCCGTTCGAGCCGCGGGCGTACTCGCCGCGGGTGGCGATCTTGAGCTTCTCGGCGGCCTGCCAGACGATGTAACCGGCGAGGGCATTGGCCCAGCGCGAGTCGACCCCCTGGCCTTCGCGGTTGGCCCGGTAGTCATAGGCAATCCCCAGAGTCACGTTCGGCAGCGGCGCAGGAATACTGCCCCCGACATAGCACTGGATGATGTCCGGCTCGCCGTCGATGGCATGATCAATCACCCCCCCTGTGAGGGTGCCGCCCTTCAGGATGCCCGCGCTCTCGGGAGCGGTGACTGCAATCGACCCCATGTATGAGAAGAGCCCCTTGGCATCGGTGCGGGCGTTGATGGTGTTCGCATTCACCAGGATGTTGTTCGGATCCGCGATCCCGGCGGACACGGTGACGGCCTCGCAGACCTCGTAAGACATCAGAAGGCCGGTGTGAACCTGCGGCTCGAGATAGAACCCATAGGAACGGCTGTAGTTGGGATTGCTGCCGGCTTCAAAGACCTCGTATCCGATCAGCGTGTCGAACACGCCCATCTTGAATTCGAGGCCGTTGCCCGCCGGAGCGCGGAGCGACACGTAGGCGTCCTTCACGGCAAAGTCGGAGGTGGCGTAGTTCTCCCCAGCCGCCAGGGCGCCCAGTGTATTGGCCGAGGTCGTGGCCACAGTGTTTGCGTCCGGCCCGAATAACAAGCCGACGCGATATCCGGCGGCCCACCGGCCCTCGTCGAGCGGCTTCTCGATCTGCACCTTCGCCACGTTCAGATTGAACCCATTCTGTTTCGCATCGCCGTCGAACGAACGCCCGACAGTCCCGTTGCCACTGCCGAACTTCAGAATGGCCGACGTGTCGACGTAGCCGCTCAGGGTCGTCGAGGACAGCGCGGCGGAGAGGGGCTGCTGACTCTCCGCCTCGTCGGCCCACACGCCGCCCGGCAGGGCAAGCGTCCCGACAGCCGCCAATCCCAGCGTCCAAACCTGCCGTCGTTGTCTGTTGAACTCCCTAAGGTCCGATCTTCGCACGCGATGCTTCATTTCAGGTGTCTTCCGTTGATTCGTTGAGTTTGAGGTTCTCTCACCAACCCCTGCAGCACCCGGCGTCAGACGTCGTAATAGAGGAAGAACTCGTACGGATGCGGGCGCAGACGCAGGGCGTCATTCTCCTTGCGCTTGGCGCTGATCCATGTCTCGAGAAAATCCCGTGTAAAGACGTCGCCCTTCAAGAGGAACTCGTGGTCGCGTCCGAGGGCATCGAGCGCCTCGGGCAGGCTCCCGGGCACCTGCGGGACCTTGGCCAGTTCTTCCGGCGGCAATTCGTAGAGGTTCTTGTCCATCGGCTCGCCCGGATCCACCTTGTTGAGCACGCCGTCCAAACCCGCCATCAGGATGGCTGTGTAGCAGAGGTAGGGGTTGGCGCTCGGGTCCGGCGGGCGATACTCGATGCGTTTGGCCTTCGGGCTGTCGCTGAAGGTCGGGATCCGGATGGCCGCCGAGCGGTTGCGGGCCGAGTAGGCCAGGTTGACCGGCGCCTCGTATCCCGGCACCAGGCGCTTGTAGCTGTTGGTTGTGGGACTGCACAAGGCGCTGAGCGCTTTGGCGTGCTGGAGAATGCCGCCGATGAAGTAGAGCGCCATCCGCGAGAGGCCGGCGTATTCCGGACCCGCGAACAGAGGCTTGCCCTTTTTCCAGAGACTGACGTGTGTGTGCATGCCCGAGCCGTTGTCGCCGAACAGAGGCTTGGGCATGAACGTCACGGTCTTGCCGTGCCGGCGCGCGACGTTCTTGATCACGTACTTGAAAACCATCATGTTGTCGGCCGTCTTCACCAGCGTGTCGAACCGGAAGTCAATTTCCGCCTGGCCCGCCGTGGCCACCTCGTGATGCTGGCGCTCGACGTTGAGGCCCAACTCCTGCATGACAAGGCACATCTCCGTGCGGATATCCTGTTGGGTGTCGGCCGGGGCGGCCGGGAAGTAACCCTCCTTGTGGCGGATCTTGTAGCCCAGGTTGGGCGCCTCGTCCCGGGCGGTGTTCCAACTCGCCTCCTCGCTGTCCACGGTGTAGAAAGTGCCGTTGCTCTTCGCGTCGAACTGCACATTGTCGAAGATGAAGAACTCGGCTTCCGGACCGAAAAACGCGGTGTCCGCCAGGCCGGTCGACGCGAGGTACTTCTCGCCCTTCTGGGCGATGCCGCGGGGATCGCGGCTGTACGGTTCCTTCGTGCCGGTCTCCGCAATCGTGTTGGTCAGGGAAAGGGTGGGCACAGCGCAGAAGGGGTCGATGAATGCCGTGGCGGGGTCTGGCATGACCAGCATGTCGGAGGCCTCGATCGACTTCCAGCCGCGGATCGAGGACCCGTCGAAGCCGAGACCCTCGGTGAAGATGTCTTCGGTGAGTTCTCCGATCGGACAGGAGAAGTGCTGCCAGGTGCCAAAGGTGTCGACGAACTTAAAGTCGATCATCTTGGCCCCGGCCTTGGTTGCCATTTCAATAACCTGTTTGGGTGTGCTCATCTCAATGTGATGCTCGTTTTGGTGTTGTTCTGACAGTTGGTGTTGTTCGGACAATCTGTCGTGCTGCATTTCTCGCTCTCTCGGACCAGCCGCGGTTTTGCCTATCGAGCCCGCATGAGTCCACGTCTTGGAGCGCTCGGCTTCGCCGCGGGCCAGGATTCCATGAAACGTGCGGGCTAGGCGCCGTGATAACCCTCTTCCCCATGCTCGGCCAAATCGAGTCCAAGCGTCTCAATCTCCTCGCTGGGGCGCAAGCCCATGACCGCCTGCACGATCGAGGCAATGAGCGTCGTCATGCCCACCGCCAGCACAATGGTGAGCAGGATCGCCTGCACTTGATGCCACCAGAGGGTCTTGCCCACGATGTCCGCAAGGTTGATTCCCAGATTGGCGTTGACTCGAGGGGTGGCGAGCAGGCCGGTCAGCAAAGCGCCCAGTGTCCCGCCCACCGCGTGCACCCCGAACGTATCGAGCGCATCGTCGTAGCCCAATTTGGACTTCAGATAGGCCACCGCCAGGAACGGGATGATGCCAGCCAGCACCCCGATGAGAACCGCGCCGCCCGTCGTCACGAATCCGGCAGCCGGCGTAATCACAACTAGGCCGGCGACAATGCCCGAGCAGAAGCCGAGCACGCTGGGTTTGCCTTTGAACGCGTACTCGGTCATCGCCCAGACAAAGGAAGCCACGGCGGCGGCCATGGTCGTGGTCGCGAAGGCATTGGCCGCAACGCCATCGGCCGCGACGGCGCTGCCGGCGTTGAATCCGTACCATCCGACCCACAGCATGCCCGTGCCGACCATGCAGAGGACCATGCTGTGTGGCGGCATGGGCTCCTTGGGGAAGCCGAGGCGCTTGCCCAGAATGATGCAGAGAATCAGCGCCGACCAGCCGGACGACATGTGCACCACGGTCCCGCCGGCGAAGTCGATGGCCTTGATCCTGGCGTCCGCGTTCCACACCCCGTTCATCAGCCCGTTCGCCCCCCACACCATGTGCGCCAGGGGGAAATAGACCAGGACCATCCACAGACCCACGAAGAGAAGCACGGCTGCAAACTTCATCCGCTCGGCGATGGCACCGATGATCAGCGACGGCGTGATGATCGCGAACATCATCTGGTACATCGAAAAGACATTGTGCGACACCCAGTACGAATAGTTGGTGTTGGGCGCCGAATCCACGCCCTTGAGAAACGCGAACTTCAGGTTCCCGATGATCGGCCCCGTGCCGTCCGCAAACACCAGGCTGTAACCGCAAAGCCACCACAGAATCGTCACCAGCCCGGCTATCCCCAGACATTGCGCAAGGACCGAGAGGACGTTCTTGCGCCGGACCAGTCCGCCATAGAACAGCGCCAAGCCCGGCAGGGTCATGAACAGCACCAACGCCGCGCAAACCATCATCCACCCGTTGTGTCCCGGACCGGGCGTCCCCGACGTCGGAGTAACCAAACCGTCCGGGACCTTGCCATCCTGGCCTTTCAGGGCCGCCGTGGGATCGCCGTTGTTGACGTAGGCTTCCAGACTGGCGATTCGTTGCTCGAGCGTGGGGCCAACCGGTGCCGCGGATTCCGCCGCAAGGAGGCCTCGCCCGGACGGCATCAGGCAAACAAGAAAGGCTGCAAGCAAAAGAAGTCTCTTCATAGCCGGCACGTTGTGAAACAGATCGGTTCCTAGACGGCGTTTTCCCCGGTTTCGGCGGTGCGGATCCGGACGGCCTGCTCGATGTTCGAAACGAAGACCTTCCCATCGCCGATTTTTCCGGTGCGCGCGGTCTTGAGAATCACCTGCACGGCAGCGTCCGCCTGTTCGTCCGAGAGAACCAAATCGAGCTTGAACTTGGGGAGAAAATCGACCGTGTACTCACTGCCCCGGTAGATCTCGGTGTGCCCTCTCTGGCGACCAAATCCCTTGACTTCGGTCACCGTCATTCCCTCGATCCCAATCTCGCTGAGGGCGTCCTTCACCTCTTCCAACTTGAACGGTTTGATGATCGCTTCGATCTTCTTCATGCTCTGCTTTTGGCGAATTGAATAGTCGCACCCGCCGCTGAAGCACCCGGAATGCCAGGTTTGATTCTATTCCATCGCTTAATCTATATAGTGTTGTTCTTCAATGTTATACAAGCATTTAGAATGTTGGAATGAGTTGGCTGTTAAAGATCAATTGCCCATCAGGTGTCGCGATTTGAACAGCAAGGCCAAATCACCGCAGAGGACGGGCCATGTGGTTTGTGTCGGGTCCGATGTGTCCGGCTGGGCTCCTTGCCTGCCCTCGATTCAATAGACGCATTGGCCGGCCGCCTCGTTGGGTAATTCTGATGCTGCAAATCGGTGACGCTGCCAGCAGAGGGGAACTCCGTGAGTGAGTCGTCCTGAAAGTAGGAAATCTGAGCGCCGGTGTCGAAGAACATCCGGTAGTCGCTGCTGCCGACGCGAGCAGTGACGATGGGAATGCCCATGAACTCCTCCAAGCGGGCGCTGGCGCCGCTGTGCGATAACTCGGCTGTGGAAACGGTAAGCCTGCCGCCAGCAGTGTCGAAGATGTGGTCGAAGCGGCCAAGAACGTCCGCGCCGAGTAGCCCGACACACGGCACGCCGACGAACTGGGAAAGTGTCGCCGCAGAAAGCCCGAGATAACTCGTGCCAAGGTTCGGTGACATTGGTGGTCTCCCTCGGTTGCTTTGCCGTTGCCTTCCGCGATGTTCAACGGGATCGCTTGAGAGGCTCGTAACAGCTGATCCTTCGCGTTTCGATGCCCTTGCAGACCTTCGCAGAATCGGTAAGCCCACCCGACGTAATTACAGCGGTTCTCGTTTTGAGAGCGCTCAGGGCGCCGGGTCGGGGGACCCGGCCTACAACCGCTGCATTCTTCGATGCTGTAGGCCGGGTGCCCTCACCCGGCGTCAAGCCCCTGCACGCAAAATGAGAACTGCTGACGTAATCAATGGCCGCGCGGTACACATCAAGTTTCTCGCGGCCAAAAGGCGGGTTTCCAGGTTCATGCCTGCTGTCCGTTCGTGTTCGGTTTCACCAAGCTTGACCTTTGGCGTGGGGGGAGCACACTGCCCGGCTCGATTGAAGGGATTCGCCCTATATGCAGCACATTCGGAACATTGCCATTATTGCCCATGTCGACCACGGCAAGACGACACTGGTCGATTGCCTTTTGAAACAGTCCGGGACATTCCGGGCCAACCAAGCGATCGCGCGCGAGGAACGGATCATGGACTCGATGGATCTCGAGCGCGAGAAAGGGATCACAATCCGGGCGAAGAATGCCGCGTTCAAGTACAGGAGCTATCACATCAACATCGTCGATACGCCTGGGCATGCCGATTTCGGGGGCGAGGTCGAGCGGGCGATGAGCATGATCGACGGCGTGCTGCTGGTTGTGGACGCGGCGGATGGTCCGCAGGCCCAGACGCGCTTTGTGTTGCGGAAGGCGCTTGAGGCGGGCGCCAAGCCGATTGTCGTGATTAACAAGATCGACCGGGAGCACGCGAATCCCAAGAAGGTGCTCGACCAGGTGTTCGATCTATTCCTGCAACTGGGTGCGACGGACGAACAGCTCGATTTCCCCTTTGTCTACGCGAGCGCCAAGGAGGGCTACGCCCAACTCGAACTCGATCACGCCCGGGAGTCGATGCAGCCGCTGTTCGAGACCATTGTGAAGCGCGTCCCGCCGCCGCGTGCCTTTGCGAGCCAGGGCTTTCAGGTGCTTGTGGCTAACCTGGATTATTCCGATTATCTCGGGCGCATCGCGTTCGGGAAGATCCACAGCGGCAAGGTGGTGCAGGGGCAGCCCGCGGTCTGCATCCACGCGAACGGTTCGAAGACCGAGGGCAAGATCACGATGATTTACCACTTCGAGGGACTCAAACGCATCGAAGTGCCCGAGGCCCACGCCGGTGATATCGTCGGGCTGACCGGATTCGAGGATGTTTTCATTGGCGAGACCCTGGCGGACAGTCCGGATCGGCCTGCATTGCCGGCCAAGCCGATCGATCTCCCCACCATCCAGATGGAATTCGCCGTCAATGACGGTCCGCTGGGAGGCAAGGACGGCAAACTCGTCACGGCGCGCCATATCGGGGAGCGGCTGATGAAGGAGACCCGCACCAACGTGGCCCTGCGAGTCGAGCCCACGTCCGACCCGAAG
Source organism: uncultured Verrucomicrobiota bacterium (assembly GCA_964413865.1). GTDB lineage: Bacteria > Verrucomicrobiota > Verrucomicrobiia > Limisphaerales > J093 > MWFF01. The sequence goes on from CAYPUR010000240.1 coordinate 7,246, forward strand.
GTGTTCAACGTGAGCGGACG
>CAYPUR010000241.1:0-7264 GCA_964413865.1 uncultured Verrucomicrobiota bacterium
GGCGAAGGCGATCCGCATCCGGGCGGGCAAGGATGAACCGGTCACGGATGCAGAACCGGGCAAGGTCGTCCCGCGCACCGAGAAAGTGGACGGCCTGGGTGCCGACTCCACGCGGGAGTTCCCGGCGTATTCCGTCACCGTGTTGAAGCTGTCCACGAACTCCTCGGCGGTTTCCGCGGAGACCGCCAGTCGGACCATCGAGGATGGCGGCACGGGGCCGTACCCAGCCCTCATGGCATCGGACCGAACGCTGCCGGGCCACACCGTGTTCCGGCCCAGGGACCTGACTGGATTCGGCCGGAAGGCGAAGCTCCCCATCATCGCGTGGGGCAACGGCGCCTGTGCGAATTCGCCCTGGGAACACGTGAACTTCCTGTCCGAGATCGCCTCACACGGGTTTCTCGTCGTCGCCATCGGGCCCATGCCGGCGGAAGGCGAGCGCGGGGGTCCCGGCGGTCCGACCCGGTCCGCACTGATGACGGACGCCATGAACTGGGCGGTCGCCCGGAACAGCGACCCGTCGAGCCTATATTATCAAAAGCTCGATGTCGCTCGAATCGCGGTCGCGGGCATGTCCTGCGGCGGACTGCAGGCCTTGGAGGTCGCCCCGGACACCCGCATCACGACCGCGATGATCTGCAACAGCGGAATTCTGGGCAACCCCGGCAGCGGCATGCGAGGAATGCCCCAGTTGACCAAGGCGCAGTTGGAAAAACTGCACACGCCGGTCATCTACATCCTGGGAGGCGAGAAGGACATTGCGTACAGGAACGGCATGGACGATTTCCGCCGGATCAGCCATGTGCCGGCCTTCGCCGCGAACCTGAACGTCGGGCACGGCGGCACCTACTCCCAAGCCCACGGGGGTGACTTTGCGAAGGTCGCCGCCGCGTGGTTCCAGTGGCAACTCAAGGGCGACCAGCGGGCCGCCGCCATGTTCGAGGGCGAGCCCTGCGGCGTGGCCAGGATGGCCGGCTGGACGGTGGAGAAGAAGGGCATCCGTTGAAGCCCGGCGGATTCACGTGAGCCCGCGATGGGCATGGCAGGTTCGATGAAGCTGACGGCTACGCCTGCTGTTCTTCCTTGGCCTTCTTGGCCTCGGCGATGACCTTCTGCTCCATCTCCTTGGGCATCTCCTCGTAGTGGTCGAAGTCCTCGGTGTGGGCAGCGCGTCCGCCGGTGAGGGAGCGCAGGACAGTCGAATACTGGTAGAGCTCCATGGCGGGCACGGTGGCCTTGATGACCTGGAACCCGCCGGCGGTGTCCATGCCCAGGATCTTGCCGCGCCGGCTCGAGAGGTCGCCGATCACGTTGCCCATGGCATCGTCGGGGACGCGGATTTCCACGACATGGATGGGTTCGAGCAGGCAGGGGCGTCCGGCTGTGAAGGCTTCGCGGAAGGCCTCCTTGCCGGCGATTTGGAAGGCGATGTCCTTCGAGTCCACCGGGTGCATCTTGCCGTCGTAGAAATCGATCTTGAGATCGACCACGCGATAGCCGGCGAGAATGCCCTCGGTGCAGGCGGCATTGACCCCCTTCTCGACCGACGGGACGAAGACGCGGTCGACGTTCTGGCCGACGAGGCTTTGGGTGAACTCGACGCCCGTGCCGCGCGGTTTGGGTTCGATGCGCATCCAGACCTCGGCGAACTGCCCGGCGCCGCCCGTTTGTTTCTTGTGCCGATACTTGGAATCGGCCTTGGCCTTAATGGTTTCGCGGAAGCGGATGCGCGGGGCGACGAGGTCGAAATCGACCTTGTAACGGGAGCGGAGCCGTTCGGAAATCACCTGCAGATGCAGTTCGCCCTGGCCGGAAAGGACCGTCTGGTGCAACTCGGAATCGACGGCGTACACGAATGTCGGATCCTCCTCGTGCAGTGCGGCCAGGCCTTGGGCGATCTTGTCCTCTTCACCCTTGGACTTGAGTTTGAGGGCGGCGTGGATGTTAGGCTTGGGGAAGGCCGCCTTGGGGAGCCGGACGTTGGTGCCCGGCGCGCAGAGCGTGTCGCCGGTGTGGGTGTTCTTGAGCTTGACCACGGCGCCGAGGTCGCCGGCGTTGAGGCTATTGACGTTTTGGCGATTCTTGCCATTGAGCACGAGGATCTGGCCGATCCGCTCGCTCGTGTTGCGGTTGGCATTGAGCATTTCGCTCCCGAACCGCACCGTGCCGGATTGGACGCGGAAGATGGAGACTTCGCCGATGTGCTCTTCGTTGAGCGTCTTGAAAACGTAGAGCACGGGCGCAGGATCGGCGAGCTTGACCTGAACCGGCTGATCGTTGGCGTCCACCGCCTCGAGTTGAGGGTGATCGACAGGCGATGCCCCGTACTTGGCGATGAAATCCATGAGGCGCGCGACGCCGACGTTGGTTTCCGCGGATGCGGCGAAGACCGGGATGACCTCGCCCTTTTGGACTGCGGCGTGGAGGCCGGCGCGCAACTCGTCTTCGGAGAGGCCGCCTTGCTCGAAGAACTTCTCGAGGAGTTTGTCATCGGCCTCGGCGATGTGCTCGATCAACTCCTGGTGGAGGGCTTTGGCCTTGCCGGCCCACTCGCCGGCGGCGGCGGTCTCGGTCTGTTTGCCGGTGCCGTCGGTGGTGTAGGTGGTGATCGCGCCGCGCATCACATCGAGCACCTGGTTGAAACCGGGGCCGGGATTTACGGGCAGGGTGATTGGGAAGACCTTGGATCCGTAGCGCTCGCGCAGTTGCGAGAGGACCCCGTCGAAATTGGCGTGTTCCTTGTCCAGCATGTTGACGACCAGCATCTTGGGGATGCCGAAATCGGTTGCGTACTGCCAGACCGCATTGGTGCCCAGGGCGACGCCGTCGACCGGGTGGACGACCACAAGGGCGAAATCGGCGATTCGCAGCGCGGCCATGGCCTCGCTGATGAAGTCCATGTAACCTGGAGTGTCGATGATATTGAACTTCTTCCCGAGCCAGTCGGTATGGAGCAGGGTGGCGTGGATGGAGATTTTCCGCTCCTCTTCGCTCTCCTGATAATCGGAAACGGTGGTGCCGTTGGCGATGCTGCCGAGGCGTCCGATCGCCCCGCTGCAGGCCAGCATGGCCTCGCCGAGCATGGTCTTGCCACAGGTGGAGTGGCCGCCGATGACGAAACTGCGAATGTCCGCTGATGCGTACTCTTTCATAGGCACTTGAGCGCTTCGAATCTGGATCCGTCTTCTCTAAAAGCCGCTTTTGTACGGGAAATCCTGTCGTCTGCCAGCAAAACTTCGCGATTTTTCGGGTTGAACTGGGGCGCCGAGTTCCTAGGATGCGTGCCTTTGTCGCGCCCCTGAGGGGGAACGCCACGCAGCCGAATACCCATGAACAGCTACAATATCGCCGTGATCGGGGGAGACGGGACAGGCCCGGAAGTCATCCGGGAAGCCATCAAGGTCCTCGATGCCGCCGCCCGCAAGTTCTCGATCCGCCTCGACTACACCCATTTTGACTTCGGCGGAGACCGTTACCTCCGCACCCAGGAAGTCCTCCCCGACAGCGCCGTCGCCGAGCTGCGCCAGTTCCCCGCGATTCTTCTGGGCGCTATTGGCCATCCCGGCGTCAAGCCCGGCATCCTCGAGAAAGGCATTCTCCTCCGTTTGCGTTTCGAGCTCGAGCAGTACATCAACCTCCGCCCCGTGAAGCTCTACGACCCACGCTTCTGCCCGCTGCGCGACAAGGGGCCGCAGGACATCGATTTCGTAGTGGTGCGCGAGAACAACGAAGGCCTCTACACCGGGGTGGGCGGCTTCGTGTTCAAAGGCACGCCGAACGAAGTGGCGGTGCAGGAAAGCGTCAATACGCGGCGCGGCATCGAGCGCTGCCTTCGGTTCGCATTCGATCTTGCGCGCAAACGGCGCGGGGGCGCGCCCTGGCCGGGGCTCAAACCCGACGATGTTGCGGCGGGCAGGAAGGCCCAGTTGACCCTCTGCGGCAAGACCAATGTGCTCACGTACGCGTTCGATCTTTGGGAACGCGCCTTCCACGAAATCGGGCAGAAGGACTATCCCGACATCAAGCGGGACTACGCGCACGTCGATGCGACGACGATGTGGTTTGTGAAGAACCCGGAGTGGTTCGACGTGATTGTGACGGACAATCTGTTTGGCGACATCATCACGGATCTCGGGGCGATGATCCAGGGCGGCATGGGCATCGCGGCGGGCGGGAACATCAACCCGACAGGCACCTCGATGTTCGAGCCCATTGGCGGCAGCGCGCCCAAGTACACGGGTTTGGGCGTCATTAACCCGCTGGCGGCCATCTGCGCCGGCCAGATGATGCTCGATTTCCTTGGCGAGACCGAAGCGGCCGGTGCAATCGAGAAGGCCGTGATTCGAACCGTCGTCGAGAAGATCAAGAGCCTGGCGGCGGGCAAGATGGGCTACAGCACGTCGCAAGTCGGCGACCTGGTCGCCGCGGCGCTCTGACCCGCATAGTTCCACCCCGTCAGTGCACAGGGCGGTCAGACTTCGCGAGAGAACTGGTATGCGGGTTAGAAAAGCAAGACCGCGCCTTCTCCGCGGCGCGGAGTCAACGCGACACGAGCGCGGGGTGTTCCCGCGGACGCGAACGCCTCTCTACTGCAGTTTGGCCAGGAGTTCGTCGTTGGTGCGGTGCTTCTTGAGCGCGGCGAGGAGGGTTTCCATGGCCTCGACCGGCTGGAGGTCGACCATCATGCGCCGGAGCTTGCGGATGGCGTCGATCTGGTTGGGGATAAAGAGCTTCTCTTCCTTGCGGGTGCCGCTCTTAGGGATGTCGATGGCCGGGAAGAGCCGGCGGTCCGAGAGCTTCCGATCGAGCACCAGCTCCATGTTTCCGGTCCCTTTAAATTCCTGAAAGATCAGCTCGTCCATGCGCGATCCGGTGTCGACAAGCGCGGTGGCCACGATGGTCAGGGATCCGCCCTCCTCGATCTTGCGCGCGGCGGCGAAGATCTTGCGGGGGATTTCAAGCGCGCGGGCGTCGACGCCGCCGGTCATGGTGCGGCCGCTTCCGCCGTGGACGCTGTTGTAGGCGCGGGCGACTCGGGTGATCGAGTCGAGGAGGATGAAGGTGTCGCGCTTGGATTCGACCATGCGGCGGCAGCGCTCGATCATGAAGCGGGAGAGGCGGACGTGGGTTTCGAGGTCCTGGTCATTCGAGGAGGCGACGACCTCGGCCTTCACCGAGCGTTGGAAGTCGGTGACTTCCTCGGGGCGCTCGTCGATCAACAACACCATGACGTGCACCTCCGGGTGGTTGGCTGTCACGGCATTCGCAATCTGCTTGAGAATGGTGGTCTTGCCCGTGCGCGGCGGGGCGACGATGAGCCCGCGCGTTCCGCGCCCGATGGGTGTGACCAGATCGATGATGCGGGTCTCGAGCAGGTCCGGGGAGGTCTCGAGTCTGAATTTCTCGAAGGGATCAATGGTCGTCAGGTTCTCGAATCGCATCGACTTCGTGTACTCGGCGAAGGGCAGTCCGTTGACTTCGAGGACTTCCTTGAGCTGAGGGCTGCTGCCGCGGTGGGGCGGTTGCAGCGTGCTTTTCACAAAGCAGCCCTCCCTCAGGTAGCACTTCTTGATCGTGTCCGGCGTGACGAACACGTCCGTCGGCTTGGGATGGAAATGCCCCTCGGACGTCCGCAGGAAACCGAAACCTTTTTCCGAGATTTCAAGATACCCGGAACCGGTTTCCGGCACGTGGCTGTTGTTGCTCATAATACTTGTGTTCGCGCCCCGTCGATCTCTCGCCGGAGGAGCTCCGCTTGGCTGCGCCTTCAATTTCAATTTTCGGGAAAACCGCCGGCCGAAGAGGGTCATGGAACCGGGTTGCAGGGCCGAACAGTTGGACCTATGACAAGCAACATCTAGGCCCAAAGCCGCCCGCCCGCAACATTTATTTTGCACGCGTTCGCGGCGCCCTCACGGCGCGGGCGCATCCACGGGGTGCCGACGCGCGCCGCCCGGATCCCGGAGCGCGACAGTGCCAGGGGAGTGATCGACGAGCGCAAGATCGAACGAGTAAGCTTGACGCTTCGCCCCCGGGTGACCTTTACTCGGGGCAGACAGTGCCTTGAATCATATGAACCCCGACCTCAATTCTCGTTCTCCTCTCCGGCCCTCCAGTTCGCGTCGCGAGTTTCTCAAGACCTCGACGGCGGCCACCCTTGGCGGTGTGCTGGCGGCTAATCTCGCCTTCCCCCAACGCGGCTTCGCCGCGAACGCGGACACGCTCAAGATCGGGTTGATCGGGTGCGGCGGGCGAGGCACCGGGGCGGCCAGCCAGGCGCTCAAGGCCGACCCCAACACAGTGCTGACGGCCGTCGGTGATGCCTTTCCCGATGCGTGTCAGAGGGCGGTGCGGGCGCTGACCAACGACGCGGCGCTGAAGGAGCGCGTCCAGGTGACGCCGGAGACCACCTTCAGCGGCCTGAACGCATATCAGAAGGTGATCGACAGCGGTGTGGACGTCGTGCTGCTCGCAGCCCCTCCCGGCTTCCGCCCCGAGCATCTGAGGGCCTCCGTCGCAGCCAACAAGCACATCTTTTGCGAGAAACCGATGGGCACCGACGCCCCCGGCGTCCGTTCCGTGCTCGAATCCGCGGCGAGCGCCAAGGCCAAGAAGCTGGCACTCGTGGCCGGTTTCTGCTGGCGCTACGACTTCGCCCGCCGCGAGTTTTTCCAGCGGGTCCACGACGGGCAGATGGGGGAAATCCGGGCGGTGTATGCCACGTACCTGACGGGGCCGGTCAAGCCGATGCCTCCCGCCAGCACGCGCCCCGCCGGGATGACCGATGTCGAATGGCAGCTTCGCAACTGGTACAATTTCACCTGGTTGTCCGGCGACGGTTTGGTCGAGCAGGCCTGCCATAGCGTCGACAAGATCGCCTGGGCGATGAATGGGGTGCTGCCGGTCAAGGCGGTTGGCAACGGCGGACGCCAGATCCCCAACAACGAGGGGAACATCTACGACCACATCGACGTCTTCTACGAATACGAGAATGGCGCGCGGGCGTTCATGGCGCAGCGCCAGACCAGCGGCTGCCACAGCGACAACTCGGACTATCTCATGGGCGGGCTGGGCACCGGGACCATCCGCGGTTGGGACGCCCCGATCATCCGGGCCGAAGAGGCCTGGAAATACCGCGGCCCGAAGAACGACATGTACCAGACCGAGCATGACGAGCTCTTCGCCTCGATCCGCAAAGGCGAGCCGATCAACGACGGCATCTGGATGGCCCACAGCACGCTCATGGCGATCATGGGGCGGACTG
>CAYPUR010000242.1:0-7232 GCA_964413865.1 uncultured Verrucomicrobiota bacterium
GTATGCTCCCTCGTCGCGCCTCGCCAGCGAGCCAAATCCCCGCCAGCAGAACCGGAATTAATTTTTGCACCGACCCTTAGCGCACATGGCCCAGCAATTCGGCGATTTCACCGCGAGCGAATTGTACTGCCCCAGGTGTCGGCGGGCGATGCCGGTGCGTCAGAAGCTCCTGCTCATTCTCCCGAGCGGAGAGCTCTACGAATACCTTTGTTCGGGCTGCGCCACGTCCCTGGGGCAAAGGACGGTCTCAGGCCCCAGCGTGCGTGCCGCCAGCCCGAGGCCTCCCGCCAGACGCTCGCGTCCGCCCCATGCATCCGGCCCAACCCCGCAAGCGATACGCGGATTGTTGCGTTAGGTCGATCCCTCCCGATGCATCCCCTGCGCATCGTCTTTTTCGGCACCGCCGAGCTCGCCTGCGCCAGCCTGGAAGCCCTCGCGTCGGCGTCCGCGTTCAGCCTGTTGGGAGTTGTGACGCAGCCGGATCGCCCCCGTGGGCGCGATCTCAGGCTGCAACACTCGCCCGTCAAAGCAACTGCGCTCAGTTTAGGTCTGCCGGTCTTGCAGCCCGAAAAGTGCCGCCACCCGGACTTCATCCAACAGATCCATTCGCTCCAACCCGATATCGGAGTGGTCGTCGCTTACGGTCAAATCCTCCCGCCCGCCCTTTTGGGCATCCCCCCTCACGGGTGCGTGAACGTCCACGCCTCGCTGCTGCCCAAGTATCGCGGGGCCGCGCCCATCCAGTGGGCAATCCTGAACGACGAGCCCCAGACCGGTGTGACCATCATGCAGGTCGACGCCGGGCTCGACACCGGGGCCATCCTTGCGACGGAGGCCACACCGATTGGACCCGGCGACAATGCGCAGACTCTGCACGACCGTCTGGCTCGATGCGGCGCCGACTTGCTGGTCCGCACCTTGCCTGAGCACGTTTCCGGGCGCATCGAACCGCGCCCCCAACCGGAGGAAGGCGCCACATACGCCCGCAAGATTACCAAGGAGGATGGGCGTCTGGACTGGAACCGCCCGGCGCGCGAACTCTGGAACCGCGTTCGCGGACTCACGCCATGGCCCGGAACGTACGCTCACCTCGTGAGCGATCCCAAGCCGATGCTCCTGAAGGTCCATCAGGCCTCGGTGAGGCCCGAGCCTCGAGGCGCGGCAGGGGAAATTCTCGCTGCCGATCGAGCGGGCATCGTCGTGGCGTGCGGCGAGGGGGCTCTGAGCCTGACGACTGTGCAGCGCGAGGGCGGACGCCGGCTCACAGCGGCCGAGTTTCTCGCCGGGCATCCTTTGCGTTCCGGGCAGCGTTTCGAAAACCTCGAAGCCGCGGCCAGTGAACCTGCAGGCGGATCGACGGCGCATGGCCCAGGCATCACGCCTGTGCAGGGACCGTGACCGATCCGGGCTAATCGGGCCGATAACTCATCGCCAACCTCCGTCGCAGATCTTCCCGGTTGAAGGCATCCCGATAGTCGGCTGGATTGAAATTGTCCGTGAGCACCATCCCGTGGGCGGGATCAGTCGCCGGTTTGGATCCAAAGGTCTGTTCCGCCTGCCAGCGCAGATCAGGCGGGAGGGATGAAAATTCCGGTGTGCGGCGCACTTCGAGGTCTTCCTGTGGAGAGGCCACGAAGAACACGTTTCCGCTGCCTGCGGCATGGATGCGTGTGCTCGCGAAGACGCTCTTGAGCGTCTGTTCGATCGAGGCGAGCAGGAAGTCGCGTCCGGTCTGAAAGTCGCCGAAGGTGTTCATCACGAGGACGCCCTCGGGCCCCAGACAACGGCGGACGGATTCGAACGATTCCCGCGTCATGAGGTGGGAGGGAGGCGATTCTCCCAGGAAGGCATCGAGCACGACGAGGTCGTAGCGGTTTGTGGTGGTTTGGAGGAAATAGCGGCCGTCGCCGACATGGATTCGGACCGCCTCGGGCTGGAAGTCGAAGAACTGCTGGGCGAGCGGGATGACGGCGGGGTTGATCTCGACCACGTCGACCTGTGCGCCGGTCTGGGCCAATTGCATCGGCACGATTCCGATGCCCATGCCGATGCACAGGATATTGGTGGCGTGGGGCGCATAGGCGACGGACAACCCGTGCAGCATGTGCGTGAACAGCGAGGCGCTCTGCCGGCGCACCGGGTCATAACCGTTCTGCGTGAGGAGATCGTTCAGATAGTAGCGGCGGGTGCCTGATCGGTTCTCGACCACCTGCATCAGCCCGAAATTCGAGTTGCGGCGGTGCAACTCGGTCAACCCGGGCACCGACGCGAACGGCCGCTGGCTTGCCCCCAAATAAAGGAGCAGAACGCACCCCGCCACGCCGGCCCCAACCCCTCCCGCGTGACGCCTGTCCCACACCAGAAAATAGACCGCAGCCAGCAAGACCAGCACGCCGGCCGTCGCGCAGAGGGTCGTCGAGTTCGGCAGAAACGGAATCAGGACGTAGCCGATCAGCATCGTCCCCGCCACGCTCCCGATCGTGCTGATCGAGGTCAGCCGCCCCATGCTCTGGCCGACGGTTGTCAGCGAACGCGTCAGCGCCCGCACGAACACCGGCCCGACCATCGCAAGGAGTCCGAGCGGCAGGAAGAAGAGCACCGTTGCGGCCAGCAAAGAGCCCGTGGCAAGGCGCAGTTTCAGGCAGGCAAACGCGACCGGTTCGCACACCAAAGCCGCGCCGCAGAGCCATGCGGCAGCCACGAGCAGCGACGCATAGATCCACCGCAGCGTCGGCCAGCGATCCGCCATCCATCCCCCTGCCGCGTAGCCCGACGCCAGCGCGACCATGGTGACGGCGATCTGGGCCGTCCAGACAAAATGGGACGTGCCCAGATACGGGGCGAGCATCTTCGCGCCCAGAATTTCGACGATCAGAATGGAGGCCCCGCAACACGCGGCTGTGAAATAGAGATAGCGGCGCAGCCCGGCGGTCATCTCGGCCGCCGTCTTGCCTGAGTCGGATCGCAAACGCACGCCCGCTTTGTACCAATCCTCCCCGACCCCGTCCAGCAGTTGCACAGAGGCGCAGCGGTTTCGGGGTTTCGGAAGTCGGTCTGAAATTCACTTGAAATGCTGCGGGGCTTGGTGCGAAATGCGTATTTGACCTGATGTCTATGAATCTGGGTGACATCCTTCAAGCGGACACCATCGTCAGCGATCTTGCGGCCAGCGATCGTTGGCAGGTGATCGACGAGCTCATTGATTGTCTGGTAGCGGCCGGCAAGATCAAGCCGGAGCACCGCGATGCCGTGATCGCGGTCGTCCGCAAGCGCGAGACCTCGATGAGCACCGGAATTGGATTCGGCATCGGGATCCCCCATGCCTCAACCGACCTGATCGGCGATGTCGTCGGCGCCTTTGGCCGTTCGCAGAAGGGCATTCAATTCGACGCACTCGACAACCAGCCTGTGACTCTGGTCATGCTGTTCCTGGTGCCCCAGGGGCAGTTCCAAAAACACCTGCACACCTTGGCCGACATCGCCAAGTTATTGCATCGGAAGGATTTCCGACAAGCTTTGGAGCAGGCCCCGGACGCCTCCACCATGTTTGGAATCATCCGGAACAACTCCACCGAAAAGCCGCCGCGCCCCGTCTGACCAGCGTCGGGCAACCGGCATCGCACCCCACCCCGGTTGCCTCATCGGCCCGTCCGGCCCCATCATGCTGCACCGTTTCATCGCACTGCGCCTCCGGCACGCCATCGCGCCGATCCTGCCCGATGCCGATCTCAGCAGCGTCGAGGTGCGCCCGTGCCCCGATCCGCGGCACGGTGATTACCAGAGTTCCGCGCTCATCGGGTTGGCCAAGACGCGTCGGCTCAACCCGCGCCAATTGGCGGCCGACCTCCTGAGGTCGCTGGATGTTTCGGAATGGTGCGATCCGGTCGAGATTGCCGGCCCCGGCTTCCTGAATTTTCGAATCCGCACAGACGCGTTGTCCGCGGTTCTCCAGGGCGCCGTTCGGGGCGACCATTTGTTCTTTGAACGGGCCTCCCAGCCGCGGACGATCGTGGTCGACTTCAGCTCGCCCAACGTGGCCAAACCGATGCACGTCGGCCACATCCGATCGACGATTCTCGGCGACTGTCTGGTCCGGACGCTGCGCATGCTGGGGCATGGCGTGATCGCCGACAATCACATCGGCGATTGGGGCACGCAATTCGGCAAACTGCTTCTGGGCTGGAAGCGCGGCCTCGATCGCGACGCCCTCGAACGGGATGCCGTGGGCGAGATGGAGCGGCTCTACCGCGTCATGAACGCCGAGTGCGACTCGAATCCGGACACGCTCGCGGCGGCGCGTGAGGAACTGGTCCGGCTGCAGGACGGCGATCCGGAGAATCGCGCGCTGTGGCAGGACATGAACGCGCGCTCCCAGCACCAGTTCGATTCCATCTATGCCCGCCTCGGAATCCGCTTCGATGCGGCGCTGGGCGAGAGTTTCTATAATCCGCGGCTCAAGGCGGTCGTCGAGGAACTTGAACAGGCCGGAGTCGCCCGCGAGAGCGAAGGCGCGAAAGTGGTCTTCTTCGAGGATGATCCGGAACTCCAAAAACACCCCGCCATCGTTCAGAAGAGCGACGGGGCCGCCAATTACGCCACCACCGACCTCGCCACCTTGGCCTACCGGATCGAGACCTGGAACCCGGACGAGATCGTCTATGTCACTGACGGACGCCAGCAACTTCACTTCCGTCAGATCTTCGCGATTCTCAGACGATGGCGTCCGCAGGCCAAGGTGAAACTGGCCCACGTCTGGTTCGGATCCATCCTGGGCCCGGATGGAAAGCCCTTCAAGACCCGCTCCGGCGACACGGTCAAGCTTGCGGATCTGCTGGACGAAGCCGAGGAACGCGCGCTGCGGCTCGTCACATCCAAGAACCCCGCGCTGCCCGAGGCGGAACGGCGCGAGATCGCCCGCGTGGTCGGCTTGGGGGCGCTCAAGTACGCCGATCTTCTGCCCAATCGCCAGAGCGATTACGTCTTTGACTGGGACAAGATGCTCGCGCTGACGGGCCACACTGCCCCCTATCTCCAGTACGCCTACACCCGCATTCGAAGCATCTTCCGCAGACAGGCCGAAGGCGCGTCCGATCAGGCCGACTGGTCCCGGCGGGCGGGTGCTCGTTTTGTTTTGGGACAAGAGGAGGAGATCCGGCTGGCGAAGCATCTTCTGACCTTCGGCATCGTGCTCGAAGCCGTGGCCGGAGACTATCGCCCCAACTACTTGTGCAATTATCTCTATGAGCTCGCCGGCCGCTTCACCGCATTCTACGAATGCTGCCCCGTGCTCAAGGCCGACGAACCAAACCGTTCAAGCCGATTGGCTCTCTGCGATCTGACCGCCCAGGTGCTCCAGCAGGGCCTCGCTGTCCTCGGCATCGAGACCTGCGAACGGATGTGACCGCGCCGCCTTGATCCGCCAGCGATCCGCGTCCTCGGCCGCCCGCAGCCCGGATACTCGGCAGCGCGGCAAAGCCGCAGCCACAATGTGCGACAACGGACTGCCTTTGCGGCATGAGACTTCTTTCAAAAAGAGAAGAAGTTGACGGAGAGTGGCACAAGGCCTCGCGGAGCACGATACCCGGGCTTCCCAGTCAGGAGGCGGACCCGAAAATCCTGTTCGCTTCCGCCAGCGTCTCGTGGCAGCCGATGTCGTACCAGACACCTGGTATCCGCCAGGTAAAGACAGGCACGCGTGGATAGAGCCACTGGACAAGCCGGCCCGGTTGGTCGGGGTTGTTGCCTTCGGCGATGTACTGGTGAACGAGCGGCAGAACGTGCCGGGGATAGAAATAGAGCGCGATGCCCGTCAGGGTGCTCGTCGGCGCCTGGGGCTTTTCCTCGAAGAAGACAAGCCGGCCCTCCGGATCAAGGGTCAAAGCGTTGTACTTTTTGACCTCGTCGAGGTCGCGCACATCGTACACCCCCAGGACCGGCGTGTTTTTCCGACGGCAGAACTCACCGAATCCACGCAGCGGTTCGCTGAAAAGGTTGTCGCCCGCCACCACGACAATGTCATCGTCAATGCCCTCACGGCGCAGCACGAAGTCGAGATCGCCGATCGCCCCCAAACGTTTCTCCGCATCGAGGACCCCGTCGTCGATCAGCTTGATTTCCAGGCGCGGCAATCGGGCGCCATACTCCCCCAACCACGCCTCGAACACATCGATGAACTTGCCGTTGGTGACAATGCAGATGCGGTTGATGCCCGGGATGCAGGCCACGTTGTCGAGCACGTGCTCGATCATCGGCTTGCCGTCCTTCCGATCCGGGTGCGCGACAGGCAGCAGCGGCTTGGGCCGCGTCCGTGTCAAGGGATACAGGCGTGTGGCGAAGCCGGCCGCCAGGACGATCAGGTTGATTCCGCCAGTGTGCGCCATGCGTGTTGCGCATTGTCCAGCGCCTGCCCGCATGTGGCGAGCCAATTCGTGTGGAACTATGGTCATGCGTTCGACCCTTGCGGGCCGGCCTTTGCACGCCGCGCTTGCTCTGGGGCGGGATTCGCCTATCTTCCTTGCATCGTGCGTTTAAGCGCATGCATGGTGTGAATGTGAAGATCATGAAGTCATATCGAGTGTGCAGGGTCGGAGGGTGGGCTCTTTGGACGCTGGCTGGGTGGTGGGCCGCCCATCTCTGCGCGGCGGATGCGCCCCAGCCCGAGAGCCCGAAGCCGGCCGGGTTGGCTTCCTCCCTGGATCCGGTCAAAGACCTGATCACATTCTCGTCCAAGTACACCCATGTCAGTCCCCTGCCGGTGGGGGCCTACGACGGGAACGTCGCGAGCCTGACGGCGAAGCTTCTGAAGCGTTACCACTACGACCGGCGCGGGCTCGATTCCGCGCTGAGCGAGCGCTTCCTCGAGCGGTATTTCAACCTGCTCGATCCGATGCGCATTCACTTTCTGAAATCGGACATCGCCGAATTCGGGCGCTTGCGGGATCGGCTGCCGGAGTTGACGCTGGAACGTGGCGACTCGTCGAAGGCGAACGAGATCTTCGCGCGTTTCCTGCAGCGGGTCGATCAGCGCGTCGAGTATGTGGCGGGCCTGCTTGGGGAGAACCAGTTCGACTTCGCGGGCGGCGACCGGCACACGCCGAATCGCAAGGACGCCGACTGGCCCGACACTCTGGATTTGGCTCGCGATCTCTGGCGCCAGCACCTGCGTTACGAGTATTTGCAGGAAAAGCTCAACAAACAGAAGCCGGAGGAAATCCTCAAGACCCTTTCCGCCC
>CAYPUR010000243.1:0-7221 GCA_964413865.1 uncultured Verrucomicrobiota bacterium
GCATTGCCGCCGATTATCCCTGGTTCGGCTCGGGCCCGGGCACGTTCAGCTCGATGTACCAGGTCTACCGCCAAACCAGGCTCACCCGGCCGTGGTACGTCCACAACGATTGGCTCGAAACGCGCATCACCTTCGGACGTATCGGCGCATTGCTGGTGTTCTGTGCCCTGGCGCTGGCGGTCTTGCGTCCGCTCTTGCACGGCGGCCCCCGCGTCTCAGCGGTCTTTCTTGGCCTGGTCTGGGCCGGGTTGGGCGGATGCCTCGTCCACGCGCGCTTCGATTATCCATTCCAAATCCACTCGATCCTCTTCGCCTTTCTTGTTGCAACCGCCGCGACCTCGATCGTGTCGGTGAGGAGGTAGGAGATCGGAGATGGGAGATCGAAGATCGGAGATGGGAGATGGGCGGGCGGGGCAAAGGGGTTTGGAATGGAGGCGTCCGCAGCCTGCCAGCAACCGCAACGGTTGCAGGGCAAGGTGCGAAACCGAGCGGGCGATCGGCGTGGAGGGCAAATGTTCAGACGCGGTTCTGCCCCAGCCCGGAAATCTGTGTCATTGTCCCAGCATGAGATTTCCGGGCTGGCCGTTCATGTTCATGGTGGCGGGCGGTGGCGATGCCAATCCGTCGATTGCTCGAAGGCATGCCCGAGTCGGAGCAGAATGTCCTCGCCAAAGGGCGGTCCGAGCAATTGCATTCCAATCGGGAGTTTGGGGGAGGCTGTGAAGCCGCATGGCAGGCTCAGCCCGCAGATGCCGGCCAGGTTGCAAGAGATCGTGAAGACGTCGGATAGATACATCTGCAGCGGGTCGGCCAGCTTCTCGCCGAGCTTGAATGGAGGCGTGGGCGCGGTCGGCGTCAGGATGGCATCGACTTGCTTGAAGGCGTCGAGGAAATCCTGCCGGATCAGGGTCCGGACTTTCTGGGCGCGGAGGTAGTAGGCGTCATAGTAACCGCTGCTCAGGGCGTATGTGCCCAGGATGATGCGCCGCTTCACTTCCGTTCCGAAGCCGGCGCCGCGCGTTCGCGCGTACATTTCAATCGGGTCCGCCCCTTCGATGCGCCGCCCGTACCGGACGCCGTCGAAGCGGGCCAGGTTGGCGCTGGCCTCGGCTGGAGCGATCAAGTAGTAGGTCGCCAGGGCATAGCGCGTGTGCGGAAGCGTGACCTCGACGGGTTTGACGCCAAGGGATTCGAGTTGGGCGATGGCCCGCTCGACCGAGTGTCTGACCTCGGCGTCCAACCCCCCTTCGACAAAGTACTCGCGGGGCAGGCCGATTCTCAATCCGGCCACGGACCGGTCCAGGCCGCCAACATAGGGCGGCACCGGCTGCGGCACGCTGGTCGAATCGAGGGGATCGTGCCCAGCCACGGTTTCGAGCAGGAGTGCGGCGTCGCGCACCGTCTTGGTCAGCAGCCCGATCTGGTCGAGGGAGGACGCGTACGCCACCAGCCCGTAACGCGAGACGCGTCCGTAGGTCGGCTTGAGGCCCACCACGCCGCAGAACGCGGCCGGCAACCGGACCGAACCGCCGGTGTCCGATCCGAGCGCGGCGCTGCATTCATCGGCGGCGACGGCGGCGGCCGAGCCGCCCGAAGACCCTCCCGGAATCCGGGCTGTATCCCACGGGTTCCGCGTCGGCCCAAACGCCGAGTTCTCCGTCGAACTCCCCATCGCGAACTCGTCCAGGTTCAACCGCCCCAGAAAGACCGCGCCCGCCCTGCGCAACGCCGCTGTGACGGTCGCGTCGTAGGGGGCAATATACTGTGCCAGAATCCGCGATCCGCAGGTCAGCGGCTGGTCGCGAACCGCGATGACATCCTTGATCGCCAGCGGAACGCCCAGGAGCGGGTGTGTTTCTGCAAAGTCTCCGCGGGCACGCGCCGTGTCAGCGGCATCCGCCTGTGCCAAAGCTCCCGCCTCGTCCACATGCAAAAACGCGTGCACGACCGGGTCGCGCCGCCGAATGGCATCGAGACACGCCTCGGTGGCCTCGCGGGCGCTCAAGTCCCGCCGCGAAAGGAGCCGGGACAAATCGCAGATAGTGAGGCGATTGGGCATGGGGGCGAGACGCTACTCGACGATTCGAGGGACGATGAACAGGCCGTTCGATTGCGAGGGCGCCTGGCTCAAGGCCTCGGCGTGCGAGAGGGAAGGCCGCACGGCGTCGGGCCGCGCCACGTTGCTCAGCGGGACGGCATGGGCCATCGGCTCGACCTCGCGGACATCGGCCTCCTCAAGCAGCTTGATGTAGTCGAGCACCTTGCTCAGTTCCGCGCCGAACCGGCTCTCCTCCTCGGGACTCAGTTCAAGCCGCGCCAGGCCCGCGATGCGGTGGATGTCAACATGAGGAGCGGACACTGGAACCCTACTCCTCGTTGAACTTCGAGTTCACCAGGACAGCGAGGGCTTCCATGGCTTGCGGCGCGTCGGCGCCTTTGGCGCGGACCCGGATTCTGGACCCGGGACCCGCCGCGAGCATCATCAGCCCCATGATGCTCTTGCCATTGACAATCTCGCCGTCCTTTTCCACCGCCACCTCGCACTTGAACTGGTTGGCAAGACGAACAAACATCGAAGCCGGCCGGGCGTGAATGCCCAGCTTGTTCGTGATGAACAGGTCTTTGGACGAGTTCATTTGCTGATGAACAGCTTCGTGTGCGCTCATGATGCAGCGCCGCAATCTAGCCCAAGCCCTTCCCAGCGCCAATGACTTTTTTGCACGCCCGGCGCGCCGCAGCTAAGGCAACGGGACGCTTTTGCATCTGCGGTGCCACCGGACGCCTTCGTTGCCGCGCCGAGCCCGGCGCCGCCGCGCAACGCTGGCGGGATCCGTTTGCCCTCCGCCCCCCCGGGCCGGTGCGAACCCAGTGTCCATTCACGACTTGATGTCTCGGATGTGGAAGGACGCCATGCCGATGGCCAGAAAGGTGGCATTGAAGCCAACCAATAGGCTTAGCGATTGGCCGATCCGCCACCAGGGGATCTTGTCGGCAAACATGAACTGCCAGAGATGCAGGTGATAGGTGAAGAACCAGTTCTGGTACTCCTTGAAGTACGGAATGTGCTCCATGATGAAACTGACGAAAATCAACGAGAGCGCCAGGATGGTCGCGGCCGCCGGTTTCACGTTGAAGCAGGAGAACATGAGGGCCAGGCCCATGATCGATGCGGCCTCCGTCACCAGCATCAGATGGCCCGCCATATACCGAACCAGCCCCGGCTGTGCCTCAAAAACGCTGAAAATGCCATGCTCCGGCAACCAGACGAACATGCCGCCCCACGGGAAGTAGAGCCGCGAAAAGGCCAGTCCAAACACCCCCAGCGCCAGCACCAGCAGCAGGGAAAAGATGCAGCCTGCCACCCACTTCACCACCAACAAACGAAAACGCGACACCGGGCGCGAGAGAATCATCCGCAACGTGCCGTCCTCCGCCTCCTTGGCCACGAGATCTCCCCCAACCAACGCCACATAGAGAGGCAGCAGAAACGCCGCAGCCGGCACCAGCATGATCGTGGCGATGGTGAGCACCGAGATGAACGGCTCGGCCAGATGCCCGCTCATCTCGAGCATCCTCTGCATCGGCTTCGAGGCCTGTGTGAACCGAAACACCAGCGCGATCACGTTCTGAGCGAAAAGGAACATGAAGAACCCGATGTAGGTCCGCTTCTTGCCGAACAGCTTCCAAAGTTCGTTGCGCAGTTGCAGGTAAAACATGGGTGGGATCCCGATCACTGTCTCATCAAAGACAGGTAAAAGTCCTCGAGGGTCTGTTCATCGCGCGCCACTTCCGATACTCGAAAACCGCCTTCAACCAGCCGGCGGATAATGACGTCCGAGCTGATCCCCTCGCTCATTGCGACGCAGCGTCCGTCGCGGCTCTCGTCAATGAGTCCCTCCTGCCGCAGGAACCGATCGGCGGCGGCGAAGTCGGGCACCGTGATGCGCAGCCAGCTCCGGCTCTGAAGGGCGTGGGCCGTCGGTCCCTCGAATACTTTGCGCCCCTTTCGGATCACACCGATCTGGGTGCAGAGCTGCTCGACCTCGTTCAGCAAATGCGACGAAAGCAGAATCGTCAGCCCCAGCTCCCGATGCAGCCTCAAAATGGTCTCGCGCATCTCGTGAATCCCCTCCGGATCCAGACCGTCCCCCGGCTCGTCCAGGATGAGCAGCGTGGGCTGTGGCAACAACGCCTGCGCAAGCGCCAGACGCGCCCGCATCCCGTGCGAGTAGGTGCGGACCGTCGAGCGCTCCCGGCCCGTCAATCCAACCCAGTCGATGACTTCTTGCAGCCGTTGCCGTGATGTGGGCGCCGTGTAGTGACTCAGGATCTCGAGATTCCTCCAGCCGCTCAGGTAATCGTAAAACGCCGGCGACTCGAAAATCGCCCCCACCTGCCGCAAGGCCAGCGTCCGCCGCAGCATGACGTCGTGACCGCACACGCGCACCTCCCCGCGCGTCGGCCACACCTGTCCCAACATCATGCCAATGGCCGTGCTTTTTCCCGCCCCGTTGTGTCCCAGCAGCCCGTAGATCTCCCCAGCCGGCACTTCGAGGGTGAGGTCGTCGACCGCAAGACGCCCCCGGAATCTCTTCGTCACCCCGCGCAGTTCAATAAGACGATTCAATTGCGGAGACGCGCCCTCCGCAACGGCGGATCCGCACGGCCCAGTGACTTTCACTTTGTTCCTTCCATCGCCAAGAGGTTCTTGATGTGCCCGTCGGCGTACAGGTAATTCACGCCGCGTTTCGGGCCGCGCGCCCCATGAAAAGCCTCCTTGTCGAAGACCACCGGGATGCGGTGCGGATCAAAGTCGATCCCCAGCACACGCAGGTGTTCCGCATCCTGCCCGTTGAGCAGGCTGTTCCACGAGTAACTCGACCGGGTTTGTTCGTACACCCGCCTGAAATCGGAGGGACACTTGAGCGCTTGCGGCGCCCCCAGGTGGTCGGTCAGGACCACATCTATCGTCGCCTGGTTGTCGCCAAACGGCACGGCATTGGTTCCGAACAGTCGGTCGCGCATTTCGGGAAGACGGTTGTTGTTGTCCTGCGTGTAGAGCTGCAGCGCGATCCCGATCTGGCGCAAGTTGCCCAGGCAGGCGGTCGAACGCCCCGCCTCTTGCGCCTTGCCCAACGCCGGCAGCAACAGGCTCGCCAAGACCCCGATGATCGCAATCACCACCAGCAGTTCAATCAGAGTAAAGGCAGCCGTATGCAATCGGGCTCTCATCTCCCCCCCCGGAGAAAAACACCGCTCTCCATCATGTGCTGCAGTTCTTCGAGCAACGGCGCCGCCTCGGCCTTGGTCTGAGCCGAACTCTCCGAATAGAATGACTTAAGGCCGGTGGTGATCAGCTTCTGGCGCACCTCGTCGCTCAACACCGGGGGCGCATTCGTCTCCCACTCGGGCTTCGGCACGTCGCCGGTCGCCAGCTCTTCACGCGCCTGTTTGAGCCGTTTGACCGCCTCGTCCACGGTTCGGCGGCGGCGGTCGACAGGCAACTGCTCGAACGCCCCAAGCATCTGCTTGAATCCCGTCGGGAGGGTGGCCTCGATGAATCCCGACTTCTCAGTGTCGGTCATTGCGAGTAACCACCGCGACCACTCCTGATCCAGTCGCGCCCTCTGACGCTCCTCGTAGGACAAAGCGTTCAGCTTCGACGCAAGCTCGCGCAACGCCCTCGCCCGCGCTTCGCCGGTCAGCACGCTCAGATCAACGGTTCGCATGAAGGCCTGCACCCGTTCGGCCGTGACCCGGCGGCTCTTCGCCACGGCATACCCGCCCCAGGCCAGCAGCCACGCCAGCGTCAATGCCACCACCCCGTACACCAGGGGCTTGTGGCGTGGATTTAACATGGAGCCACTCTAGCGCACTCCCCGCAGAGATGAAATACTTAAAGTGATCCGCACCCCCGGCTCGGTGCATCTGGTTGGTGTCGGTGTTCTGTCGCCCGGTGAGGGCACCAGGCCTGCACCCGGATCGAGATTCCCGTAGCAGGCCGCGTGGGGGCACGCGGCGCAAACTCGATTTCCACCGACAACCCACAGATGCAATCCCCCCGGCTGGATGGATCGGAACCTGTGCGCCCGGATGCGGCTCCAGCCGCAACCTCGGCCACGGTCACTGACCAAGGCCTCGACACGAGGGCGCCCAGCTCTTGAAACTCCGCACCAGCGGGAGCAGCATGCACATCAAGGCGCGCTCAACGACGCAAGCGCCCGCCATGCCTGTGAGCTGAACCTGAACCAAAGGATCCCCGTGAACGCAACGCTCAAGTGCAGTCTCATCCTTGCGGTCGCCGGCAGCCTGGCCGGCTCGGCCGCTGATAATCCGAACCGCATTCAGCCCTGGTCGACAAACCCTTGGTACTGGCAATTCAAAGGTCAGCCCGTCCTCTTGATCGGCGGGTCCAAGGACGACAACCTGTTCCAGATTCCGGATCTCAAGGAACACCTCGACACGATTCATGCCACAGGCGGCAACTACATCCGGAACACAATGAGCGATCGCAACGACAAGGGCTTCGAAGTCTACCCGTTTCTGCGGCTTCCGGACGGTCGCTATGACCTCGAACGGTGGAACGGCGAGTATTGGGGCCGCTTCGAAAACATGCTCCGGTGGACTGCCGAACGCGATATCATCGTGCAGATCGAGATTTGGGATCGCTTCGATTACTCGACGCGCAATTGGGGGCCTCACCCGTACAACCCAAAAAACAACATCAATTACACCTACGAGCAGTCGGGTTTTGCCGAGCATTACCCCGATCACCCCGGTCAGAACAAGCAGCCGTTGGACAACTTCCAGTGGGTGCGGACCCGTCTCGCATCGCAGCCGCGTCCGCTCAACACGGTCAAGACTTACGGTGCCGATGGCGGACGGTTCGGCAACAATCGTGACGGCCTCGAGCGGTTCTGGCGGCATGTGATTGGCGGCGCCGCCTCCGGCCGGTTTCATCGCCCCGACTCCGGCCTGGGACTGTCCGAGCCGGCTGGGGCCGCGCTGCGCGCCGCGCGCAAGCTGGAATCGCGCATCAAACCGTGGGAGGTCCAGCCGGCGAACGCGTTGCTGAGCGACCGTGCGGACAATGAGGCTTACCTCGCCGCCTGTCCTGGCCAAGCCTATGCGCTTTACTTCGCCGACGGCGGATCCGTGGGTCTGAATCCAGACCTCTTGACATAGCTCCCATCGTTCACGGCGTTTTCGGCCATAATTCGC
>CAYPUR010000244.1:0-7208 GCA_964413865.1 uncultured Verrucomicrobiota bacterium
TTGAAGCGCCAGACTAGGATGCCGTCGGCATGTACGCGGGCCACAAGGCCGAGGCGCTTCACCGCCGTATCGAAACTCGGATGCGCGAGGAACCGCTGGATGGTCGCGCCTGCCCGATCGTCCGGGACATCCAGCCACACAAGCCCATAACGAGGATGAGCCCACGCAGGTCGATAGAAGTTGCGGTCCAGGCTGAAGAAAGTCGGCTGCGCTAATCGGTGCAACAACGGGATGAGATTCTCGTCGGCTGCGCCTGCCGCAGCGAGGTCCACGCCAATGACGCGAAAGCGAACGCGCCTTTCACGCAACAACTGCCTCTGGTGCGCTGGCAGGTTCTCGTCGAGCAGCAGGATGGAATCCCCGGAACGGCTCGTGCTTTTCCACCAACGGCGCGAGACTGATCGCCTCGGCGATGGCCGCCTCCAACACCTTGCCGTCCCACTCACCGACGATCTCCGCCCACGTCATGCCCCGTTCAAGCTGCTCCAAGACAATCCACACCATGATGCGGGTGCCCTTGAAGGTCGGTTGCCCGCCACAAATCCTCGGGTCGGCGACGATGTGTCGCCCCAGTTCGATCCGCGGCGCTGGTGTCTGCGCATTCGACTTCATACTGACGGCGAGCACGATGCCACGGCAGAGGGTCTTCGGCAAGCCGAGGGGTCAAGGCAATAGGGTCAAATCCGAATTATTGACAAATGAGGTCGTAGTACTGTTGCCCAGCGTTTGCAACTGGGCATTTGGAGGAGTGCCACGACCTGCCTCCACAGCTTGAAACAGAAACGAGAGCGACAGGGCGCACCGTCATTGTCATGGTTTGAACCCATCGATGCCCGCTGCCACCCCGCCGGCCGCCCGCTTGAAGCAGCACCGGCACCGCCCGCGTCCGCTGCGTCCCCGGCAACCCCGGCGTCGATGGCTGACGTTGAATCCAAACCCGAAGCATTCAATGCTGCGCACCGTGCCGATCGCACTGGACCAAATCCTCCAAGAAACGCGGCACTGGCCGCCGGAGAGAGTGGGTCAGCTCGTGGGCCGCCTGACCGAGGACCTGCACGCCAAGCGCCGGCCGGCTTACTGGGCGAAGCGTCTTTAGCCCGCATGAGCGCGCGTTTGGGAGTTGCCGGTCTCGCCTGCAATCAGGCCCCACAACCGTTGCCGGAGGGCTATGCGGGTGGGGCACTCTGACCGGACTCGACATGCAGTACCAGTCCTCATCGGACGGCGCGCAGCAGCCGCAGCGCGATGTCGTCCTCGAACGCCGGGCTCTGGAGTCGGCACGGACCGCCCCGGTGGGCCACGGCCTCGGCGTGCAGGATCCGCCCTGTGCGCGTCTCGACCCAGTCGGCCCGATACGGACCCGGAGGCAATTCGAGTTCGATGGCGCACGGCGACCGGCCTCTCGCATAGAGGGCGTAGGCGACGCCGGGCTGGCTCAGGACCCGCGTGACAACCCCCGGCGACTTCCGGACAACCTGGGAATCGGGGCGCAACGCGACGAAGTTGAAACTCCGGATGAACTCGCCCAACACGCTGAACTGGCGGCGGAGCGCCGGGCTGCCGCCCCCCGGTCCGTTCAGCGCGGTGTCGGTCCCGTCTTCAGCGCCGGCGGTGAACGAGTAGTCGAGATGGTTGAACAGCGCGCCTCCGGCCATCAGGAAGGCCCACGCCTCGCGCCGATACGTGTCGTCGGCACTGCCGGCAAATCCAGACTCGTCGTAGCCGATCGCGCGGGCGAGTCCGTAGTTCCAGGCGACCGCCTCCGGATAGGCATAATGGAAGTTGAGGATGCCGATCCCGGGCGCGATGTCGGTCTCACGCACCGGCAGCCGGAAATTGGCAATGTTCTGGGCGATGAGATGCCTTTGGGGCAGAGCGCTCTCCTCGCGGGTGATCCACGACGCCACCGTCGCCTGCCACTCGAGAGACGGCGCGGTCGTGATCTCGACCGCATTCGGGAACTCGGGCGTGTCCGGCAGGTAGGGATTGATGAGGTCGCCTATCGTGTGATGGTCGGACCACGGTTCGTTCTGGAGTTCATAGAAGACGTTGTCGTGGCTGTTCAGCCCCCGGACGATCTGGCGCACATAGGCCTCCTGCACCACCAAAAGACCGTCGTTCGTGCGCGTGTGCAGCCGCCGCCAGTCGGTCAGCCGCGTCCCGTTCACGTTGTTCGTCGGGTTGAACGGGTTGACCGACCATTGCTCGCCGTTGTAGATCGACGAGAAGAGAGTCACCTCGACCACGATCCCCCGCTGCCCCGCCTCCTGCACGAAATCGGCCAGACGCTTGAAGTAGTCCGGATTCCAGCGCGCCAGGTCGAACCTGTTGCCGCCGCCGGCATATCCGGCCACGGGACTCCGGGCCCAGGGCGCCAGGAACTTCCCCGGCCCGGGCGCGAGGTTGTTGCGCGCGATGCCGAAGGCGCCCGGCTTCTCCACGTAGGCCCCGGCGAAGACGCGCGTGTAATTGAGGCCGTCGGCCCTCAGGGTATCGAGGTACCGACGGTAATCCAGGTCCGGGTTGATGACCATCCCGTAGTGTTCTCCCGACGTGATCAGGACTGTCGGCTTGCCCCGCCAGAAGAAGTAATGCGGGTTGGCCGGGTGCAGTTGAATCGGCTGGGCAAGGCCTTGCGCGAAAAAGCATAAGCCGAGCCCCAGTGCCAGAATCCGACCCGCGGTTGGCGGGAGTGAACCGAGCGAGGCGCGCCTCAGACCAGGACCAGTCCGCCTTTTCATGAAAAGTCCTTGTGTTTCCCCGCCCCTCTCTCCCGCGCCTCGCTCCGGAGAATCCTTGACCCCGTCGACGCAGCACAAAGACCTGACCTGTCGACAACACGTTTCATCGGTCAAGGATTCTTGCGGCTTGATCATTGCGATGCCCACGGATCGGATTTCGTTGTCATCTTCCCGGCAGTGAGAAACCCAGGCTAGTCGGCTTCGAATGCGAACAGCGTGATGCTGCAAGGCGCGAGTGTGATCTGTTCGCCCACGGCCGGCACCTGTTGTTCCTCGATCACGACACGTGGCGTTTGATCGGGGTCGTTGAACGCCATCGGGTCCGCCCCGGCGATCTGCCAGCGCGTGCCGTGGCCTTTGAGCCGGGCGCCCTGGATGCGGAGCGGAACAGTCGCCGGTTCGAGGGTCGGATTGACCACGCCGAGCGTGAGCGTTTTGCGGTCACGGCTCCAGGCGGCCTGGGCATCGACCAGGCCGGTCGTTTGTGTGGCCACGGGCAGTTCGCCGAAGTGGTGCCGGTAGAGTTTGAGCACCAGGCCCGTGGTCTCGAACGCCGCGTTGCGGCGGCTTGTCTTGATTGCGCCGATGACGTTGACCGTCTGCGCATAGAACGCGGAGCCCACGATGTCGCTCTGCCGGGCGTACTCGTGCACGCCTGCCGCAATGCCGAGCGCGTCCTTGAGAAAGTAGCGCGTGCCCAACTCGCCGAAGACGTGGGGCCCGTACCAGTAGTTCCATTCGGTCATGGCGATGCGGATGTCCTTGCCCTTGAGTTCGGGCAGGTCCTGCCGCGCCTTCCGGTGCCACTCGGCTTTGCGCCGGATATTTTCCGGGATCTGGCGCACGTGGGCGGCCAAGCCGGGGCGCTCCTGACAGTAGAAATGCTCGGCAATGAAATCCATGTGGTCCGGGCTCGATTTCAAGAGGCCGGTGCTCCACGCCCCGATGTCGCCTGAGGCGATGCAGATGATGTTCGGATCGACCTCGCGCATCTTGTCGACGAACCAGTTCTGCTTGATCACGTAGTGGTCGAGGGCCATGTGCCCCAACTGCCACGCCCCCCACATTTCGTTCCCGATGCCCCAGTATTTCACTCCGAACGGTTCATGCGCTCCGTGCCCGGCGCGACGGCGTCCCCAGTGCGTGTCGGGGGCCCCGTTGCAGTACTCGAGCTGCGCGGCTGCCGAGTAGGCGTCGCCGAAACCGGTGTTGACGGTGATCCAAGGCTCCGTGTCGATCAACCGACAGAACCGGATGAATTCGTGCGTGCCGAAGTCGTTGTGCTCGACGCCCGTCCAGGCCGGGTTGGTCCGGGGCGGACGCCGGTCGCGGTCGCCGATTCCGTCGCGCCAGTCGTAGCCGCTGACGAAATTGCCGCCGGGCCAGCGATAGATGGGGGCTTTCAGATCCTTCAACAAGGCGAGTGTGTCGGCGCGCATCCCTTCGACGTTGTCGGCGGGCATGAGGGAGACCGTGCCGATCAGCGCCGCGCCCTCCTTGACGAGAAGTTCGAGTGTCGCCTTGTCGGTCGTCTCGCCGGCCGTGAAGGCGAATTCGAAGCGGCGGTAATCCGGGGCGTCGAGGGCTACGGCCACCGTGCGTTTGGCTGCGGCGTCATCCCCCCACGCGAGCGTGACATCGACCGACACACTCCGGCCGCCGTGCGGCTTGAGCCAGACATAACCCGTGTAGCGTTTGCCCTGCGTCACCCCGAGGGCTTCCTGCCGGATGCCGGTGCCCGCCTTGACTTGGGGCGTGTGCCGTCCGACAAACGGCTTCTCCTCATTCATGGAGACGCCGTCGGACGCGCCAACGATGCGCCAGGGCGAGGCCCCGACCACCGGGAAGGCCGAATCGCGCAACGAGCGGTAGGGGCGATAGTCGGCGGTGATGGGGAAGTAGAACTTTCTGTCTTCGACCATCTCCGCCCAGATCCCTCCGTAGATGCAGCGTCCCAGATGTTCGATGAACTGGCTGTAGATGTCGGGAGAAAGCGGCTCCCGTACCTGGCCGGCATCGACGCTGATCTGGGGGGCGGGGGGATCCCGGCGGCTCAATTGGGCCAATTCGAGATCGTCATACCAGGCCTTGCCCGTGGCCTGGCCCCAGCCGCCCAGCAGACAGTTGATCTGGAGAACGTGGTGATCTTCGACGTCGAACTCGACCTCGACACGCGTCCAGTCCGTCGTTCCCGTCACGGCCTTTGTGGCCACGGTCTGGATGTCGTGCACATTGAACAGTGCGCCGCGTCCGCTCGCTGCCCGCACATCGTCCGTCTTGATCCAGCCCGAGAGGCGATAGCGGCTGAAGGGCTCAACCGGGACCGAAGCGCTCCAGGAGATGTCGGCTCCCGCCTCCGAGGACAACATCACGCTGCGGTTGCCAGTGCGGGCTGCGTCCGCGACCCGACCAACTCCTTCGCCGCCCCAGACCTGCTGCCGCCAGCTCCTCGGACGCCCTCCCTGCTGCTCCTCGAAGGAGTTGTTCGGAATCGGATTCTCCGCAGCCGCAAGCTGTGGATGCGCGAAGAGAAAAACCAGAGCGGACCAGAGAAGACGGTTCAGTGTTTTCATGTTCAGGTATTAGGCCTTGGGTGACGCGGTGTGTTTTTCCAAACAGTAGCTGGACTTCCCGACTGAGTTCAAGGCTGTCTAACCCGCATATTTCTTAGCGCGGCAAAGCCGCAACCAAAACCGGACGGCTTTTGCTCGCGCTCGTCCATTTGTATGGTACGGGGCTTTGCCGTCCGGTTTTGGTTGCGGCTTTGCCGAAAATGGAAACGCGGCCTTTGTTCGGCTATAAGCAGGTATATGGCAACACCCACTCTGCCCAAAAGCCACGTTCCCGAGGCCTTTTCTCATAGATTCGGCTCCCTGATCAAGTGTGTCTTAGGCGGCTACGACCGTCTCCGTTTCAGGGGCACTCTGCGCCCACTCTTCTCCCCTCAATGGATGCGCGGCCTGCTCTGTTCGGCCAAGATCCTGCTCAAGGATTTCGCCGAACACGCCCAGAAGATGAGTCAGCAGATCCGCGACGCTGCTCAACAAACCGCCGCCGACCGCAAACGGCCCTATCACTATATCCGCGGCAGTTCCTCCCACTTTAACAAAGAGGAGCAGATCCAACGCATCGCCCAACACGATCACTGCTCAGAGGGATTAGTCGCCGTACTGGCCGCCGTCGAACCCTGCACCGCCATGACCGTTCGCGCCAACCATCAAACCCAGCGTCTGGAACCGGTCCGCGAACAACGTAAGTGCCTGCACTTCTACCACTACTTTGAAGACCCCACCTTTGGCCGATGTCACGTCCGAGTCCAAAGCTGGTATCCCTTTACGATCGACATCTGCCTCAACGGCCGGGCCATGTTAGCCCGCCAGATGGACCGCCAGAAACTGGCCTATCTGAGGGCCGACAACTGCTTCCTGCAATTGGCCGATCCTCAAGCAGCCCAAAAGCTCGCCGACCAGCAACTGCGGCTCGACTGGGTGAGCCATCTCAACCGCTTGCTCAGCTTGGCTCACCCGGTCCATCGCCAACAGCTGCTGCCCCTTTATGGCTTGGAATACTACTGGACCAGCACCCAAAGCGAGTATGCCACCGACCTCGTCTTCAAAGATCCCGAGCAGTTGGCCCAACTCTATCGGTGCTTTGTCCACCACGGCATCATGACCTTCGCCACGCCCCGCGTGATGCGGTTTTTGGGTCACCAGGTGCCGCTCCACAGCGGACGGGTCAATGGTCGTTTTAAGGGCCCAGCTCGCACCGATCGCGTTGAACGTCACGAGGGAGTTTGCCTCCGGCACGGCGTCGGAATCAACGGCATCAAGATCTACGATAAGTTCGCACAGGTGCTGCGTGTTGAAACCACACTCAATGCCCCGGAGGTCTTTAAAGTCTATCGCAAGGCCTCAGCCACCACTGCCCTCAAACTGCCACCCCCCTCAACGGTCCAGAAAAGCGTCTCCAACTCGCCCGCCAAGGCTTCCCCCCCTCCTGGCGCTGCTGCGCCCAGTACCACGCCTTCCAACTCGGGTCTCCAAGCCCTCATTCGGACCAATAGTTGCGTGGCACCCCAGAGCGATCAGCCCCCACGCTGCTGGCAACGCCTCAGGCGCACCGTCACCGATATGCCTCGTCGCGCCGAGCTCAGCCGTGCTGCCAACGGCCGCTACCTCGAAGCCCTGGCCAGCACCCGAGGCACTCAGCCGCTGGGACCCGCCGTCCAGAAACTCTGTCAGCCCGTTCATAAAGATGGTTATCGTTTTCGAGGCTTGAACCCCCTCAGTCAGCCTGACGCCACGCTCCTGCAGATCGTCAGTCGAGGCGAATGGACCATCGGCGGCTTCCGCAATGCCGATCTGCGCAAGCACATCTATCGACGGCGAACCACTTGCCCAAAACAAGCCCGACGAACAAGCGCCGCCGTCAGCCGCAAATTGCGCTTGCTCCGAGCGCACGGGCTCA
>CAYPUR010000245.1:0-1290 GCA_964413865.1 uncultured Verrucomicrobiota bacterium
AGACATGCTCGGGCGGCAGGTGGATCTGTCCTGCCGCGGCGGCAGCCATTTCGAGCGCATCCCGCAGACCGCGCGGGCCGGTGCACGCGTTGGCGTTGCCCGAATTGGCCACGATGGCTTGCGCGCGGCCTTTCGCTGCGCGCGGGATGCAGACCTTGACCGGCGCGGCGCAAACCTGGTTGGTGGTGAACAGCCCCGCCACCGTTGCCGGCGCCTCGGACACGATCAATGCAAGATCGCGTTTCTGTCCTTTGTCCGACCCTTTCCCGGTGCCGAGGCGCTTGATGTCACAGTAGACCCCGCTGGCCAGGAAACCCTTCGGGGCGACCACCGAACCCGGAACGCTCTTGAAAGTCCTTCTCATCGCAGGGGCCGATGCTGACCCACCACGGTCGTTTTGGAAAGGGGCTTGTGCGGACGTCGTGCGGACGTCGATCAGCGCGCGCATGCAGAGTCGAGCGTGCTGTTGCGCCTGACCGCGGCCGCCGAGGGTGATGGGTGCTGTTCACTTCTGCGTTGCCCATCGGGTCAGGATGTGTAAACCACGCCCATGCTCAACTACATCTGGCTTGCGTTGATCGTGCTCGCCGTTGTCCTCGGCGGCCTCGAGGGGCGCCTGAACGCGGTGACCGATGCCGCCTTCGACGCCGCCAAGACCGCAGTGATGACCATCGCCCTGCCGCTCATTGGCATCACCGCCTTGTGGTTGGGGATCATGCGGTTGGCGGAGAAGGCCGGTCTGATTGTGACGCTGGCGCGGCGTCTGCGGCCCGTGCTGCGCCGGCTGTTCCCGGACGTTCCACAGGAGCACCCTGCGATGGGCTCGATCCTCATGAATCTGGCCGCAAACATGATCGGCCTGACCAACGCCGCCACGCCGCTTGGTTTGCGTGCAATGACCGACCTCGAAAAGCTCAATCCACGCCCCGGCACCGCCACCAACGCGATGTGCACCTTCCTGGCTCTGAACACCAGCTCGGTCCAACTCCTCCCGACAACCGCCATCGGCATCATGGCCGCAGCAGGTTCCACCAACCCGACCGCCATCGTCGGCACCGCCCTCATCGCCACAATCGGCTCGACGGCGGCCGGGATCTTCGCCGTCAAAACACTCGAAAAGCTGCGCTGGTTCCGTTTGCCGCCGTTCGAACGACCGCCGGGGGGCCGTGCCCCCGGGGCGCCGAGCGAGGGTCTCGAACCAAACTCGATCGAGGGCGTGGGCAACACGGCTCCTGCGTGGGGCAAGCTGGTCCTGGCGATCTACGGCGTTTTCCTGGCGGTGGCATTCAT
>CAYPUR010000245.1:1300-7206 GCA_964413865.1 uncultured Verrucomicrobiota bacterium
ATTCATCCAGTTGATGCGCCAGACGCCGGCATCCGGTGAAACCGCCACGCTGTTCCTGCGAGCCATGAACGCCGTGTCGGTTCTCGCCATCCCGTTCTTCCTCTCGTTCTTCCCCCTCTACGCCGCACTCCACCGGGTGCGGGTGTACGAGGAGTTCGTCGAGGGGGCCAAGGAGGGTTTCCAGGTGGCAGTGCGCATCATCCCGTTCCTGGTCGCCATGCTGATGGCGATCGGAACGTTCCGCGCCGCGGGCGGCGTCGATATGCTGGCCCGGGGGCTGCGTCCGGTCCTCGATCTGATGCAGTTCCCCGTCGATCTGCTGCCGCTCTGCCTGACACGTCCGCTGAGCGGAAGTGCGACGATCGGCCTCTTTGCCGATGTGGTGAAGACGTTCGGTCCCGACAGTCTCCTGGCGCGCATGGCAGGGACGATTCTGGGAAGCACCGAAACGACGTTTTATGTCATCGCCGTGTATTTCGGTTCGGTGTCCGTGCGCAAGACGCGCCACGCGGTTGCGGCGGGGCTCTTGGCCGATTTGGCGGGGATGATCGCGGCGATCGTGGTCTGTCGGATCGTGTTCGCGTGAACCGGTTCACGCTCGGGTGCCGGAGCCATTGCCGCCCAGCTTCCGTTCGAGAATCTCACCCGCCATGGCCGGGTTCGCCTTGCCCTTGCTTAATCTCATCACCTGGCCCTTGAGGAAGTTGAGCGCAGCGCTCTTGCCCGCCCGGTAGTCTGCGACGGGGCCGGGATTGGCCGCGATGGCCTGGTCGCACAGGGCTTCGAGGGCGCCGGCATCGCTGACTTGGCTCAGGCCCTTGCGCTGGACGATGGCGGCAGGGCTCTCTCCCGTGGCGAACAGTTCGCCAAAAACGTCCTGGGCAATCCGGCTGCTGATCCTGCCGCTGTCGACCAATTCAACCAGTTCGATCAGATGAGCCGGCCTGAACCTCAGAGCGGCAAGCGTGGTTTGCGATTGGGCCAGGTGTGCGCGGAGATTGTTGATGACCCAGTTGGCGATCGCCTTGGGATTGCGCGTCTGCCCCGCCACACCCTCGAAATAGGCGCCGAGCGCCACGTCATCGACGAATGTCTGCGCGTCGGCGGCGGGCAGTTGGTAGTCCCGCATGAAACGCTGCTTGCGCGCCAGCGGCAGCTCGACAACCCGCCCGCGCACTGCGTCAAGCCAGGACTCGGTCGGCTCGAATGCCATCAGGTCCGGATCCGGAAAGTACCGGTAGTCATGCGCATCCTCCTTGGTCCGCATTTCCTCGGTGATCCCGGCGGCGTCGTCCCACCGGCGCGTGGACTGGACAAGTGTGCCTCCACGTTCCAGGACAGCAATCTGACGCGGGATCTCGTATGTGAGGGCGCGCCGGACCCCGCTGAAACTGTTCATGTTCTTGATCTCGATCTTCGCCCCGAGGTCGGTGGCGCCGCGCGGACGGACGCTGACATTCACGTCGCATCGGACCATGCCCTTTTCCATGTCGCAGTCGCTGACGCCGCCGTAAACGAGGACGTCCTTGAGCGCGTTCAGATAGGCGTAGGCCATGTCCGCACTGGTCAGATCCGGCTCGGACACGATCTCGAGCAGGGGCACGCCCGCGCGATTGAAGTCGACCCCGCTGGTCCGCTCGAAATGAAAACTCTTGCCCACGTCCTCTTCGAGGTGAGCGCGCGTGATGCGGACGCGCCGGATGGCGCCCTCGAACTCGAAGTCCAGATGCCCTTCCGTTGTCGAGGGCCGGTCGTATTGGGTGATCTGGTAGTTCTTGGGCATGTCGGGATAGAAGTAGTTCTTCCGATCGAACTTGGCGAAGGATGGGATCCTGCAGTTGAGCAGCAGGCCGGCCAGCACGGTGAGGCGCAGGGCCTCATCGTTGGCGACCGGCAGCACGCCCGGCAACCCCAGGCAGACAGGGCAGACGTTCGTGTTCGGCGCCGCGCCAAAGGCATTGGCGCAACCGCACCACATCTTCGATTGGGTCTTGAGCTGGACATGCGTCTCCAGCCCGATCACGGCTTCGTACTCCATAGGGCCGCACGGTTTTGCCACAACCGGCAACGGCTTTGCACTCAATTCTCTCCACACCCGCCTTCCCCTAGCCCGGATTTCTCACAACCGGGAAGATGATCAAGAAATCCGCGCTAGCCCGGACATCCGATCACGCGTGGCGGTGTGAAATGTCCGAGTTGGGGCGCCGCGCCAGGCGCACTTTCGGATACGAAGACGCGGACTCGCGGCGTCCGGGATCCGACGGGGCTCCCTCCCGCGCCCGGCGGATCAGCTCGGCCTGGCTGTCCAGCGGCTTGGTTCCCCGCGGCGCGCGGACGCGCTGGTAACTTCCGTCAGGAAACAGCGCGCGCGCCTTGACAGTGTCGGCCAGGACGACGGAGTCCAGTTCCCACAGGACGCGGTCGCGCAGGTTCCCGTCCTCGATGGGAAACGCCACCTCGATGCGCTTGAAAAAATTCCGTGGCATCCAGTCGGCGCTCGAAAGCCAGACCTCGGGCCGGCAGGCGTTATGGAAGGCGAAGATCCGGCTATGTTCCAGGAAACGCCCGACGATGCTCCGCACGGTGATTGTCTCGCTCAGGCCGGGCTGCCCGGCCCGCAGGCAGCAGATCCCGCGCACGACGAGATCGATCTGCACGCCCGCTTGCGAGGCTTCGTAGAGGGCATCAATGATCTTCCGGTCGACCAACGAGTTCATCTTGGCGACAATGCGGGCCGGCAGCCCGCGACGCGCGTTGTCGGTCTCGCGCCGGATCAACGCGAGCATGCGGTCATGAAGCTCGAACGGCGCCACCACAAACTTTCGAGTCCCCTGAAACTGGCAAATCCCCGTCAGCAAATTGAACAGGCTGGTGGCATCCTCTCCAAAGTCGGGGTGGCATGTGAGCAGCCCAATGTCCGTGTAGAGCTTCGCCGTGGTGGGATTGTAGTTTCCCGTGCTCAAGTGCAGATAGCGGCGGATCCCGTCGTCGTCGCGCCGAACCACCAGCGTCACCTTGCAATGGATCTTGTAGCCGACCAATCCGTAGACGACATGGACTCCCGCGTGCTCGAGTTGCCTCGACCACTCGATGTTGTTGGCCTCGTCGAAACGCGCCTTCAACTCGACCACGGCGGTGACCTGTTTGCCGTTGCGCACAGCGTCCATGAGCGCACCGATGATCCGGGCGTCCCCGCCGGTGCGGTAGAGAGTCTGCTTGATGGCCAGCACGCGGGGATCGGTGGCCGCCTGCTGCAGGAAGCTGACCACGCACTCGAAACTCTCATACGGATGATGCAGCAGAATGTCCCGGCTGCGGATCGCCGCAAAGAGGTCCGCCGCATCGCGCAGGGGGAGGGGAGCCGGCGCCAGGAAGGGGGGATCACGCAGCTCGGGCTGGCGATTGCTCGCGCAGAGCGTCATGAGCCGTGTCGGGTTCATCGGCCCATCCAGGACATAGAGGTCGTTCTCATCCAGATGCAGGGTGCGCAGGAGTTCGTCCCGAATATTGATCGGGCAATCGCGCTCCACCTCGAGACGCACCGCCTCCCCCTTGAGCCGGCGATGCAGTTGTGTCTCGACCGCCTTGAGCAGGTTGGCCACATCCTCCTCGTCGAGGTACAGCTCGCTGTTGCGCGTTACGCGGAACAGCCAGTACCCCAGGATCAGCGTCCCCGGGAACAGGTCAGCCAGGTAGTGACCGATCAGGTTCCCGAGAAACACGTGCTCCTTGGCGCCGCCTTCGCGGGGAAGGTCGATCAGACGCGGCAGGATGCGGGGCACCTGCACCACAGCCAGCCGCCCGCGCTTGCGTCCGTTGATCTTCGCCCGCACCTGGACGATGAGATTGAGGCTCTTGTTGAGAAGCTGCGGGAACGGATGCGCCGGGTCGATCGAAAGCGGTGTCAGCACCGGACGGACCTCCGCGCGATAGAACCGGTCCAGCCACTGCCGATCCTCCTCCTGCAGGTCGGCGACCCGCGTGAATCGAATCCCATGCCGCCCAAGCTCCGGAACCAGTTGCTCCCGCCAACACGTGTATTGATCCTCAACCATGCGTCGGACGCGCCGCGCGATGGCCCCGCAGCACTCGATCGGCGTCAGCCCGTCGGGAGATCGCTCGGCAACCCCGCTCTGCACCTGCTGTTTGAGCCCGGCAACCCGCACCTCGAAGAATTCGTCAAGGTTCGAACTGACGATGCAGAAGAACTTGACCCGCTCGAGCAGTGGATTGCGACAGTCCAGCGCCTCGTCGAGCACGCGCTGATTGAACTCGAGCCAACTAAGCTCCCGGTTGATGTGGCGGTTGGGACCCTCGGCCATAGTATCCTCGTCAGGATGACCGCGACCCGGATCAAATCAGCTTGGTCTGCCCGGGAATGGCCACCGGATAGATGCCGTCGGCGCCTAATTTGACCGGCGGTTCTGTGTCCATCGTGACCTCGCCCGCGGGTTGAAAAGCGAACCCGGAATCCCAAGCGTCCTTCCATGTGATCTTCTGCCCGGAGTAGACCGCCATCTGTCCGACCACGGTCGCCATGGTGGAGTCGGCGAGGGTTTTCGCCCGCTGGAACGGCGTCCCCGCCCGGATCGATTGCAGGAACTCGACATGCATCTGCTCGTAGGGCGACTTTCCCGAGGCCGCGGCGTCGGCCCGCCAGGTGACCTTGCCCGCCAGATCGGTGAAATACGGACGGTCGAACGCGGCGAAATGGCAGCGGCCCCCGGTGCCGTGGAACACGTCCTTGTTCAATCCGAAACAGCCGCTCGCCGTCCGGCAAGATCCGTAGATGCAGCGTCCATCGGCGTATTCATAGGTGACGTGATGATGGTCGAACGACGTGCCCATCGAGGCCTGGAAATGCGTCGAGCGCCCTCCCATCCCATAGGCGTGGTCGGGCATCACGTCGCCCAACGCCCACAGAGCCGAGTCGAGATTATGGACCAGCGATTGAGGGATGTCGTCGCCCGAGAGCCAGGTGAAATGATACCAATTGCGCAACTGATATTCCATCTCGCTCCATTGGGTCTGGCGGTCGACCAACCGGTAGGGCCCGCGCAAATAATCACACTGAACCGCCACAACCTCGCCGATCTCGCCCCCGTGCATCCGCTGGATCGCTTCGCGCCGCCCCAGATGATAGCGATACGTCACGCCCGCAAGCACCCCCGTCCCGTTCTGTTTGGACAACGCATCGGCTTCGAGGATCTTCCGGATCCCGACAATATCGACCGCCGCCGGTTTCTCGACGAACACGTGCTTTCTGGCGCGGACCGCCGCCAGGGCATAGTCCGGATGGAACCGGGACGCGCAGGCGATCAGGACGACGTCGCAATTGTCGATCACGCCGCGATACCCGTTCAGCCCGGAAAACCGCCTTTCCCGCGGCACCTGAACCCGACCCGGGAACATCGGAGTCAGCGTGCTGAGCGAAGTCTCGATCTTGTCGGGAAAAACATCGGCAGCCGCCCAGAGCACCGTGCCCGAGTCCCCATGCATCGCGTCGCCGACCGCGCCCGTGCCGCGTCCGCCGCAGCCGATCAGGCCGAGCTTGAGCGTGCCGCTCTCCGCCGCGTGGGCGAAGCGACTCACATCGAGTGCGCCGACAAGCGCTGTCCCAGCCACTGTGGCCGAGGTCTTGAGAAAGCCGCGGCGGTTTATGGATGTCGGATCGGAGATTGGACGGTTCGTCTTCATGTGCGTGCTCTATTCTGGTAAATCAGTGCCGCGCCCAGAGTACCACTGCGATCGAATCGTGCCAGCCTTTCCGATTTGGCTGCTTGCGAACCCAACGCAGATCCCTGCCGCCCTCGAAACAAGTTCACCGAGCACATGACAAGCCGTCATGCTGAATCGATAAAGATGGAGTGACAGGTTCATAATTATTGACATATCTTTGGAGTTGG
>CAYPUR010000246.1:0-6655 GCA_964413865.1 uncultured Verrucomicrobiota bacterium
TTGTTGTCGGTGTTCTGTCGCCCGGTGAGGGCACCGGGCCTACAACACATCGAGACTCCCGGTGTAGGCCGCGTGCCCCCACGCGGCGCAAACTCGATCCCCACCAACAACCTCCAGATGCTCGGAATAGACCCGGAGATCTCACCCACGGACCGTCAGGAATGCCGAGACCGCCCCACAGGTGAGATTTCCGGGTTAGAAGCCGCAACTTTGCGCCTGACACCGATTCTTCCTGGCGTTAGAGATCTTGGCGCTTATGAGAGAACTCAGCCTCGCGCTCGCAGTCCGCCGATTCCGGCACAGGGTCGGGCGCTGACCGTTGGAGGTTGAGGGTTGATGCGTGCCGCTGCTTCCGTGAATCCCGCCGCCTCGCTCAAGGAACTCGAACGGCTTCTGCCGCAGTGCCTGCTGGCCGATCAACTGCGGATTGGCTGGAAGGTCACACGCTGGATCGAAGCCCACCGGCACAGCCCGCGCGCGCCGCACGATCTGCCGCTGTGGCTCGACGAGGCGCGGGCCTCGATCGCCCGGCGGGGGCGGAGGCAGGCGGCCCTGCCCGAGCTGCGCTACCCGCCCGAGCTGCCCATCAGCGCCAAACGCAAGGAGATCCTCGACGCCTTGCGGGCGCACCAGGTGCTGATCGTCGCGGGCGAGACCGGGTCGGGCAAGACCACGCAATTGCCGAAGATCTGTTTGGAGGCCGGTTTCGGCGTGCGGGCCAAGATCGGGTGCACGCAGCCGCGCCGTGTTGCAGCGCTCTCCCTTTCACGCCGCGTGGCCGAGGAAATTGATCGCCCGTGGGGCCGCGCCGTGGGATGCAAGATCCGGTTCTCGGATCAGACCAGTCCGGAGACATACGTCAAGTTCATGACCGACGGCATTCTGCTTGCCGAGGCGCAGGCCGATCCGGTGCTGAGCGACTACGAGGTGGTGATTCTGGACGAAGCGCACGAGCGGTCCCTGAACATCGATTTCCTGATCGGCCTGCTCAAGCGTCTGCTCCCCCAGCGCAGCGATCTCAAGCTGATCGTCACCTCCGCGACGATCGACACCGAGGCCTTTGCGCGGCATTTCGATCATGCGCCCATCATCACCGTCTCGGGGCGTCTGTTCCCTGTGTCTGTGGAATACCGCCCATTCGGCGCCGGCTCGGGCGATGAAGACGGCGAGAGGGCGGAGGACGGCCGGACGTACGTCGATGCCGCGGTGGATGCCGTCCGGGACATCCTGGCCACTTCGGCCTCGGGCGACGTGCTCGTGTTCATGCCGGGCGAGCGTGACATCATCGAGACGCGCGACGCCCTGCGGGAGACGGGTGGAGGACGGCTCGAGCTTGTCCCGTTGTTTGGCCGGCTCAGCGCCGACGAGCAGCAGCGCGTGTTCGCCGCGTCGAAGCGGCGGAAAATCGTCATTGCGACCAATATCGCCGAGACGTCGCTGACGGTGCCGGGCATTCGTTATGTCGTGGACACAGGCCTCGGGCGGATCAGCCGTTACAATGCCCGGACCCGGACGCGGCGTTTGCCAATCGAGCCCATATCGCAGAGCAGCGCCAACCAGCGCATGGGCCGCTGCGGGCGCGTTGCCGAAGGGATCTGTTATCGGCTGTACAGCGAGGAGGAGTTCCAGGCCCGTCCGCTTTACACACAGCCCGAAATCCAGCGGGCGAACCTCGCCGATGTCATCCTGCGGATGAAGGCGTTCGATCTGGGCGAGGTCGAGGAGTTCCCTTTCATCCACCCGCCCTCGCCGGCGGCGATTGCGGGCGCGTACGAGTTGCTGGCCGAGATCGGCGCGCTCGATGCCGACCGGCGGCTGACGCCCCTGGGCGAGCGGCTGGCGCGCCTGCCCGTCGACCCGACCATTGGCCGGATGATCCTCGAGGCCCAGATCGAGGGCGTCCTCGAACCGGTGCTGATCATCTCGGCCGGCCTGAGCATCCAGGATCCCCGCGAACGCCCCGCCGACCGCCAGGACGCGGCGTCCGCGGCCCACCGCCGCTTTCAACACCCGCGCTCGGATTTCCTGACGCTGGTTCGGATCTGGGAGGCTTACCACGAGACGCTCGACTCGCTCAAGACGCAGAGCCAGATGCGCAAGTTCTGCCGCGAGCATTTCCTGTCGTTCCCCCGGATGCGCGAGTGGCGCGACATCCACGCCCAACTCCGCGAGACCGTCGCGCACCTGGGCGGGCCGCCGGCACCCGCCGCGCCGGACGATGCGGACGAAACACTCGAAGACGCGCTGGCCCAGGGACCGCACCCGCCTGCCCACGATGAACCCGGTGGCCGTCCCGCGGGACGGGATGCGTCCGCGCCATCCGGCTCCGCCGAACAGGGAGATCAGCGCCGTCTCACGACGGCGGCTGCGGGGGGCATTGCGCAGTCCAAACAGCAACAGGCCGCCCTCCGCGCGGCAGATCCCTGGCACGCCGCCGTTCATCGGTCGATTCTGACCGGCCTGTTCAGCCACGTGGCGGCCAGGAAGGAACGGAACCTGTATCGGCTGGCGGGGAATCGCGAAGCCATGGTTTTCCCCGGTTCGGGTTTGTTCGAAAGGGCCGCCGGGAAACGCCCTGGCCTGACACCGAAAGAAACAGCAGCCGCCACACCGCGGGCTGGGGCCCAGCCGGCCTGGATCGTCGCCGGCGAAATCGTCGAGACCTCACGCCGTTTCGTTCGGACGGTGGCGGAGATTGATCCGCGCTGGATTGTCGATCTGGCGCCGCACCTGATCCGAAAAGCCTATCTGGACCCGCACTGGGACCCCACCGCGGGGCGCGTTGCGGCGCTCGAGCGGGTGACGCTCAACGGCCTGGTGGTCTCGGAGCGGATGGTGTCCTACCGGCAAAGCCATCCGGCGGAGGCGACGGAGATCTTCATTCGAACGGCGCTGGTCTCCGAGGGTCTGGCCGATCACTTCCGGAGCGCCACTCGAGTCCAAGGCAAAGCGGCGCAATCGCCGACCGCCCGCGCCGGGGGCGCGGGTCAGGACCGCCACGAGCAAGCCGCCCTCGGGCAATCCCGCGTTGATCCGCCGCCGCCAGACCTTGCGTCACTGCCAGCGGCCTATCGGTTCCTGTGGCACAACCATCAGTTGCGGCAAAAGATCGAGCTTTGGCAGACCCGATTGCAGCAGCGGCTGGTGTCGGATCTGGACGAAGCGCTGCACCGGGCCTACGCGAAGCGGCTGTTGAATGTGGGGTCGGTCGCCGACCTCAACCATCTCCTGCGAGACCGCCAGGCCGAGGGAACGCCGTGGCTGAGTCTCGATGCCGCCGACCTGCTCGGGGAACACGCCGTCGCATTCGACCGACACGCATTTCCGGATGCCCTCGCCGTTGGCACGCAGCAGATCCCTGTCGCCTACGACTATGCGCCCGGCAACGAGCGCGACGGCGTGACGGTCCGGCTGCCCTTCACGCTGGCGCAGGTGATCGAGCCGCACCTGCTCGACTGGGCCGTGCCGGGTTTGCGCGAGCCTCAGATTCTCCATCTTCTGCAGGCGTTGCCCAAAGATCTGCGCCGCGCGTTAATGCCGCTCGCGCCCCGGGCGAAGGAAATGGCCCAGGCCGTCAAACCCTCCGGAAGCGCGTTTCTCCCGGCCCTGATTCGATTCATCCGGGAGCGCTACGGCGTCGAAGTGCCCGGCACCGCCTGGAGCGTCGAGTTGCTGCCGGCCCACCTGCGTCCGCGCTTCGAGATTCTGGGGCGCGAAAACCAGCCATTGGCGTGCGGACGCGATCTGCGCGCGTTGCGGGTTGAACTCGAATCGCACGACACCACCATCGAGTCCGAGGCGTGGCGGAGCGCGGTGGCGCGCTGGGAGCGTTACGGGTTGAAGGACTGGACCTGCGGGGACTTGCCCGATCGCATTCAGGTCGCGGATGTTGCGGGCTTTCCAATCGAGGCTTTCCCCGCCCTGCACGTCGAGGCGGGAGAGGTCTCGCTGCGGCTGTTTCGCGGCGCCGCGGCTGCGGCTGAGGCGCACGCGGGAGGCGTGCGGCGGCTGCTGGAGCTGGGGCTGCAACGGGAACTCGCGTGGCTCGAGAAGGATCTGCGCAGTCCGGCCCAATGGCGCGTCCTTTACATCACAATCGGGCCTGTCGATGAACTCGAATCCACGGCTTTCGAGAACTTGCGGCGCCATCTGTTGACTCCATCCGCCCCGCCGCCCCGGACCGGCGCGGCCTTCGCGGCGCTGCGCGAGTCGATTCGCGCCGCGATTCGCGGCCTGGCGCCTCAACTCTCGGATCGTTTGGGCGAGATCCTGCGTCTGCGCCAGGCCATCCTCCTCTGCCGCAAGCCGTATCCGCGGATGCGGGAGGACCTGGCCCGGCTTGTCCCTGCGGGGTTCCTCGGGCAAGTCCCGTTCGATCGACTCCCCCACCTTGCCCGCTATCTCAAGGCGATGCTGATTCGCGCCGAGCGCGCGGCCGTGAATCCAGCCAAGGACCGCGAGAAGCTCGATCGTGTGCAGCCCTGGACCGATGCCCTCGCCGCCATTCGGATTCGGCCCGATGCATCCGACGCCGCGCGGGCCGAGCGCGATGCGTTGCGCTGGCTGATCGAGGAATACAGGGTTTCCGTGTTCGCCCAGGAGTTGGGCACCGCGGGCACCGTGTCGCCGCGGACACTCGAACAAGGGCTGGCCGCGCTCCGAAACCGGCTCGCTCCCGCTAGCCCGGATCGATCACAGGCTCCGCGCTGAACCTGATCCGGGCTGCTCGGCCCGCGTGAGCGCGATGGCCTCGGCGACGGTCTTGATTCCCGCGGGCTGCTTGTCGCCAAAGGGACCGTCCGAGCTGCCGGGTGGCCACGTGGCGGGATCGGCGTATTGACCGTCGTCCTTGAACTCCTTCTGCAGGCGGGTCAGCTCCGCTTTCAACTCGGCAAACCGGACCGCGATTTCGGGGCGCCGCGCGTCCTCCGGCGCGTGCAGCAGGTTGCGCTGCTCGGCAGGGTCCTTGACCAGATCGAACATCTCGTAGACGTCCTGTTTCCAGTAGTGGATGAGCTTGTGCGTGGCCGTGCGGACGCCGAGATGCGCGGCCGTGTTGTGGTGGCCGGGGTCGTGGTAGTAGCGGTAGTAAACACTCGTCCGCCAGTCGGACGGCGCCGCGCCGCGCAGCAGCGGAACGAGGGATCGGCCCTGCATGGACTCGGGGACGGGCAGACCCGCCAGGTCGAGAAACGTCGGCGCAAGATCGATGTTGGCGGCCAACTGCGAGGGGGTGTGGCCCGCCCGGAGTCCGGGGCCGCGCGCCAGCAGCGGGACGCGAAGCCCGGGCTCGTACATGAAGCGTTTGTCGTAGAGCCCCAGATCGCCAAGATACCACCCGTTGTCCGCCGAGTAGATGACAACGGTGTTCGCGGCCAGCCCGGCCTGGTCCAGGTAGTCCAGGATCCTCCCCACGCCGTCGTCCACGCCCTGGACGCACGCAAGATAATCCTGCATGTAACGCTGGTACTTCCAGCGGACAAGATCCCTGCCGGTGAGCGTCTTGCCGTCCACCGCCAGTTCCATCGGCGCCTCTTGCAGCCATTGGTTGCGGGCGGGGCCTTTGAGATCGGACGGCGGCTCGAGCTTGAGATCGCGGCGGGTCAGGTCGCGGGCGACTGTCTGGCGGTTGCGGGGAAGCGCCGCGGGGCGCGTGGCGTAATCGTCCCAGAGCGTGTCGGGCTCCGGTATCACCTTGTCCTTGAAAAGCGCCTTGTTCCGTTCATCGGGCTCCCACGCCCGGTGC
The DNA here is from genome assembly GCA_964413865.1 of uncultured Verrucomicrobiota bacterium. Lineage (GTDB taxonomy): Bacteria > Verrucomicrobiota > Verrucomicrobiia > Limisphaerales > J093 > MWFF01. The sequence continues at coordinate 5,747 of CAYPUR010000246.1, forward strand.
GGGGCCTTCTGATGCAGCATCAGAAAGAACGGCTTGTCCCGCGGACGCGTCTTCAACCACTCGATGCCCAGGTCCGTCGTGATGTCCGTGCAATGGCCTTGAATCGTGAGCCGGCGTCCGGACACCAGGAACGCCGGATTCCAATACGCCCCCTGGCCGGGCAGGACAATCCACCGATCGAAGCCGGTCGGATCGGAGCCCAGATGCCACTTGCCGATCATTCCCGTGTGGTAGCCGCCGGCTTGCAGCCGCTTGGCGACATGATCGCGCGCGCCGTCGAACCGGTTGAACACCGGCACGCCGTTCACATGCGAGTACTGCCCCGTGAGCAGCGTGGCGCGACTCGGCGTGCAGATCGAGTTGACGACAAAGGAATTGAGGAAACGCACGCCGTCCCTGGCCAGGCGATCGATGTGCGGCGTCTGGTTGACCTTCGATCCATACGCCGAGATCGCATGCTCGGCATGGTCGTCCGAGAAGATGAAGAGAATGTTGGGCCGCGCGGAGTCCGCGGCCCGGAGCGGGACAACCGCCAGGAGCATCAGCCCGAGGAGGAGACAGAGGTTGCGTTTCATGGTCGTCAGCGCGCAATGGACATGTCGTTTCAAGGTCGCGGCGCAATTCTGCTTTCCCAGCCCGCGTTCGCGCACGTCTTGGAGTTCCCGGCTTTGCCGTGGTCACAACTCCGTCAAACATGCGGGCCTGGCCCGATCATGGGCCTCAGCCGCCCCTCGCACGAGCAAATTCCGCCGCCTACCCCGTTGTTCGACCGCGCGCGCCCGCCTCGGCCTTGAGCAGGAACAGGTCCGCGCGATCCACCGCCTCCCTGACTTCGAGCCCGACCGGCCGCAGCAGGGCAGGCCAGCGCGCGGCCGGCGGGAGGTGGTCGTGGCCGACCGCTCCGCCCAC
>CAYPUR010000246.1:6665-7175 GCA_964413865.1 uncultured Verrucomicrobiota bacterium
CGCTTCGGTGGAAGGCGTTGATCTGGCTGCTGCCCGCAAGATGCACCACCAGGAGCTGGCCGCCGGGCTTGAGATGCCGCGCCATTCGCCGCAGCGCCGCCGCCTGGTCGCGGAAATGCGGGAACGAGTGGAAACACAACACCCGGTCGAAAGACCCCTCGAACGGTTCCTCGCCGCAGATGTCCAAAAGCACAAACTCGGCGTCCACGCCGCGCGCGCGCGCCTGCGCCAGCATCGCCTCCGAGAAATCGACCGCCACGACCCGGCCCGGCCGCACCGTGCCGGCCAGCCAGCCGGTGATCTGCCCCGTGCCGCAACCCACCTCGAGTAGATCGAGGCCCGCTTTCAACCCCAGGCGCCCGTCGAGTTCCCGCAGCCGGCGCATGGTCGCGTCCGGATCGGGTCCGGTCCGGTCCCAGGCCGGGGCCTGGCGGTCGAAGTAGGCGACGCGCGGGTCGTCCGCCGGCCCGCGTTTTAGCCTGGATTTCTTACCACTTGAAGGAGTCATCT
>CAYPUR010000247.1:0-7157 GCA_964413865.1 uncultured Verrucomicrobiota bacterium
CTGGATCGGCCCGCCGAAGCCGCCGGGTCCGCGCGGCGGCCGGCCGGCGGCCGGCTGGCTGGAGGCGGGGGCCGGGGTGGCGGCTGCAAACGCGCGCGCGGCCGGCGCCCGCGTCGCCACGAACTCGGTGGCGCCGAAGTCACCGACCTTCCCGCTCACGAGGTGCTTGTGGACGCTGCGGGGGCTTTCGAACTCCGCGCGCCACTGGTCCGCGACATCGGCCGCGCGTGCGGTGGACGCCAGAAGGCCGATCACAACGGAGAGCAGGGCGAATCCGGTCTTGGTCATGGGATGGGTTCCTGTGTGCGTGTTGGGTTGAGCTGAGATGCGAGAAAGCGCCGCATTACTGTCCGGTCCACCGATAGGAACCGCTGCTGTGCCGCGGCCGAATCGTCGGACCGATTGCTTGAATCTGCTGGCATGCGTCTGCCTGTACTTCCGGCTGTCCGCGATTATTAAACTGACGATTGCAGGAGCGCAATAGCCCGCACTCTGTCGCGGCGTAACTATTCATGTCCCTAGCCCGGATTTCTTACGACCGAAAAGATGACAATGAAATTCGACAAGCTGTCCGGGATCGAGCTTCTCGCAGTCAAACGGTCGAGAGCAAGTTTGGCCGACAGATCCGCCGACTGACCTTGCATCCGCAACATGATTGAGCTGCTGTTCGGGCGTAGCACAAGACCAGGCCAATTGCCGAGATCGCCTACCATGCGGTCCTGCAGGCGGATCTTCCACCCGACCTGAAGGCGGGCAGCGAACCGAGGTTGCGCGGCATTTCGGTCTTTGAGTTTGCGGGCGGGAAGATCACCCGTTTCAGCGATTACAGTTGAATGGAACGGGCGCCGGAGACGAACCGCCCCGCGCGACGCCGCCAGGGGTTCCCGCACCGCATGGCAGCCCGGCGAAGCCAGTGCGCCATGCTGGAGTCACCGACGGGCGCAAATCACTCGAGCCGCCAGCGAGCGAAGTTCTCAACCGATCGGCCACCCGCCCGTCGAAGTTGGCCGCCGACGTACAGGTGCCCGCCGTGAACCGCCAAGGCGTGGACGATCCCTTCCACCCCGTCGCCGAGGGTTTGCCACTTCTCCCCATTCCACAGGGCGATGTTGCGTGCCGCGACACCGCCGATGTGATCAAACTGGCCGCCCGCGAAAAGGCGTCCGTTCCACCACGCCAGCGCGTTCACTGACTCCAACCAAACCTCCGGCTTACTCACAACCGGCCCCAGCGCCGACCAACGTCCGTCCCGCCATTGCGCCACGCCCCCCAAGGGCACGATGCCCGCCTGTTCATGGGTCAAGCCGCGCGAGGATTCCTCGGGGCGCAGCCTCCGCGTGCTGTGGAAATCGCCCCCGGCATAGAGCACACCGTTGGTGGCCAGCAGAGCTCCCACGCCGCCGCCCTGAGCTCGACCCGGGCTCAACCCCTCGCCGACGCTCTCCCAAGCCGCTCCGTTCCAACGCATCACTCCGACGTCTGCCGTGCGGCGGGTATTGAAACTGCCTCCGGCATAGATTTCGCCTCGCTCGTCCACTGCCAACGTCCGCAACTCGCCGAGCGGGGCGGGCAGAGAATTCGCGCCTTCTGTGGTGAGCTCAGCGAGTGCGGCCGGTGCGGAGATGCACACCTTCCCGGCCGACGCGGCGAGGGCTGACCCGAAGCCTGGGCACGGTCCCAAGAACCGTTCCCATCCTCCGTTGCTCCATCGGAGAAGATCGTGCTGGAGGCGATTGCTCGTTGTGGTGGACGGGGAGCCGCAGACCCACAAGGCGTCGCCGGTCGCGGCCAGAGCGTGATAGGAACGCGGCGCCTCGGGCGGACGCTGCGGAAAGCCCTCCCACGCGGTGCCGTTCCAGCGCGCGAGACCGTGGGCTACGGCGGCCCCGGCCGTGTTGAAGTTACCGACTGCGTACACGTACCGGTCGTCCGCGGCGAGGCCACGAATGAGGCCGTTCACACCGGTGCTGCTGGGGTCCATAAACCGCGACCAGTTGGTCCCGTTCCAGCGGGCGACGCCCGGCGCGGCGCAATCACCGGCTTCCGTGAAAGAGCCGAACGCGACCAGTTCGTTGTCTTTGGGAAGCAAGGCAGACGCATAACCAACCTCGGCGTAGACGGCTCGCGTGCGACTGCTACTGTGGAGGGGGCCTCGTCCGCCTAGACCGCCGCCGAGGGCGTACCAGTTGGTCCCGTTCCAACCCGCGATGAGATTCGCTTCGACGTCACCGGCGCGGCGAAACCCGCCGCTGACGATGAGGTCGTCATTCCAAATCGTCACACCCCCGATCCCAATCGCGAACCGGGGATCGGGGTGGCGCAGGTCCGCACCCAGTGGCTGCCAGGCTCCCCGATTCCACCAACCGATCCAGCGTCCCGAGGCGGGAGTGTTGGTCTCGAACGCCCCCACCGCATACAGGCCACCGCGCCTATCCGGCACGAGCCTCGTGACGTTGGTCGCCCCTTTGATCCGCTCCCAACGCTCGCCATCCCAGTGCAGCACCAGGTCGTTGGGATTGCGTTTCGACTGGACCGCGATGGATACGAACACGTCGCCTCGATCTGCCACCGCCAGGGCGCGCACGGTCGTTTTGTCCACGAACGACAGTCCGTCTCCCGGCAGCGTCCAGTCCTTGCCGTCCCAGAAACGGACGACGTGGGATCGGGTCAAAGGGCGCGGTGCGAACGAGCCAGCCACCACGAGGCGTCCCCGCCGATCCGCTGCCAGCGCCTGCACGCTGCCGATCCACTCGCTCGTGCGCGGGAGAATCGGCAACCAGTTCGTGCCATCCCAGAGCCTCAGGAAGGCGGTGGTGAGTGATCCTGCGAGCTCACATTCCCCACCGACGTAGAGGCCCTGCTCGGCCCCCAACACAGCATTGATTCGCCCAACTGGTACGTCAGCCAGCGGCTCCCATTGCGAGCCAGTCCAACGACGGAGGCAGTCACTGACCGAGTGGAATTGGCCCTTGAAAACACAGAAATGCTCAGCCCACACCGCACCTGACTGGCTCGGAATCGACTCCGTTTCCCAGCCTGCATCCCCGTGTGCGATCAGGCCGCAGACGAGGAAGCTCAATGCCGCCAGGTCAAGTCGCATGGCGGAAGCGTGTCCGAACGGAGAGAGCCGTTCAAGGTAGAACGGACCGCCCCAATCCTCGCCTCAGCTCACCACGAAGATCACGAAGTCCACGAAGGCGGGCACCGAGGTCAGGAGGCGCGTTTCGGCTATTCTCGAGAGAACGGCAGGGGGGGGCCGCTCATCATCGTTTCTTCGTGTGCGCCGGTTCTTCGTGGTGCATTCCAGTCGTTCCCGAACACCTCAGGCGATGATCAGGGGGCCGCGACCGAGTCCGGCGTCCGGGCAGGTCTGGCCATCTGGGCGCCCCGCCTGTGAGTTCGGGGCGCGTAGGCGGTGGCACCCACCCTGGTCGAACGGACGGATCGGGACCGAGCGGCGCGGGCGCCGCTCCGTACACGAGAGGACGCGTGTGCTCCTTCCTTTCGACTTCCGCGTTGACTCAATAGAACGCCGTGACCGTCAGCGTGCCTTCGACTTTCGGCAGGTCTACCCACTCTTTCTTCGGGTCGAACTTCGTCCAGGACTGGCCGTTGAGTTCGACGCGCTGGATGGGCTTGGCCTGGGGATGACGGAAGCGAAGCAGGACCTGTTTGGGCGTTCGGCGTGTCGGCGGCTCAACCACGGCCGTGATGGAGCCACTGTTCGCCTTGGATTCGAAGCGCAGATTCATCGGGCCGAAATGGGTGGCGGCCCGTTCGATGGCGGGGCTTTGGCCATCCGTCAGCCAGGCGCGCGGCACGGCCATCCCGAGTCGCAGTACCTCGTCGCCCCGATCGTCCTCGACGAACATCAGCCGCAGCCAGTAAGTCGAGTTGGATTCGTCGCTCGCCTTGTAGTGGTCGCCGCGCCAATCGCCGAGGTCGGGCAGCGGATGCTCGCACATCATCTGGGTGTCGGGATAATAGCACGAGGCGAAGGCGTTGAAGTAGGCGCGCAGGAAATGCTTGATCTCGTCGCGCAACAAGTAGGGATGCGGCGAACAAAGCAGGTTGGGCTGCATCGAAATGCCGCCGCGACTGAACCATTGGGTACCATGCTTTTCCCACGAGTAACCGTAGCGTTCGGATAGATAGAGGTTATCCTCGAAATCCTGCATGATGGGGACCGCCATCGGATCATCAGACGCCATCAGCCCGGTGCGGAGGAAGTAGATCGGCCCTTCGAGCGTGACGGTGATCCAGCCAAAGGTGCGCCCTCGTCGATGGACCTCGGAGGGGATTTGCGAAATCCAGGTGCCGTCTCGCAGCGGCACGAGCGGCGAGCGCGTCATCGCTTCGGAGAACGCGGTCAGAATGTCCCGCCGATACGCATCGGCTTCAGTCTGCAGAACCTTCGCCTCAGGGTGGCCGAGGTCGGCGAGTGCGCGCGCGATGGCGTCCAGTCCCCACCAGCTAAAGCCGTTGTTGGACATCCAGCAACGCCAGTCGCCGATGTCTTCGAGCGAGCCGGGCGGGAGCAGGCCGCGCTCGATACGGCGCAGGCCCTCGAGGTTCTTCGTCCGGGCACGCTCGTGGGTGATCCAGTGGCAGGCCTTGATGAGTTTGTCGGCGTTCTGGGCAAGCCAGGCCTGGTCGCCTGAGTACCAGTAATGCTCCGCCAGGGCCCAGAGTATCCAGCCGTGGTGCTGATTGTAGCCGCCCTGTTCCCAGCCGAACGCGCCGTTAAAAATCCCGTCCTGTGATTCGTAGTCCCCCGGCAACTTCACGGTTCCCTGGTAATGCAGGAACGTCTCGAGGCAGCGTGCGGCTTCCCCATGCAGCCCACGGCGATCGAGGTCGGTAATCATCATACAGGATTCGTTGCCGAAGACGCCGTAGGAGAAGCCACCGACCCGCGCGGCCAGGCGGTCCGCCCCGGGTTCGCGCCCGCAGTTGATGAGCAGGTGCGAGACGTGGGCGCGGTGGAAGTTGTTCAGTTCCGCAATCGGCGTGCTGATTTGTGTGCTGGCGGCAACCCGACTCTTCCAGAACTTCTTTACCCGCTCGAACTCCCGGTCGAATTCGAGTTCGCGCAGGCGCTCGATCTCCTCCGGCTTGTCCAGCGTGATGAACGGGATTTTGACGACGATGAAACCGTCCGTGCCGGGCGGCATGTTGCCGAAGTACTTGATCTCGCCGTTGATTTCGGGCGGATTCGCCTGACCCTGCCCCTCAATGAACGCGCGGATGACCTCGCCCTCGCCGGACTTCGCCCGGACCAGGCCCTCGCGCGGGCTCAAAATAATGCGACGACCGTCGGCGCGCAGAGAGATTCCCGCTTGGGCCGGCTTGTACTCCTGGGCCAGGTTTCGACCGGCGATCTTGACCATGAGCACGGTCGTGTCGTCCGCCGGCGTGTCTGGAAAACCCAGGCCGCCCGGGTCCAACCGGGTGGCGAAGGCCGTTTGGCTGTAGCGGATGCCTTCGTGTTCCCACTCGGCGTGTTGGATAGGCAGGCACTCGTCTTCAATCCAGCGCTTGGTCGGGGCTGATTGCGGCAGGTCGAAGTCGTAGTCGAGACGATTGGCACCCCACTTCCGCCGCGGCGTGTCTTTGCCCGCCGGCTCGTCGATCCGGTCATTGACGCAGAACACAGAACCGTTCGGGTTGAGGCCAAACCGCTGTCGGCCGCCTTCCAGTCCGACGGGCAGATACATGCGACCGGGCTTGGGCGGCTGTTCGGCCAAAGCGCGCGCGAGGGATTGCTCGGGTTCGCCGAAGACCCGGGCGTAGAGGGTCGGGGTGCTGTTGGTACGGGCGCGCTCGGTCGCGGCGCGGAAAGCGGACCAACCGACGATCCCATCGGTTCTTCGCTTGCGCTGCTCGAGCACGACTTGATCGACAGGCCCCACCACCGCGTGGTGCATCGGGCTGAGAATCGTGGCACCCGTTGCCACGGCCGCCGGGTTGAAACTGAAGCCGCCGGGCGCGGTGCGCAGAGTCACCACGGTCGAGTCGAACGTGTTCACATTCGGACTCTCAGTGAACCAGACGCGGCAGCGGACGCCGTCGGGAACTTCGCTGACGCCAGACTTCCACTCAGTCGGACCGATGATCTCAACGCGGCTGCCGCCGGGGCCCGTAACCAGCGGAGCGAGTGATTCCACGTAACCGTTGAAAGCGGCCAGGGTTCCGTCCCAGGTCTGGGGCCCGGTGGCGCTGCCACCCCACTCGATGCCGACATCGACGGGCTTCCAGACTGAGTCTGTGAAGGTTTCGAGCTTCGCCACCTTCGGCGCCGGGGCGTCGTGCAATAGGCGAACACGCATCGTCGTGCGGTACGCGGCATTGAAGTCCTGGAGTCGTGGGAACTCTTTCGCGTTGATGGGGCGGAAGGTGTAAGTCCAAGTCCGGTCATTGACCTGCAAGTGCACGTCGGCATCCCGCCACTGTCCTTGGTAAAGGTCGCCCAAGTGCCCCCATCCCGACTCCCCGGCACCGGCCGGATGGTCGCGCGGGACGCGGTGCTCCGGCCACTGCGACTGCCACCATTGCAGCTTCAGCTCGGCCGGTTCGGGCGGGGTGTCGGCAAAGGTCACCACCACGCGGTGAAGGTCGCGGGGGTCTTCCCACCAGAGGCCGACGGCCCGCCCGTTTTCCCACGTGGCCCGTTCACCCCAGGGCGCCACGTCGACCGCTGCGCCCGCCGCGAGAGCGGGGACCGCCGGGGGAACTTGAGCGATCGTTCCAGAAAAGGGGAGCAGGGACAGAAGGCCGACCCGCGCGAAGGAGAAGAATGGATTGATCACGCCCGAATTAGAGCGTCCGGCGCGGTTTTCGGCAACCTTCCTCTGAACCGCGTGGCTACGCTCGTCAGCGCGTGGCTGAATCCAGGGGAACAAAGCCAAGGCCCGGAGGAATCACCGTGGAACGTGCGAAGCTGGACGAGGTCCACGCCATGCCAAAGGCCAGCACTCTTCACCCGGGGAAAGTCCACTTTGGGACCTTACGCCCGCTGCGAGCAGGGCAAGAGGCACAGTCAATGACATCTTGTAACACACGGCGCACTTGTGCATCAAACAATCTCGATTTCAACGGCTTAGACCCATCTTCGACAGTTTGAAAACCTGGCTTGTTGATGCTCAACGGCTTGCAAG
>CAYPUR010000248.1:0-510 GCA_964413865.1 uncultured Verrucomicrobiota bacterium
ATTCTACAGGCCTCCCCATGCACTTTCCTCGCTCTAACTTGTAAACTGCCGCTAGAGTCCGAACGCCTTCTGCATCTGCTCGCGCACTTGCGTCAGGCGCTTGACGTCGCCGCCGCCCACCTCCGCGGTCGCCCAACCGCAGTAGCCGATGTCTTCGAGCGCCTTGCGGACCTGATCCCACGGCAGATCGTCATCGGGCGCGGTGATGTCGACGAACTTGCTGCGCGCACGGCTGAATCCCTTCACGTCCAGTTTGACGCACCGGTGGCCGAAGGCCCGAATCCAGTCGGCTGGTTGGGCGTATTTCCAATGGTTCCCAATGTCGAAGTACATGCCGATCCACGGGCTTCGGAGGCTGTCGACGAACTGGATGAACTGGTCGGGGCTCTGATCCGGCGGCCCGTCGTGTCGATAGAACATCTGGTTCCACACGTTCTCGATCAGCATCGGCTGCCCGAGCGAGGCGGCAAGCCGAAGCAACTGTCTCAGCTCCTGGCGGCAGCGCTCCTC
>CAYPUR010000248.1:520-7157 GCA_964413865.1 uncultured Verrucomicrobiota bacterium
TTGCCGAGCACGATGAGAACACCGCTGCCGCCCGCGGCATGCGACACGCGCAGACAATGCTCGATGTTGGCGCGGCTGCGGGCGCGGTCCTCCGCGCTGGCGCTGGTCAACCGCTTCTCCCAATGGGCGTGATTGATCGCATTATGGACGAAGACCCCCGATTGCCGCACCGCGTCGCGCGCCTGTTCGGGCGTGTACTCGCCGGCCTGGTCGAAATCCACGCCGTCGAAGCCCGCCTCGGCGGCCATCCCCAGGCGTTCGACCACCGTGAGCTTTCTGCCTCCAGCCTCGGACGCAATCATCCCCAGTTTGCAGGAGAGCAACAGCCGTTTGCCCGGCGGCGGCGTGACGATCCGCCCACTCTCGCCCTCCGCCCCGCGCGCGGCGGGCGCGGCTCCCGCGGCCGCGAGAGCGACCGACGCGGCTCCGGCGGTGAGGAAACTGCGGCGATTCAGTGCAGGTGACGGTTTGTTCATGGATGACCTCCGGGACTTTGGGTTCAGGGACAAGTTCAAGGCAGGTGATGGTTCGATGCGGAACACGGTGCGATCTTTGCCCCGATTGCCGCTGCGATGCAATGGCGAAAGGTGGGGGCCTGCGCGAATCGGCTGTTGCCTGCCTTCGTTAAGAAGTGGTTCCATCTGTCCAACCAATACACATGAATGCAATGACTCTCCATCAAGCGGATCGTCCGACCCTCCGGCACCCTTCGAGCGTCCTATGTGCCAGGACCCTGCTGGGTCTTCTGGGGGCTGTTATGATCACGACCGGCGGGTGGGCTGCTGACACCTTCCCTGCACAAGCCCGCTTTGTCAGGTTTCAACGCGGCGCCACGACCGCCTATGGCGTCCTGGAGGGCGAGCGGGTTCGGGAATTGTCCGGCGATCTGTTTGGCGTGTGCGCCAGGACCGACCGGCTCCATTCCTTGGACACGGTCAAGTTGCTTCCGCCGACGCAGCCGACGCAGGTGCTGGCGATGGCGGGCAACTACAGGAGCCACCTGAATAGTGCGGAGATCCCGCTCAAATTCCGCATCCCCCAGCCGTTCCTCAAGAGCCCATCCTGTCTCATCGGCCACGGCGCGGCGATCGTCCTTCCCAAGGACGCCCGCGACGTCCACTTCGAGGGGGAACTGGTGCTTGTGATCGGCAAGACCACCCGGCAGGCTTCGAGGGAAAAGGCGGCCGAAGCGATCTTCGGCGTCACCTGCGGCAACGATGTCAGCGAGCGTTACTGGCAGAATGACGAACAGGACAAGGACATCCAATGGTGGCGGGCCAAAGGCAGCGACACCTTTGGTCCGGTCGGCCCTTGGATCGTCACGGGACTGGATTGGAACAACCTCGAGCTGCGCGTGCGTGTCAATGGCGAGGTGAAGCAGCAGGACCGCACCAGCCGACTCATCCACGACGCGGCCGCCATCGTCAGCATGATCAGCCGGTACGTCACGCTTCAGCCCGGCGATCTCATTTTCACCGGGACGCCCGGGACCACCTCGGCTCTCAAGCCGGGCGACGTCGTTGAAGTGGAAATCGAGGGGATCGGCGTGCTGCGAAACTCCGTCGAGTGACAATGGGGTCGCATCTAAATAGTTGACAAATGCATGCTCGCGGTGTTTCCTGTTCCGCGTGTGGCGAGGCCGTTGCGGAGTGTGGTTCCGGGCGCGTCACATCAGGATTCATCAACTATTTAGATGCGACCCCATTGTCTTTCAGTTTCGGCTTGTCAGCGGGGTGCGTCTGACTAGGCTGGTCGCGTTTTCGAGAGAGAAAGAGAGCACACAAGAACGCCGATCGCCAATGCAAGCGAACCCTCCCGTTTACTACCGCGCCTGGGGCGTGGACAACATCGCCTACGGCCCCGTGGAATTGCCCGCGCTCATTCAATGGGTGCGTTCGGGCCGCGTCCTGCCGTCGTCCTGGCTCTTCAGCGAAGCCACTGGCGCCTGGGCGCGCGCGGAGGCGCTGCCGGAGTTGAAGCTGTTCTTCAAGAAGGAAGAGGGGGCCGCCGGGGAGGCCCGGAAGGCGCCGCATGGGCTCAAGGCGGGGTCGCTGCGCCGCATCAAGATCTTCGCCGAGATGGACGACCGGCAACTTGCGTCCTTCCTCGAATACATGGAGGTGCTGAAGTTCCCGCCCAACGGCGCCCTCTGTCGCGAGGGGGAGCCGGGGGACGGCATGTACCTGGTTCTCGAAGGCGAGGTGCGCGCCCGCGTGTTGGTCGAGGGTCGGGAGGTCACGCTGGACACCCTTGGCGTGGGTGAGTGCTTCGGCGAAATGGCGGTGCTCGACGAGAGCCCGCGGTCGGCGGATGTCATTGCCAACAGCGACAGCGTGGTGCTCAAGATCTCCGGGGCCTCGTTGCGAACGGTCTTCCAGGAAGCCCCCGCATTGGCGGCACCCTTCCTGCTCGCCCTGAGCCGGACCTTGTCCGGACGCATTCGCAAGCTCACGAAACGCTTCGAGGAGTTCGTCCACTTTTCCCGCGCGGCGAAGGAAATCTGAGACAGTCGGTTACTTCGGGCGCGGCGCGAGGCCGAAGAATTCGCGTTGGAGCCGCAACAGCAGGGGAATCGACGCCAGCAGACCGATCAGGTTCGGAATGGCCATCAGCCCATTGAGGGTGTCCGCGACGTCCCAGACCACGTGGAGCGAGCCGGTCGCGCCCAGGTAGACGAATAGCAGCCAGGCGACGCGGTAGGGCATGGCCGCTTTGGCGCCCAGGAGATACACGATCCCCGTCTCGCCGTAGTAGCTCCATCCGAGCAGCGTCGAATAGGCAAACAAGACCAACCCGCCGGTCACCACGATCAAGCCGACCGTGCCGGGCAGACCTTTCCCGAAGGACTTGACCGACAGAGCCGCCCCTGTCAGCCCGCTGTTCCAAGTGTCGGTCAGCAGGATCACCAGCGCCGTGGCCGTGCACACCAGCATGGTGTCCACAAACACCTCGAAGACGCCGTACACCCCCTGCCGGACGGGGTGGTCCGTGTCCGCCGCGCAGTGGGCCATGGGCGCGCTGCCCAGTCCGGCCTCGTTCGAGAACAGGCCGCGGGCAATCCCGTAGCGCAACGCCATCATCATTGTGCTGCCCGCAAAGCCGCCCGCCGCCGCCGTGCCGGAGAACGCGCCCTCGAAGATCAGCCGGAAGGCGTGCGGCAGTTGGGGGGCAAAGCACACCAGGACGACCAAAGCGCCGGTCAGGTACAGCAGCGCCATGATGGGCACGAGCCATTGCGTCACGCGGGCGATCGATCTGATCCCGCCAAGAATCACCATCGCCGTCAGAAGCACCAAAGCGATCCCAGTAATCCACGGGGGGACGTTCAAGGTTGTCTTGAGCGCGTCGGCGACCGAGTTGGCCTGCACCATGTTGCCGATGCCGAAGGCCGCCAGCGCCGTGAGCAGGGCAAACGCGCCGCCCAGCCACGGCCAGCCGAGCCCTTTCTTGAGCACGTACATCGCCCCGCCCCGCATCGCGCCCGAGCTGTCCGGTTCCCTGTAATGCAGCGCAACGACGATCTCCGCATACTTGGTCGCCATGCCGAAAAGCCCTGACACCCACAGCCAAAACACTGCGCCCGGGCCGCCAATGGCTATGGCTGTCGCCACGCCGGCGATGTTGCCCACACCGACTGTCGATGCCAGCGCGGTGGCCACGGCTTGAAAGGGCCGAACGTCTCCTTTGCCGCCGCCGGGCCGGGCGATCTTGCCCAGCACCTCGCGGAAGGCGAATCCCAGGCGGCGAAACTGGACCGCGCCGGTCAGGACGGTGAGCACGAGTCCCGTGCCCATCAACAGCACGATCATCGGCCAGCCCCAGACATAGCCGTTGAGGATCGAGTTCAGGCGCTGCAGTGTCTCGCTCATGATGCGGGCGGCACTTTAGCAGCGCGGACCAACTCGAGTCGATGAACAACCGTACCGGGGCGAGTCTGGGGGAGCTTGATTCTTGATTCATGATCCGCCCCGATTCGTGAGGCGCGCTTCTCTCCGTGCTCTCTGCAGTGCCTCTGTGGTGAACCCCATCCTCCGTGAAGAACATGCGGACTAGATGGCGGGGGTTTCTCCCGGCTGGTGGTCGACAGCGCCCAGACAGGCGGCGATTGCGGCGAGGCCATCTCGATCAGGGTTCAGTTTCAACTTTCGACAGTCCCGCATTCGAATCGTTCGGATCGTTCGGGGATTTGCCGGCTTGAATCCGGCGCGGAAAAGGCCATCCTGAGCCTATGAACTCGAAGCTGAATCGACGCCGTTTCATCGCCCGCGCGCCTTTGGCCGCCGCCACTGTGGCGGTCGCCCGCCCGTCCTTGTCGGCATCCGCGTCGGGACCGGCCGCGGCGAGCACGTCCCGGCTGCCGGCGGGGCGAATTGGGAAGCTGACGGTCAGCCGGCTGATTTCCGGTGGCAATCTGATCAGCGGATGGGCCCATGCGCGCGACCTGCACTACGTGGCCTCCTTGATGCGGGCGTACAACACGGACGACAAGGTCCTCGACACACTCGAGAAACTCGAACAGCACGGGGTCAACACGATCATCTCCGACCCGCGGAAGAAGCCGATGGACATCTTTGCCCGGTACTGGAAGGAGCGCGGCGGCAAGATGCAGTGGATTGCCGAGGGGCATCCGGGAGTGGACGATTGGAAGACCAACATCAGGCAATCGATCGATTTCGGCGCCGCCGCAGTCTACGTGCAGGGGGTGATCGGGGACAGGTGGTTGAAGGAGGGACGAATCGAGTTGCTCGGACAATGTGTCGAGTTCATCAAAGGCTGCGGCGTTCCGGGCGGGATCGGGGCACACAAGCTCGGCGTGATTGTCGAAGCCGAAAAACAAAAGTTCGGCGCCGAGTTTTACGTGAAGACCCTGCATCACGGCCAATACTGGTCGACCCGTCGCCCCGATCAAACACTCGATGTGATCGACAACCCGGCTGACAACTACTGGGAGATGGATGCCGACCAGACGGTCCGGTTCATGCAGGGTGTCGAGAAGCCGTGGATCGCGTTCAAAGTGCTGGCCGCCGGCGCCATCCGGCCCGAGTCCGGATTCAAATTCGCCCTCGAGAACGGCGCGGACTTCCTCTGCGTGGGCATGTTCGATTTCCAGGTCGAGGCCAATACGAAGCTCATGAACACTCTCCTGGCCTCGAACGAGATCCAGAACAGGGCACGCGCCTGGATGGCTTAGCCCGCAATGACACGCCGCTGGTTCTGCCTTTCGCTGGTGTGGTGCGTCGCGCTGGGCCTTCGGGCGGGCGATACGCTTGCCCCGTCCTCGATGGTCCGCATCCAGGCACGGGACGGCGGCTATTGCCTCGAGCGCAACGGCGCTCTCTTGTTCATCAAGGGCGCCGTCGGCTCGTACCGACTCGATCTGTTGGCTGCCGCGGGCGCCAATTCGGTGCGGACGCGTCCGCAGGAACTGGACATGGCCCACAAGGCGGGCTTGGGCTGCCTGGTGGCTCTCCCGCTGGGGAATCCGCGGCATGGATTCGACTATCGGGACCGGGATCGAGTCGATGCCCAGTTTGACACGGTGCGATCGATCGTCCGGCGCCACCGCGATCACCCTGCGTTGCTGGCGTGGAATCTGGGCAACGAGCCGGAAATCAGCACCACCGCGGAGCAACGGGTTGCGCTCTGGGAGGAGGTGAATCGGCTCGCCGTCATGGTGAAGCAGGAAGATCCAAATCACCCTGTCATCGCCGTGCTGGGCGATGCCTATCGGCGGATCCTCAATGAGCTCAACGCGCATTGCCCCGCCCTGGACGCCGTGGGCTTGAACGCCTACGCCGACATGTTGACCTTGCCGGAAGACATAGCCCGTCAAGGGTGGAACAGGCCTTACCTGGTCACAGAGTTCGGACCTCGAGGCCATTGGCAGGTGCCAAAGACGCCGTGGCGAATGCCCATCGAAGACACCAGCACCGCCAAGGCCGAGTTTTACCTCAAGGCCTACCGTCATGCGGTCGAGGGACGTTCGAATTGCCTGGGCTCATACGTTTTTTACTGGTCTCACAAGCAGGAGAAGACTCACACTTGGTACGGCATGTTCCTTCCCGACGGGTCTCGCACCGAGTCGATCGACGTCATGACATTTCTCTGGAGCGGGCGGTGGCCGGCCAACCGCTCTCCGCGCATCGAAGAATCCGGCATCCGACTCCTGTCGGCCGCCCGGCGGAGCGTGGCAGGGGAGACGCTGATCGCAGGTCAGCGGGCGCGGTTTGGCGTGACCGTGACAGATCCGGACGGGGACGCCGTCAAAGTGACATGGGATCTGCGGACTGATGTGGCGGACAATCCCGGCGTGGGCGGGGATCCGGAGCCGGAATCCGGGCCGATCCAACGGGCGATCGTCGAGAGCGGGCAGGGCGGGCAGGTTGTGGCGATCCAACTGCCGCGGAAGCCGGGTTTTTACCGGCTCTTTGCCTATGCCCATGACGGCCAGGGCAACGCCGCGACTGCCAACCTCCCCATCCTGTCCGTGATGCCCCATTGATCCCGCGAGCCCGCATAGTCTACACCTCGATGATGAACAGGGCGGTCGGACTTCGCAAGAGGACTGCTCTGCTAGCGCGCATGAGTCCACCTTTCGATGACATCGGCTCCGCGTTCTTCAGAAGTTGGTGAGAAA
>CAYPUR010000249.1:0-7103 GCA_964413865.1 uncultured Verrucomicrobiota bacterium
GCGCTGGCAAAAAGTGGTGAGAAATGCAGGCTCGCGAGGCGCGCCTCAGACCAAGATCAGTCCTCACTTCCATGAACAGTCGCCTGTTTCCCCGCCCCTCTCTCCCGCGCCTCGCTCCCTAGAATCCTTGCGAAACGGAAGAGATAGGGCTGAGGGTCCAGCTTGACTTGATTGCACCATGTTCGGGGTTTCAAGGATTCTAGCCCGCTCACGTCTCGGTCACCACCTTCCAACCCACGGCATCGGCCAAGGCATGGACGGGTTCCTTGAGGTCGCCATAGAATGTGACGCGATGCCACCCCCAGACATCCCACATCGAGAAGAGCTTCTCGAAATCGCCCAGAGGCTGGGCGCGGAGCTTGGTGCGGCAAGCGCGGTCATTGGCATCGTTGCCCACCGCCTTGGCTTGGTGGAACATGATCTCTTTGCGTTTGGGCTCGAATTCGAGCGTCGTGGTGAGATAGCCCACCGGCAATAGCGAGCGCAACGAAGCGCCCTGGCGGTCTTCGGAATGAGTCAGGATCTCGTACGGATTCGCCGCGCCCGAGGGGCCGAAGACCCTGGTCGGCGCCACGCAGTGGGCATAGATGATCTCGCGTTTTGCCGAGTCCATGACGGGGTCCGAAATGTAACCGGGCCGGCCCCGCGTCAGCGTGGTGATCGCGACCATGGTGGCGGTGGACCGGACATCGCATTCGCAAGCGCCGATCAGGCCTTCATCGACCAGTTGGCAGAAGCCCAGGCAGGGATAGGCGCTGATGTGGCTGCCGTAGAAGCCGCCGAGGCAATTGATGGTGATGGCGTTGGCGCCGTGTTTCTGCAACAGGGCCTTCTGGCCGAGGTACATCGCCGCCGATCGTTCGATCGTCTCGCGCGTGACCCCTTCGATCCGCCGCGCCCCACGCTCCCAGCGATCGGCCCAAAGACGCACCTCATCGGGATCGGCCGCCTGGGCCAGCCCGTTCAACTCGGCGAACGGCACGTAGACAATCGGGATGCCCATGATCTCGGTCGCCGGCGCCGTTTCTTGGTCGCGAATGGCGAGAACCTTCGATGTCTTCATCCGGCTGACGCACTCGGAAATCGACAGACATCGCACCGGGTCCTCCGCCCAGGCCGCCGACCCCGGCGGCGGCGTGCGCCCCTGCCGCAGCCGGGCGGTCGCCGCCACAAACTCGGACGGCGTCCGACCCTGCCGGACGAGTTCGAAGCATTTCACCGCCTCGATCAGGTCCCCCAATTCCGACGACGAGACGAAGCCGACATTCGGCGATCGAGCCCGGAGCAGCGCGGCGTTGTAGGTCAGGAACCCGCCTGTGCCCGCATAGGTGAAATCGGCATACAACACCGGCTTGCCCGAGGCGGCGATGGTCTGCACCACCCGAGGCCAATTGTTCATCTGATAAACCAGGTAGCCGTCCACGCTCGATCCCTGGTCCTCCTCGATAATCTTCTTCGCCTCCGCCTCCGTGCTGGCCATCGCGGTCACGAACTGGAATCCCGGGCACTCTTTGGCCAGCTCCGCCTCGAGCCGCTGCATGACCGGCACGAAATCGAAACCGATGTTCGGCCAGGTCGGGCGCGGCTGCTTGGGGCCGAACAGGACGTAGACAATCCGAATGCGCGGCCGGCCCGCCGGGCCTTCCGCGGCGTCGACCGGCCGGGCGCTCAAGGCTAGCGCGGTCACACAGGCCGCCCCGCCCTTCACGAGAAACGAGCGCCGGCTCAAGGGACAACACCCGCAGCCCATGAACGCGGGAGTCCAAGCCCGGGGACCGAAAACGCCCGGTTCGAGGGTTCGGGCCGGCTTGTGAGCATTCCGGGCCAGGTCAACGCCACGCGACAGCTCGGCCGTGAGGATCGGGGTTTTGTCGGTTTTCATGGGCCAGACTGGATGTTGTTCAACCCGCGCAGCAGCGCCGGTGCAGCGTCGCGGCCTGCGCATCCGACGGCAATAGAGACACGCGAGTCTGCCGTCGTTTTGGTTGCGGTCTGCCGCGCTGCGTCATATGCGGGCTAGCGCTGGCGAATACTGGCTGTGGTCAAGGACCGGCGCAACAGTTTTTCGGGCGCGGCCTCTTGATTCCATGACTGTGTGCACCCTCAGGGTCTGTGCAAAAATTACTTCCGATTTTGGCGGGAGCGCCACCGGGCCAGATGCGAGGCCCGAGGGAGGGAGTGTATCCGCAGCGATACTCGACCGACCGAGGAACGAAGCAGATGGCCCGGCACCGTCGCTGGTGTTAGATATTCAAGCAATTGGGTGCTCCGGGAATCCAGACTGCGTGAAGAGGGTGAATAAAGTGACAGGCGCATCGTCCCGCGGATCTGCGGGTTAAAACTGGATGAGCTGGAGGCTCTGCGTCCTTGGCCTCTCCGTGGTTCGATCAGGTGAAGTGGCGCAGTGGCGCAGTGGCGCAGTGTTGCTTGCGGGCACGCCATAAGCACGCCATGCTTTTGCCGTGACGACAATCGTGCAACTGGATGGTTCGAATCGAATCGTGCTGCCCCTCGAACTGAGACGGGCGGCCGGAGTCCCTCGAGGACAGAAGCTCAAGGCTTCCGCCACGCCGGGGCGGATCGTGCTGGAGATGGAACCGGCCAGCCAAGGCAGGGTCATCAGACGCGGCAAGCTGAAGCTCTGGACCGGCACGGTGCCCGTCACTCCGCTGGCGGAGGCTGTGGAGGCTGCACGCCACTACGAGCGATGTCCTGGACACGGGAATACTGGTTGGTGCGCTGCTCCAACGGCATCCGGAACACGAGGCCTGTTTGGAAGCGATCGAGGAATCTGAAGCTCCGTTCACCGACGCCCACGCACTGACGGAGACGTTCGCCACGCTCACGGGCTTTTACAGGGTACCGGTCGCTGCTGCCGCGGAACTGACCCTCGCCTTGAAATTGATCGTGACCGTCGAACCATTGGCGCTGGCGGACTACGAACAGGCTATTGGCGAAGCGCAGCGCCGCGGCGTCATGGGCGGTGGCATCTACGATTCGCGCCCGCCGCGTGCGGACTTCACTCCTGCCGCACACGGTAGAACCGGCCCGGGTATTGCACCCAGTCGGGATCCGTGAAGGTGGCGGTACCGGCGGTCAGGGTGTTGGTGCTCACCGCCGTCCAGGCGGGTTCGTCCGCGCTTGTGCACGCTTCGACCAGCACGCTGGCATTCGTTGCCCAAGAGACCATGAAGCCGAAGCCATTCGGCTGAACTCCGAAGCTCGAGCCGAAACCCAGGATCACCGGTTCGGAGCGCACCCAAACCGCGGTCGGACGAGGGCTATACTCCGGGCCCCACCCCGTCGTTCCGGGCAGGTAGTAGATCGTCGCCGGGGTTCCGTCGAACGCCCGCGCGTTGCCTTCGAGCGCGTTGCCCTCGAAATAGACACCCGTCAGGCCGGTGCAGTCCCGGAACGCCGACTCGTCGATGCTGGTGACGCTTTTGGGGATCGTGACGCTGGTCAGGCCGGTGCAGCCACTGAACACACTATACTGGATGCTGCCGACGCGGTCGGGGATCGTGACGCTGGTCAGCCCCACGCAATCAGAGAACGCCCACGGCCCGATGAAGGTGACGCTGTTCGGGATGACCACGTTGGTCAGGCCGGTGCACCCCGAGAACGCCCCGGCTTCGATGCCGGTGACGCTGCTAGGGATGGTGTAGCTCCTGGCTTTGCCGCCCGGGAACTGGATGAGCGTCTCCAGGTTCCTGCTGAACACGACTCCATCCTGACTGCAGAACGCGGGGTTGAGTGCGTCCACGGTTATCTCGTAGAGCCCGATGCAGTTAGAAAACGCCGTCGCTCGGAGGAAGATGACGCTGTCGGGGATCGTAACGCTGGTCAGGCCGGTGCAGTTGTCGAACGCCCTGTCCTCGATGAAGATGACGCTGTCGGGGATCGTGACGCTGGTCAGCCCCGTACAATCAGAGAACGCGCCGGGCCCGATGCAGGTGACGCTGTTGGGGATGACCACGTTGGTCAGGCCGGTGCACCCCGAGAACGCCCACATCCCGAAGCCGATGACGCTGTCGGGGATCGTGACGCTGGTCAGCCCCGTACAATCATAGAACGCGCCATCCCCGATAAAGGTGACCGGCAGGCCGTTGATCGTGGCGGGGATGTCGACAGCGCCGCCAGAGCCCCTGTACCTGTTAATCGTGACCTGCCCGCCACCAGTCTCATAGTCAAAACTCTGGGCCTGCGCCGCGGCGGACAGCGTGCAGAGCAACAGCAAGAACAGAGGCAACCTGGCGGAGCATGTCAAATGGCCGGCCCTCCTCTTTGCGCAGGTTGTTCCAGCGAGAAACGGTTTTGTCTTCATGTCTCGGAGCTTGATCGTCAGTCGTCAGGACGGGGAAGCTGCCTGCTCACTCCAACTTATCGCATCATGTAACCATATTGGCAACACCGTATGCCGAGCCGCTTGGTGGGAGCCACGGCTGTTCACTCGCCGATCAGATGTGCCGCGATCCGGCGCGTGTGGCGATGTTTGCGGTGTTCCCAGAGATAGATGCCCTGCCACGTGCCCAGCGCCAACGCGCCGCCGATGACCGGGATGCTCAGATTCACGGCCGTCAGCGCCGCGCGCACATGCGCCGGCATGTCGTCCTCGCCCTCGATCGTGTGCCGGTAAAGGGGATCGCCGTCAGGCGCCAGACGTGCAAAGAACCGGTCCAAATCGTCGCGCACGTCCGGATCGGCGTTCTCCTGGATCAGCAGCGACGCCGAGGTGTGGCGCACATGCAGCGTGATCAGCCCGGTTCGGACCCCGCTGCGCGACACCCACGAGGCGACATCGTGCGTCAGCTCGTGGAGGCCGCGTCCCCGCGTGGCCACCGTGAATTCAGTGATGGTCTGCTTCAACATGGTGTTCGACCGGCCTTCACAACGTGCGGGGTCTGCTTCGGTGTATCATGTCCGGGGGCCATCCCTCAAACAGGATCCATCGCAGATGGAATCGTGACCAAGGATTTCACGGATTCCACGGGTGGGGATGTCTCTATCCGCGTTATCCGCGCAATCCGTGATCATTTTCCCCGCTTACTCGCACCACTCGCTTCCACGTCAGCTCGGCTTCCTTGAAGCCTTGCCTCATTTTAGCTCCGGCTCGTTGTTGGCGATGATCGCCTTGTCGCCGATTTCGTTTGTGATGTCCACACCGCGCACGCCGTTGTTTTCGGTGATAATGGCGTGCTGAAGCCCCGTCTTCAGCGCGATGCCGGGTTCGTCCGTGCCGAAGCTGCAGCCGCGCACCTGAAGTTTGCCGCCATCGGCTTCGATGAGCGCAACGCCCGGGTTGCTCGCGCGCCCGGTGCTGCTCAGGTAGCAATCGGAGAGGGAGACAAAGCTCCGGCTGTGCGACACAACGCACTGGCGGTTGGGTCCCCAGAACGCACAGTCCACCAGGCGGACCGAGCCCTGACAGGTGCTCTCGACCAGGACCGGCACGCGGGTGTCGCCGTGCATGCAGACGAACTGGCCGTTCGAGATCAAGAGGCCCATCGGCTGGATGTGCTCGACCTGCACGCAGACCTGGGCTTCGTCGGCGCCAATGCCCGAGAACTGGCCGTTGGCCGCGCCAGCCTGGGTGCGGATGAAGCGGTAGCCGATGTTGACCGGAAAGACGAACGTGTTGTTGACGTATTCCCAGTCCGTGCGCCCGAAGATGAACGCCTCGCAGTTCTTCCACATGAACTCGTGCACCGGCTTCCAGTCCCCCCCGACCGCGGCAGCCGACCACCAATGGCAGTGGAACTGGACGTTGTCGATGCGTCCGATGTCGGTGCAGGCGTCGACGAAAATGCCCTGGCGCAGCACACAGCCGTAAACACTGCGGATACGATGGCGCACGTTGCCCTCGGGACCGACCCGGATGCCATTGTACGAGTTGATCAAGGTGACATTCTCGACCGTGTTGTCGTGGCCTTGCAAGTGGAAGGTCCAGGCGTACGGGTGGATGTTCGTCGGTTGCTGGTCGGGGTAGAACACCGTGAGACCGCGCACGGCGGACGAATGGCCCAGTTCGAACAAGGCCGGGCCATCCTCCTGGTCGCGTCCCCCGGTGGCGAGAATGATCGTCCCCTTGAGCGGCTCGCTCCAGACCGGGGATTCGCTCACGCCTTGAAGCGCCACACCGGGCGGGATCCGGAGACTGCCGGCGACCTTGTACCGGGCGGCCGCGAGGAGCACTTGGCCCCCGGCCTGGCCGGCGTGGTCCAGCGCGCGCTGGAGCGCAGCGGTGTCATCCGCGATCCCGTCCGCCTGCACGCCGGGGAGACCCGCGGACGCGGATGCCGAAGGTGGCGCGTCGGCGTCCGCGGCCCAGGTCGAGTGAACGATGAGGAGCGACCAGGCTGCCAGCGCGGTCACGAGCATGTGTGTGGGATTCGAGGGGGCAGCAGAGATGCGATTGGATCGGTGTGTCATACTGTCCGGAACCTACCACGCAGCAGCCGGAAGGCACGGCATTTCCAGGCCCGACAAGCTGGGGATTGGGATTGGTCTGAGACGGACGAACGAGCCCGGATTCAACGCCAAGACGCCAAGACGCAGAGACGCAAAGAAAGGGGGCGATTAAAAGAACCACGGATGAAACACGGATGAAACACGGATGGGCGGGCTCATTCGACATCGCGGTCCCGACCAAGTCCTTCATGAAGCGGGACGGAACATGAAGGGAAACGCGGGAAGTCATCCGTCCTTCATGATCCGCCCCGAGTTCATGAAGCACCCATCACTCTGTGTGCTCTGCGCCTCTGTGGTGAACCCCGTCCGATGACAGTCACCGTCCCGAAGTGAACCACAGAGACACAGAGCCCACAGAGGGACGCGGCATCCAGAGAACCACGGCTGTTGCCTCGCCGATCCGATGCGCCGCGATCCGGCGCCAGACGCGCACAGAACCGGTTCGCCTTGTCGCCGATTTCATGAATGATCGTCCCCTTGACAGAACCTGCCACGGCCTGATGGAATCCGAGCCAAGTGAGTTGCGTATTTGTGCCGCGTTGCGGCGTTGTTTAGGGTCTGTGCAAAAATTAATTCCGATTTTTGCTGGAGGGGATTTGGCTCGCTGGCGAGGCGCGACGAGGGAGCATACCCGC
>CAYPUR010000250.1:0-6985 GCA_964413865.1 uncultured Verrucomicrobiota bacterium
CGAAGTGGAACTTGGCATTGGTGTCGCTGAACTCCGTCTCGACGGGCGTGGACCAAGTCGCGCCATGGTCGCGGCTTTCCGTGAGCCAGAGACGGTGCGCCCTTTGCCTAGCGGTGTTGCGCAACGGCATGTGGAGCACCCCGTCATCGGTCTGGTAGAAGGAGCCTTCGCAGAGCGCAGCCGACCATCCTTGCCGCCTAGCGACGTCCCAGAAGGACGCGGGATCATCCTTGATCGTCGCGGCCATCGCGGCGGGATAGATGCCCGTCATGCGCCAGCCGACAAGCCCGCTCGGATCATCGCTGTAGGGAAAGGAGATGTTCCCGGCGATGATGAGTCGACCCGAGGCTGTGCGCTGGGGTCCGTGGTTGGGGTTGACGGGCGCCTCGATGTCCCGCACCGCACTCCAATGCACACCATCGCGGGTCGTCATCGCCTGGAGATGGGTCGTCTCCTTGTTCGGGCCGTAATTCCCGAAGTACGCGACCAGCGTGCCATCGTGCTGGTGAAATCCTGCCGCCGTCAGTACCCGTTCCACCCCGTTGGAGTCCGTCACGGAATCCACCAGCGGAATCGGAGTCGTCCAGTGATGGAAATCCACCGAGGTCGCCATGAGCACACGCTGGCCCGGAGCATCCTCGTCTTTGCGTCCGTTCGACCATATCGCGTAAAACCGATTCTTGAAGAAGGTGATGCTGGGGTGATGCGAATAGGTCCAAGTGGACTCAGGTTGATACAGGAAGACGCTTTCCAGCCTGGGTCGTTTCATCCCTGGCAACGCGACCGGTTGGCCGTTGCTCCATTGGGCGTTGTTGGTCATGGGGTTGCGTTGTGCGGCCGCCGATGCCAGCACGCTCAACGTCAGTGTGGCCACGAGGCATGTGCGAGTTCTCATCTGATGTGTTGAGATTGGCGTTTTGGGCATTGCCCCGCAAGGCCGATGAACCGTCGAACCCTCAAATCGCTCCGAGCTGATCGGGCGGAGCATCACCAAAATCTCTATGTGGTCCTGCTGGCGCCGGCGGCGGGCCGCCTGGCGGCCGTTCGCGCCGCCAAACCGAACCGGCGTCGCGGCAAGCCGTGCGTGTATGTGGAGATGAGCGGGTTAACGCCGGAAGAGCGGTTCGCGAACCACAAGCAGGGGATCAAGGCCGCGGCAGTAGTCCAGCGTTATGGGATTCGGCTGCTGCCTGAACTCTACACCCACCTGAATCCGATGCCGTACGAGGCGGCTGCGCAGATGGAGAAAGACCTGGCCGATGATTTGCGCTGCGAGGGGTACACCGTCACGGGCGGGAAGCATCGTTAACGTCAAAACCGAGAATTGGGGTGAAAGAAAGCACCCGCCGCGCATACAGTCACGCGCATGGGCCGCAACTTGATCCCTTGTGACGATCGACATCCCTGATGGCGGGCGGATGTGCTCGGCAGGGTTGATCAGGCCCCGATTATCCGGGTATTCTCGTCGCATATGCCTCAAGATGCCGCTGTGACTCGGATCGAGGCCATCCTCAGAACCGCACCCGCATCGGACGTGGCGAGGTCTCGGAGGCGGTGCACGGCGACCTGGCCAGATTGGCACATCCAGGGCCATGTGGACGACGGGGCAGCCGGTCGGGCGGCTCCGCGAAGGGGTGGCTTTCCCAACAGGCTTCGGAAGCCCGAGCCAGCCCGCTCGTCGTTCGCCGGCTTCACTCTGATCGAGTTGCTGGTGGTGATCGCGATTATTGGGCTCCTGGCCAGTATGCTCTTGCCCGCTCTTTCGAAAGCCAGGGAGAAGGCCAGGAAGACGAGTTGCTACAACAACCTTCGGCAGATGGGCCTGGCGATGCTGCTTTACGCGGACGATTATGGCGGCAGGGTGCCGCGCGGCAACGAGCCGTTCTGGTGGGAGCTCTACATACTCTATCTGGGCGGCACGAAAGCCACGCGCGACCAATACGGCCGCATCCGCACCTACACCTGCCCCAGCTACCCGGACAAACGCCAGGTGATGTGCTACGTGGTCAACGCCTGGCAGTTCAGCAGCCCTCGCGATACGGTCGGCTCCGAGATCGTCGGAACCCGCCCTGTCTCGCGGGTGCAAAGCCCGGCAGAGACAGTCTACTTCGCCGATAACGAGAGCGGTTCCTGGCGCCCCGTCTTCACCACCGCCAACATCCAAGGCAGCGCCTTCCTGAACGATGTCTGGTCGCCGGGGCACCTGCCCTACGGCGCGAGCGGGCGGACGTTGAGCGGCGAGCGGAGGGTCGCCGCGCGACGCCACGGCGAAGGCTCGAACCTGATGTACTTCGACGGCCACGCTGGTTGGAAAGCGGGTCGCCGGATAGTGCTGGATGACTGGCGTGAGCAGAAGTAGAGGATCGAGAGGCACCTGCCTGTGCGCCGACGATCGGTTCGCAAACCACCCGACGGGGTTGAATCCCGCCGGGGCACCAAGTAGCCTGAGGGCCGGACCCCAACCGAATCATGAAAACCCGCATTCCTTTCTGTCTGGTCCTCGCCTTGGTGTGCGTCTGGCTCCCCAGTCGCGTCCGGGGTGTCGAGTTGCGGACGGTGCTGCGCGAGGAGGCGAGCGGTCTGCGCATCGAGTACTGGTCAGGTGACCAGTCGGTCGGCCGCTCGCCGGACGACGCCCCCGCCGGAGTCCAATTGAGACAGCCTGGCGAGGAGTGGATGGCCGTGCGCTTCCGGACGCGCGAGGAACGGGATGGCGTCATCGAGTTGGGGCCGACCGAGGTCGGTGGGCTTACCTTGCGCTGGCGGATCGGGCGAAAGACCCCTTGCCTGGTGGAACGTACGCTTGAGGTTCACGCGGGAGCCGCCCGGCAGTTCGCCGTGGGCTTTCCCTTCGAGACCGCGGTGGCTGGCGAGTTCGCTTCGTTCACTGGCCCCGTGAGCACGCGCACGCTGTTCGACACGGTGCGGGGCTCGGCCAACACGGAGACGTTCCCCGTGGTGATGCTCCGGACGGAAGGGCGCGTCGTCGGTCTGGCGGGCGACTCGCCGGGGCTGTGGGAGAACCGCTGCCAGCTTCTGCTGGATCCAGCGGTCCATCGGCTGGCCGTGCTGGCGGGCGATGGCCGCGATCCCTATCCACTGGTCATCAAGCCGCCGGAGGATGCGCGGGACACCTACCAATACCAGATGGACGGCTGGCAAACGCTTGCTGCGGGGGAGACCCGCCGCTTCACGACCTGGGTCTTCGCCAGCGCAGCGCGCGACCACTATGACGCCCAGGTGGCGGCGCACGTCGCTGTCGCCAACGCCAAGGGTTGGAACACCTCGGTCGTGGAAGCCATCCTGCGCAACACCTCGCTTTTTCTCCTGCGCCGCAATCTGGCGCTCGACGCGAACCACCAGCCGCGCGACGGACGCTACATCTTCATCTCCGGACCGGGCTACGGCTGGAAGCAATGGGTGAGCGACGGTTTCTACACCGCGCTGGGGCTCGACGACCCGGAGAAGACCATCGCGTCCCAGCGCGCGGTCTTCTGGACCCGCATGGATTACGAGGACAACGCGCAGTACTATCTGATCTGGGCCGTGCTGATGAAACGCGCCGGCGGCACGGTGAATGAAGCCCTGGTGCGCCAGGCGTACGCGTTCATCCGTCAGCACGAAACCAACGGTCTCTATGTTCCGCCGCCGCTGCCGGGGGCGCCCTCCGCCCGGGGCTGGAAGACCTACCATGATGTCCTCGAGTATGACCCGGACGACTGTCCCGCGAGCAACCAGGGCTTCCACTGCGGCGCACTCCTCGCCGCAAAGGAGCTGGGGTTGGACGTGACCGCGGCGGACATCGAGCGGGCCATTGCGGGCTACCGATCCTTGTTCAACCCCGACCGCGGTTTCATGCCGACCAGCCGCAAGCTCCGCGACACGCTGGGACAAGACACGCTCTATGGCGCCACGCTCACGTATGCCGTCTTCGGAGAGAAGTTGCTCACGGACGAGCAGGTTCTGACGCACCACCGCACGTCCGAGAGAGTCAAAACGCCCTACGGCCTGCGGGTCATCTCGCAGGCCGATGGTTCGTTGCTGCCGGGGCACAGCGGCGTTTACTGCTTCGGCGGGTCGTGGTTTCTGAACGACGCGGCGAACTACTTGCTCGCCGGTGTCCACGGACTGCCAGCCGCCGAAGTCGATGCGCTGCTCACCGAACGCATTGCCCGCGAAATCGCCCGCGTGCCCGCCTTCAACGAGTCCATCAGCACGGTGGATGGGCACCCGCACGGACACGTCCTTTACTCGTGGAACTCGGGTTACTGGTGGTTGCGCCGCGAAATCCGCCGGCGCCTCGGCCAAAACGGGGAAGACCCCGTCGGAGTGGCCATCGATGCGCGACTTGGCGTGCGGCGCGAGGGTGGGTTCCTGCGGCTTGATGCTGACTCATCGACCCACCGGCGGCAGGCCAGCCTCCTGCCTCCGGTGAGCGCGGGTGGCGAGCCGCCGGATACGAACTATGACGAGTCGAAAGTGCCTCCGTACACCCTGCCGGATCCCCTCGTTTGCTTCGACGGACGCACCGTCGCCGACGCGGCGATGTGGCGCGCGACGCGACGGACGGAAATCCTCGATGCCTTCGCCCGAGACGTTTACGGCCGGACCCCGACGATCGACATCCGCCTGCGTTGCGAAGCCCTCGCGCCGGAGGCGGAGGTCTTTGATGGACTCGCCACGCGGCGGCAGGTGCGGATTCGGTTGTTCGAGTCAGAGGACGCGCCGTGGATCGATCTGCTCTTGTTCGTGCCGAAGGAGACGACTGGACCGGCACCGGTCTTCCTGGGCTTGAACTACGGAAACCAGGGAGTGCATCCGGACCCGGGGATCGTCCCGTCCCGGAACGCGGTCTGCCGGCGCGGGGAACACGCGCGGCGCTGGCCGATCGAGTGGCTGCTGAAGCGCGGTTATGCGGTGGCCAGCTTTCACGGTGGCGATCTTGAACTCGACCGCCACGGGTCGGGGTGTCAGTTCACCATCGAGGGCTGGCAGAAGGGCATCCGCGCCTTCGTGCTGCGGCAGAGCGGGCGCACGGAACTTGCCGACGATGACTGGGGCTCGATTGGCGCCTGGGCCTAGGGCTTGAGCCGGGCGCTGGATTACCTCGAAAGGGATGCGGCCGTTGATGCCGGGCGGGTCGCCGTGTTTGGGCACTCACGCACGGGCAAGACCGCGCTCTGGGCCGGAGCGCAGGACGAACGGTTCGCGCTCGTCATTTCGAATGACTCCGGCCAGGGCGGCGCTGCGCTCGCCCGCCGGCGCTACGGCGAGACGGTGGCGGCCTCCTACGCGCTTTCGGGCATGTGGTACTGCCGAAACTACGCTGCCTTCGGCGACCGCGAAACGGCGCTCCCGATCGATGCCCACCTGCTGATCGCCCTGATGGCGCCGCGGCCCGTCTACGTGGCCAGCGCCGAACTGGATCGCTGGGCCGATCCGGTGGGCGAGTTCCTGGCCGCCCGGCACGCCGAACCAGTCTATGCGCTGTTGGGGTGCCCGGGACTGGGTGTCACCGTTCTGCCCGAGGTGAACCGCCCGGTCGGCTATACCATCGGGTACCATCTGCGCTCGGGTGACCACGAGATCACCTTGTACGACTGGCAGCGTTACGTTGACTTTGCCGACCGGCACCTGCGGCCGCGCCGGGTGCTCTACAACTTCGATGGGGACTCCTGCCTTTCCACCAAGGCTGGCAGCAAGGGACCGGTGCCGGTCCGCGCCGACGACGTCCGCAAGCTGATCGACGAAGTCGCCTATCCCGGCAGCCGCGTCGACACCGTCCTGGTCTGCGTCAACGCCCAGGTCATGTACTACCCGACGCAGGTTGGCACGATGCGCGGCGCGCTCTCGTCGCCGGACGAGCGGGCGCAGTGGCCGGCTTCGGAGAAGCAGCGGTTCACGAACCTGCAGGCGTTTTTCGACAACGGTGTCGATCCGTACGCGATCATGCTGGCGGAGGCGAAACGCCGGGGGCGCGAAGCCCTCCTCACGTTTCGCATGAACGACGACCACGGAAACGATTTCCTCCGCACGCAGTTCATAGTCGATCATCCGGATTGGCGACTCGGAACGGAGCCGTATCGCGGCAAGGGAGCCCTGGACTTCGGACGCGACGAGGTCCGCGACT
The DNA here is from genome assembly GCA_964413865.1 of uncultured Verrucomicrobiota bacterium. Taxonomy (GTDB): domain Bacteria; phylum Verrucomicrobiota; class Verrucomicrobiia; order Limisphaerales; family J093; genus MWFF01. The sequence goes on from CAYPUR010000250.1 coordinate 6,131, forward strand.
ACACGTTCCGGCTGATCGAGGAAACCGTGCGCCGTTACGACTGCGACGGCCTCGAACTCGACTTCAACCGGTTCCCGGCCTTCTTCAAGGACGGACCGACTGAAGAGCGCGTGGTCAAGATGAACTCGCTGGTCGAGCGGATCCGCACTCTGCTCGACCGCGTTGGCGACGAGCGCGGCCACCGGCTCCGCCTCGCGGTACGGGTGCCGTCCAACTTCGGGCGCACTCCCCCCACGCCCGACAGCGCGCGGGAAATCGGTTGCGACGTGCCAGCCTGGGCACGGCGGGGTTGGGTCGACTGGGTGACGGTTTCCGAATTCCTTTTCCAACGTGGCGACCTGCCCATCGCCGCATGGAAAGAGGCTGTCACAGCCGTCCCCGTCTATGGCGGCATCGAATGCACACGGGGCGGCGGACAGAAGAACCTCTCCGCCGAAGATTACCAGCGTGCCGCCGCCGAACTCCTCCGAGCCGGAGCCAATGGGGTCTACCTGTTCAACTTCTTCACGTCGCGCGAGGAGGGGCCGAATGCCTACGAACCACCCTTCGATGTGCTGCGCGACCTGGGAGCGTCCCCTTCCTCCGCCAGCGCGAAGTGACTTCCCTCCCACCCCATGAACCGTCGCCAATTCATCAGCTCGAGTGTCGCCGGGGCCGCCGTCGCCACGTTCTCCGGCTGCCGAAGTCCCCAGCCGGAACCGTCGGCCACGAAGCGCAGCGGGCGGTGTTTCTTCACGTCGCAAGGGCGCACCGCGATCATCCACGCCGACGGCACCGGCCTGCGCTACTTCGATTTCCAGGTCCCGGACCAGGTGACCTGGCAGCCCGGCCCGTTTCTCTCTGACGGACGGCGCG
>CAYPUR010000251.1:0-6962 GCA_964413865.1 uncultured Verrucomicrobiota bacterium
ATCAAATCGCCAAGGTCGCCGAACCCCCCGAAGCCCTCAAAACCCTCAAAGCCCTCGCCGTACCCCCCCGCGCCGAAGCCGGGGTCGACGCCGGCGTGGCCGAGCTGATCGTAGCGGGCCCGCTTGTCTGGGTCGCTCAGAACGTCATAGGCCTCGCCCAATTCCTTGAACCGCTCCTCCGCGGCCTTGTCGCCGGGATTCCGGTCCGGGTGGTATTTGAGGGCGAGCTTGCGGTAGGCCTTCTTCAGGTCCTCCTCGGTGACGGCCCGCTCCACACCGAGCACCTCGTAGTAATCGCGTTTGGCCATCGCCTTGCCGTGGAAGAACGATTCAGTCGGCGGATGCCGGCGGGGCCGGCGCCCTGGCCACAACAACCGAGGCGGGTCGCAGGAGACGCTCCCGATACTTGTAGCCCTTGCGCAATTGCTGCAGCACGTGCCCGTCCGAAACCTCCGATGACTCGCGCTGGGCAACCGCCTCGTGCAGGTTCGGATCGAACGGCTGCCCGGCTGCCTTCACCTCCTCGAGACCGGCCTCCGCCAGCACGTTCCGAAGCTGGCTCTGGATCAGCGCCACACCCGCCCGAAACGACTCTCCCGACGCCCCGTCCGCGCTTGCTTCGGAGGCCAACGCGATCTCGAAGTTGTCCAGCACAGCGATCAGCTTGCCCAGGAGGGCCTCGTTCGCGTACCGAACCGATTCCTGCCGCTCCCTTGCAGCCCGCTTCTTGAAATTCTCGAGGTCCGCGGCCGTGCGCAGGTAAAGATCCCGATTCTCGTCGGCTTTGGCCGCGCGCGCCTGCAAGGCCTCGATCTCCGCCGCGCTCAGCGCCAAACCGGCCGCTGGGGCGGCGGTGTCCGCACCATCGACTCCGCTGGCGGCAACCGCCGGCTCCGCTGCCATCGCGGGTTCGCACGGCGGCAGCGCCTCGGTGTCAGGCGCGGCGTCATCCCTCGGGCTCTCAGTCATTGGACTCGTTTCTTTGCTCATGACCGTAAATCAAAGACGCGGAGGTTACACCAAGGACCGGCAGTGGGCAACTGTTCGAAATGGCCTGTTCGAAAAAGGGTTCGTGATCTCCGTGCGCATCTGGGTTTGACGGCTGGGCGGGCGCGTGGTACCAATAGCCCAACTCCATAAATGCTATGCATAACCCGACGCCTTCGAACCGGGTGGTTGCTCTGTTTGTCGAATCCATCGCCCCACGATCCAGGGGCGCGGCCCGAGTCGGACACAGGCGCGCCTTCACGCTCATCGAACTGCTGGTGGTGATCGCCATCATCGCGATTCTCGCCGGCATGCTCCTGCCGGCGCTGAGCGGGGCGAAAGCCAAGGCGGATCGCTCCCTCTGCTCAAGCAACTGCCGCCAGTGGGGCGTGGCGCTGCAGATGTACGGGGTCGACAACAACGATTTCTTCCCCGACAACCGCGACGGCTACGACCTGAGCTGGGTCGGCACCAACGTGGTCAAGTTCTGGGACACCTACCTGATCAAGTCGCATAAGAGCAAGGAGGAAAAGAACAAGTTCCATGTGGCCTTCTGTCCGACCGACAAGTGGCATCGGTTGGCCGATCTCTGGCGCAACAGCGACCCCACCTCTGAGTCCAAACCGATTCTGACCGGCTATTTCTTCCTGCCCCACCGCAACATCTCCGGAGGGTGGCCCTACAACTCGGCCGGTATTCAGGAGTGGCATGCCCGGACAAAGATGGGCGGGCCCTATCGGAACGCCCCCGTGCTGGTCGATCGTTTGCAGGCGATCGGGTCGTGGAGCATCTCGGCGAACAAAGGGAGCGTGAAGTGGACGACCGTATCGGATGGCAAGACGGTCCCGACAGCCTGCCATCGGGTCACCGGAGGCAAACCCAGCGGCGGCAATTTCCTGTTCGAAGACGGCCATGTGGAATGGCGCACGTTCAACCTCGACAATCCCCGCCGCACCATCGATGTGGGCTCATCCAGCGGCGATTGGATTCTCTTCTACAAGATCCCCATCACCACAGACACTGGCATGTAAGCACGGGTCGTGAAACAGAAACGAGAGCAACAGGGCGTGCCGTCATTGTTATAGTTTGACCCCTTTGTGTCTCCGAGATTCCATTTGCCATCCGGGAGGGTGGCGGATAACGTATCGACCGGATTGATGAATTTGAATCCTGGAACGAGCACGACGACTTTTTAGCGTTCACGGGTCATCCGTGAACGCAACGCCTCGCACTGCATACTGGTTCGAGGCGTTTTGTTTTTTATGTCCAACGAAAACCAACCTCCCGCTGACCGAAAGACCCTCGATCAACGCAACGCGATGACCGACCTCGAGCGCCTTCGCCACTCGTGCGCCCACGTCATGGCCATCGCCATCGTCAAGCTCTGGCCGGACGCCCAATTCGCCGCCGGACCGCCTGTTGCGCAGGGCTATTACTACGACGTCGAGCTCGAACACCGGATCACGCCCGAGGATTTTCCGGCCATCGAGGCGGAGATGAAGGCCATCATCAAGGCGAATCAGCCCTTCGAGCGCATTGTGGTGACTCGCGAGCAGGCTCTGGACGACGCCAGGCGGGGGCGGCTGGCCGCCCTGGGCGATCGCCCCGTCGCGAGCAAGTTCAAGATCGGCAACCTTGAAGACATCCCCGATGGCGAAGCGATCTCGTACTACAGGAACGGCGATTTCATCGATCTTTGCGCCGGGCCGCACGTGATGCGGACCGGCAACATTGGGGCGTTCAAGCTCAACAGCGTTGCCAGCGCCTACTACAAAGGCGACGAGAAGAACCCGCAACTCCAGCGGGTCTACGGCATTGCGTTCAAGAACAAGACCCAACTCGACGAGTGGATCGCGATGCAGGAGGAGGCCAAGAAGCGCGACCATCGCAAGATCGGGGTCGAGATGGGCCTGTTCGTCATCGACCCGGACTACACGGGGCCGGGCATGCCGCTCTGGCTGCCGAACGGGACCGTGCTCGTCGAGGAACTCGAGAAGCTGGCCAAGGAAACCGAGTTTGCCGCCGGCTATCGGCGCGTTCGAACACCGCATCTCGCCAAGGAGAAGATGTACCGGACCTCCGGGCATTTGCCTTACTACGCCGAGAGCATGTTCCCGCCGATGGAGATGCACGAGACAGCCCAGGTGCCGGCGCCCGAGTCGAAGGACGCCCCGCCCCCGGTCGAGCGCTACTATCTCAAGGCCATGAACTGCCCGCATCACCACCGCATTTTTGCGGCCGAGCCCCGCAGTTACCGCGATCTCCCATTGCGGCTGGCGGAGTACGGCTGCTGCTACCGGTACGAGCAGTCCGGCGAGCTCTTCGGCCTGATGCGCGTCCGTTCACTGAACATGAACGACGCGCACATCTACTGCACCGAGGATCAGTTCGCCCAGGAATTCAACGCCGTGAATGACATGTACCTGAAGTATTTCAAGATCTTCGGCATCGAGAAATACGTCATGCGCTTCAGCACCCACGGCAAGGAAGGACTCGGCAAGAAGTACGTCGACGAACCGGCGCTTTGGGTGAAGACCGAGGAGATGGTCCGCCAGGTCCTGATCGACTCGAAGATCAACTACGTCGAGGTGCCCAACGAAGCGGCGTTCTATGGACCGAAGATCGACGTCCAGGTCTGGAGCGTCATCGGACGCGAGTTCACGCTGGCGACCAACCAGGTCGATTTCGCCGTGCCGGCCAAGTTCGGCCTGATCTATCGCGACCGGGACAACACGGACAAGACCCCGCTCTGCATCCACCGCGCGCCGCTCGGGACGCATGAGCGGTTCATCGGATTCCTGATCGAGCATTACGCCGGCAATTTCCCCCTCTGGCTGGCTCCCGAGCAGGTCCGGGTTCTGCCGGTGACCGAGGCGCAAATCGACTACGCCAAGGGGATTGTGGACGAATTGCGCGCCCAGCAGGTTCGCGCGGAGATCGAGTTCAGCAACGACAAGCTGATGGGGCGCATCCAGCGCGCCGAGGCGGCGCGCGTCCACCACATCCTGGTGGTCGGCGGACGCGAATGCGAGGCGAACGCCGTCGCGGTGCGCATCCACGGGAAAGGCCAGCAGGGCGTCAGGCCGCGCTCGGAGGTGGTCGCCGAGATCCTCGAGTCCATCCGCGAGCGGCGCGCCTAGCCCGGATTTCTCACAACCGGGAAGATGATCAAGAAATCCGTACGCTTGCTCAGCTCAGTTCCCGAGCGTCCTGCAGGTCTTTGAGCCGCCCAGGCCCACCAGTTGCTGCGGTGGCGTGGTCGCCTCAACGGGCTGGTGCGTCTTCGTCGACCCGCGCCACCGCTTTGTCGGAGCCGGTGCGACAGATGCGGGTTACTGCAACTTCATCGGCAGTTGCTGCAAGGCGCGGTCGAAGCGGGAGAGCATGGAGCCCATGGCCGAGGCGGATGTCTCGGATGCGGAGGCAACCTCGCCGATCGTGTTCAGGCGGTTGAGCACCGCGCAGTACTGGCTGTTGGCCATCACGCCCAGCAACTCGCCCGTCTTGCTCAGCACGAGGTCGCCGCGCGATGGATTGAACTTGCTCGAGAAGATCCGGAACGAGCTGCGATCCATGCGGACATAGAGCGGCGCTGAGAGGTCGATCTGGAACTTGGACTCCCCGTAATAGCCCTCCGTCGCGCCGACGAGAACCGCCTCGGTGAACTTGAGGGGATCGGCCGCCATTTGATAGATCCGAACGCCGAACTGGCGCGCCTCCGCCTCGCTCAGAGGGACCATGAGAATGCGCGGGTCGATCGACAGGAACATCACCTTGGCCGCGGGGAGCGCCACGGTGCCGTGTTCGAGACTCACTTGAAACGAGTCGAATCCGAATCCCGGCGTCGAGAAAGTCAGGGGGGTATCCGAGACATGACAGAGGGCAAAATACTGATTGGCGTGGGAAACCAGGATTGTCTGGACCGTTTTGTCGTTTTGGACTGGGATGCCGAAAAGGCCCTTGCGCTGGGCGGCGAACCGGAGCGTGACCCGATTGGTGGCCAGTTCGGCAAAGATGGCGTTGGCGGCGATCTCGCGGTTTTCCCGGATCTCCTGCGTGAGGGCGGTCGATTTCTCCGCCAGAGCGTCGACGCCCTGGACCAGCGCGGTGGATTTCTCGGCGAGGGCATCGACGCCCTGGGCGAGGTGGGTGGCGTGCTGCTGGAGGGTGCTCTTTTCGGCGCGCACGATCTGGACCTCGTTGCTGAGGTGGCTGACCTGCTGGGTCACCAGGCGTTTCTCGGTCTCGACCACTTGCAACTGTGCTGACAACTGGGCCTTCTCCATGAGGGTGGACTCGCGCTGGCGATCCAGTTGCTCGACGCGCTGGCGAGTCTTGGTCAACTCCTCCTCCTTGCGGGCCAGTTGGGTCTGGAGCAGCTTCATCTGCTCCTGGGTCAGCAGGCTCTCGGTGCTGGCCGTCTGCAATTGGTCGCGCAGGAAGACCACATTGGTCTGGGCCAGGACCATCTGCTCGATGAGGTTGGTGCGCTGCTCGGAGAGCTGAACGCCAAGCTGTTCCTTTTCGCGCAGGGACTGCTGCAGAGCCCGCAACTGCTGCTCGCGCGCCGCCACCGTCTGCTCCCGCAAATCCAGGTCCTGGCGTGTCGCCGACAGCTCGGACGCGAGGACGTCGCGCCGCTTCTGCTCCTCGCTGAGCGCGAGTTTAAGGACCTCGACGACGTCTTTTTCCCCCGCGCTGGTGCCCTGGAGGGAGACGCTCGGGTTCGTCTGCGGCCGCTGCACATCGGGCGCATCGAATTTGGCAAGGACCATGAGGCTGAGAATCCAGAAGTCCGTGATGATGATAAGGATGGCGCGGTTCATACCATTTCCTGCTCGCGTTCGAGCAGCAATCGCCGCCGTGCGGGGCGGACATGACAGATCTTGAGGATTGCGACGAAGATGATGCCGAAGAGCGTCGAGGAATACGCGGCGGCGAGGCTGGGTTTGATGATGCCCAGGGCGAGGCAGCCCAGGGACAAAACAGATCCCGCGAGACCGATGTAGAGGCCGGCGTCGAACATCATGTCCTCGTTCTCGATGTACTTGAGTTTCAGCGCCGCGGTTATCGGCTGGCGGCGAATCTCCGCCAGCTTGATCAGGTTCAGCACATACATGATGAGCTGCAAGACAAAAAAGACCACCAAGGCCACGAGACTGATTTGGTCCATATACGGTTTGATTGGAGTTACCATTGCGGCCAGCGCGGCGCTCCGGAACACCGGGATCTGCACGCGAAGCGGATACTCCGCCCCCTGAATGTTCCGCGCGAGAAACGGCTCGCTCAGCACAATCATCGCCAGCACAAATGTCAGCGCAAACAGCCAAAGGCGCCCGGCAGCCAGGCTGGCCAGGGCCGGCACGGGCGGCGCCTCGTAAGTTCCCGATGTGTGCCGATAGCCCCACGCCAACAACCAGCCCGCCAACAGCAGCAACAGGTATTTCGATCCCAGCGATACGGTCGGCCAGTCATACGCCCAACGCGTCAAGGTCGGCGCGATCGACGCGAGCGGAGGCCGGCTCTCGAACCAGGAGCGCACCCGCGGATAATGAATCCGCTGCTCGCGCCGCAGCAATTCCTCGACCCCGCCTTTGCCCCGTCCGAGCGCATACTCGAGGTCGACAAAACCGGGCGGGCCCCAACGCCGCACGTAGCGCACGACCTTCGCCGGTTGACCCGACATCACCACGCCAACGAACAGCGTGGGGGTCTGGCCCGCGGCGTTTTGGCAGAGGCTTGCCAATTCATGGAGTGTGGGCAGATCGGTCACCTCGCTCAGCAGACTCGTCAACTGCACCCAATCGAAGCGCGCCACCAAAGCCAGCGTGTCGAGCAGGACCTCTTCGAGGGGCCGGACCGCGCCGCTGCTGATGGATTGATCGACCATCGCCGCCAGCGCGTCCCGAACTTGGCCGGTCAGGTAGTCGCCCTGGTACAGCAGACCGAGCACCCCCACCACCAACTGGGTGGCC
>CAYPUR010000252.1:0-3530 GCA_964413865.1 uncultured Verrucomicrobiota bacterium
GACGCGAGTACAAGGTGTTCCAGTACTTTGGCGCGCCGGACGCCACAGATGTCGTCGTGCTGATGGGGTCGGCCTGTGAGACCGCGCACGACACGGTTGATTTCCTCAATGCCCAGGGCGGGAAGTACGGCGTGGTGCGCGTGCGGCTCTATCGCCCGTTCGATGTGAAACGGTTTGTCGAGTGTCTTCCGCCCACGGTCAAATCCATTTCGGTTCTGGATCGGACCAAGGAGCCCGGGGCTGGGGGTGAACCGCTTTATCTCGATGTGGTGGCGGCTTTGGCGGAAGGGCTTCCTGAGGGCTACGGGCAGCTTAAGACGATGCCGCGCGTGCTGGGCGGGCGCTACGGCCTCTCATCGAAGGAGTTCACGCCTGCGATGCTCAAGGGCGTGTTTGACAACGCCCGGAACACCCGGCCGAAGAACCACTTCAGCGTCGGCATTGACGATGATGTCGCGCATTGCAGTCTCCCCTACGATCCGGACTTCTCGACGGAAGGCGAGAAGGTGGTGCGGGCGATGTTCTACGGCCTTGGATCCGACGGCACGGTCGGCGCGAACAAGAACTCGATCAAGATCATCGGCGAAAGCACTGGCAATTACGCGCAGGGGTATTTCGTGTACGATTCGAAGAAGGCCGGCGCCGTCACGGTTTCGCACCTGCGTTTTGGTCCGACGCCCATCCGGGCGACCTACCTGGTCAACAAGGCGAACTTCGTCGCCTGCCATCAGCCGGTGTTTCTCGAACGCTACAACATGTTGCAGCCTTTGGTGCCCGGCGGCACGTTCCTGCTCAACACGCCGTTCGGTGCCGAGGAGATCTGGGATCGCCTTCCGCGCCCGATGCAGCTCCAGTTGGTGAACAAGAAGGCGAAGTTCTTCGTGATCGATGCCATCAAGGTGGCCCGGGCCTCGGGCATGGGCAGCCGCATCAACACGGTGATGCAAGCCTGTTTCTTCGCGCTCTCGGGCGTGCTGCCGCGCGACAAGGCCATCGAGCAGATCAAGTACACCATCAAAAAGACCTACGGCAGGAAGGGCGAAGACGTCGTGCGCAAGAACATTGAAGCCGTCGACCACACGCTCGCCAATTTGCATGAAGTGAAAGTCCCGGCGCAGGCCACCAGCGGATTCGATATTCCCGATCCGTTCACCGCCGACGCGCCCAACCGCATCAAGGAAACCCTCGGCAAGATCTACGGCGGGCTGGGCGAGTCCCTGCCGGTGAGCGCCTTCCCGTGCGACGGCACGTTCCCCACTGCCACGACCCAGTACGAGAAACGCAACCTCGCCCTCGAGATCCCGGTCTGGGATCCCAAGACGTGCATCCAGTGCGGCAAATGCGCGGTCGTCTGTCCGCACGCCGCCATCCGGATGAAGGTGTACGACGCGGCGGCCTTGGCCGGCGCGCCCGCCACATTCAAGTCGTGCGACGCCCGGGCGCCGGAGTGGAAGGGCATGAAGTACACCATCCAGGTCGCGCCCGAGGACTGCACCGGCTGCGTCCTCTGCGTGGACGCCTGCCCGGCGAAGAACAAGACCGAGGTGAAGCTCAAGGCGATCAACATGCAGATTCAGGCCCCGCTGCGTGTCCCCGAACGCGAGAACTGGGCGTTCTTCCTCCAGATCCCCGATTTGGACCGCCGGAAGATCAAGGTGACACAATTGCGGCAGCAGCAGGTGATGCGTCCGCTCTTCGAGTTCTCCGGCGCGTGCGCGGGCTGCGGCGAGACACCGTACATCAAACTGCTCACCCAGCTTTTCGGCGATCGCGCCGTCATCGGCAACGCGACGGGCTGCAGCTCGATCTACGGCGGCAACCTGCCGACCACGCCCTACTGCGTGAATCACGAGGGGCGCGGGCCGACCTGGAACAACTCCCTGTTCGAGGATTGCGCCGAGTTCGGCCTCGGGTTCCGGGTGTCGATCGACAAACAGCGCGAGTTCGGGTGCGAACTGCTGCGGCGCATGGCGCCCACGCTCGGGGATGACTTCGTCAACGCCCTCATCACCGCGGATCAGACCAAGGAATCGGGCATCTACGACCAGCGCGAGCGGGTCGCGGCCCTCAAGCAGAAGCTCCAAGGCAATGGCTCGAGCGAGGCCAGGATGCTCCTGTCCGTCGCCGACAACCTGGTCCGCCGCAGCGTGTGGATGCTCGGCGGCGACGGCTGGGCGTACGATATCGGATACGGCGGACTCGACCACGTGCTGGCCAGCGGGCGCGATGTGAACGTGCTGGTGCTGGACACCGAGGTCTACTCGAACACGGGAGGCCAGATGTCGAAGGCGACTCCGCGCGGCGCCGTGGCCAAATTCGCCGCGGGCGGAAAGCCCCTGGCCAAAAAGGACATGGGCCTTATCGCGATGACTTACGGCACGGTGTATGTCGCCAGCGTCGCCCTGGGCGCCAAGGACGAACAGACGCTGCGGGCGTTCATCGAGGCTGAGTCCTATCCGGGCCCCTCTCTGATCATCGCTTACAGTCACTGCATCGCCCACGGCATCAATCTGGACGCAGGCGTCGGAATGCGGCAGCAGAAGAGCGCCGTCGAGTCCGGCCAGTGGCTGCTCTATCGCTTCGACCCGCGCCGCGCCGCGGCGGGCGAGAACCCGCTCCAGCTCGATTCCCAGGCTGCCAAGACGCGTGTCGCGGACTTCCTGATGTCCGAGAATCGCTTCAAGATGCTGACCAAGAGCAAGCCGGAAGATGCCAAGCGCTTTTTCGAGATGGCCCAGAAGGACGCCGAAGCCCGCTGGCAGTTGTACACCTACATGGCGGCGCGCAAACTGGGAGGCAACGGCACGCCCGCGGCTGCGGCGCCGGCACCGGCGGCAAAGGCCTGAGGAATGACTGCCATTGGCGAGAACTGAATACTTGAAACGTGAAAGGAACCAATTATGGACTTCAGCACCACTTATCTCGGATTGAAACTGCGCAGTCCCCTCGTGCCCTCGGCCTGCCCGCTGACACGGGAGATGGACAGCATCAAGCGCGCGGAGGATTCCGGGGCCGGCGCCATCGTGCTCCCCTCGGTGTTCGAGGAGCAGATCCGACAGGAACGCGCGGAGCTGGATGCGGCGCTCGAACAGGGGACCCAGAGTTTCTCCGAGGCTCTGAGCTATTTTCCTGACGTCGGTGAGTTCCGACTGGGCGGCGAGGATTACCTCGAACACATTGCGGCGGCCAAGGCCGCGACCAAGATCCCGATCATTGCCAGCCTGAACGGGGCCTCGCTGGGCGGCTGGACGGACTTCGCCAAGAAGATCCAAACGGCCGGCGCCGACGCCCTCGAACTGAATATCTACTACATCCCCACCGATCCCGATCTGACATCCGCGGATGTCGAGAAGACGAACCTGGATATCCTCAAGGCGGTTAAGCAGGCCGTGACGATCCCCGTCGCGGTCAAGCTCAGCCCCTTCTTCAGCAGCATGGCCAACGTCGCGCGCGAACTCGATCGCGCGGGCGCCAACGGCCTGGTCTTGTTCAACCGGTTCTATCAGCCCGACATCGATCTCGAGACGCTC
>CAYPUR010000252.1:3540-6953 GCA_964413865.1 uncultured Verrucomicrobiota bacterium
CCCCGCTCATAGCCAGCCAGCGCGGGCCCGAGGCGCGCGGTTGGACGGACTCCGCTACGGAGCACCCCGCGGCCGCCCCGCCCGCCCCTCCGCTGGGTCGCCATCCTGCACGGCCGCGTCAAGGCCAGCCTGGCTGCGACCAGCGGGATTCACACCGCTTCCGATGCCTTGAAAGTGCTCATGGCCGGCGCGGATGTGGCGATGCTCTGCTCGGTGCTGCTCCGCAAAGGAATGCCTCAAATCGCCGCCATCGAGAAGGAGATGCGCCAGTGGATGGAACAGCACGAGTACGACTCGATTGAACAACTCAAGGGTTCGCTCAGCCAGGAGAACTGCTCCGACCCGGCCGCCTTCGAGCGCGCGCAGTACATGCGGGTGATCTCGACCTGGACCCCGGCCTGACGCGGGTGCTTTCCAGCCCGGATCGAGCGCTGATTTCGACTCAAACGAAATGCCTGCCTGGCAGCGTAAGCCAGGCAGGCATTTGTGCTTACAGGACCGCAGGCGCCCGCGCTCCGCGGCGCCCGGCTACTGGGCCAGAGCACCCAGCTTCGCCAGCATTTCGTCCGTGATCGGCTTGATCTTGGGGCCCACCTCCGGGATCGCGGTTACCTTCTCGATGATGGGAGTCAGGCTCGCTCCGGCCGACTTGGCCACCGCGGCGATTGGCGCCCGGGCGGTCGCAGGGATCTTGTCCCACAAGGCCTTGAGGCCATCAAGCTTGCCACTCATCTCGCGCAGCTTGGGCAGGGCAAGATCGGCCGACGCGGCGTCCTGAATGGTCCCCAGGGTCTGTGTCGCGGAGCTCGCGACGCTCTCGATGCTGCCCACGATGCTGTTCGCGTCTGCGGAAACATCCGGAGCGGTCGGAAGAGCGCCCCGCTGGCAGCCCTTGGACTGCGTGAACAGGATGATGGCTCCGACGACGATGATCAGGGGGACGAGCCACCGTCCGATCGAAGAGCCCGTCTTGGCGACGGCCCCGCCCACTTGCTGCGCGGCTTGCGCCGCACCTGCACGCGCGGAATCGGCCACGCGCCCCGCGGAGCCGGCCACCTGCGCAGCGCCGGACCGGGCCGCGCCCGCGGCGCCGCCGAGGGCTGACTTGGCGGAATCGAAGAGTCCTGCCATGCCGGGCAGGGCGCCCAGGGCGCCTCCAAGCCCGGGCGGCATGGCGCCCATGATGTTCTGCTTCTGGCCGGCCAGCAGGTCGGCCAATCCCCCCCCATCGAGCCCCATGCTCGCTTTCTGTTTGCCGAGCACAGCCAGGACCAGGGGCGCGATCGCTCCCAACAGCTTGGCCATCGAGTCCTGGCGCAGCCCGGTGAACTTCCCGAGCGTGCCGAGCAAGCCGGCCAGATTGTCCCCGCCGAGCAACGACGTGAGCAATCCGCTGCCCTTTTCGGCGATCGAGGCGCCCTGGCTGCCGAGCATGTTTGTGAAGTTATTCAGCACCCCGGTGTCCTGCTTGCCGAGCAGGGCATCGAGTTGCTTGCTTCCCTCGGGCTTCGAGACCAGTTTGGTGAGGCCCGCCAGCAATGCCGGCACAGCGGCGCCGACTGCGGTTTCTGTCTTGGCCCGGTTGTCCCCGATCAGAGAGCTGAGCTTGTTGGCCGTGTCTCCGCCCATCTGGCTCATAATCAATTCGACGATATTCATGCGTTGTTCCTTTCGGTGCCTTGGTTTTTGGTTTGTAGCCCTGCGCTGTTGTGACAGACAAGGGCAGCGAAGGGCTGACCGTGCGGTCAGCCCTTCGGCGTACTGTGCTAGAGAATGAGCTGGTTTTAGTAAGTCGTCGTCGACTCGATCTCGGTGATCGGCGTCTGGCGTTCGCGCGTGGTCACAAGGACCTCGAGGCGCTGGTCACCCGCGCCAACCGCCTTGCCAACGACCGTGTAGGTGATCGTTTGCTTCAGTGCCAGAGCCGGCACGGGCGCCCATGTCACGTTCTTGCCGCTGATCTGTCCGGCGTTGGACGCCGACACGGGATCGATTCCGGCAGGCAGAACCGCCTTGATTGTGACGTCGCGCAGATCCATGCCGCCGCCCTGATTGGTGACGCGCACAGTGTAGGTGGTCTGCTCGCCTACCTGGATCGGATCCGGATCGTCCACAACTTCGACCAGGATGGCGCTTACGCCCTGAATGGCAACGCTGCAACTGGTCCGCGCCGGCTCGGCGCAGGCACCGGCCGTCGCGGCCTCGAACGCGTACGTGCCGCTGTTCGCCGCGCTGAAGGTCGCGCAGACCTTCTTGGCGGCCTGAGGCGCCAGCGAGCCAAGGTTCCAGACGGCTTTGCCGCCCGCGCCCGCCCCGCCATCGCTGGCTGAACGAAGGGTCAGACCCGCAGGGACCGGGACTTCCAACACGGTGTTGGCGGATGGGGCATTTCCGGTGTTCTGCACTTCCCAACAGACCTCGAACGGACGGCCGATGTACTCAACAAAGTCGCCTGCCTTCGGGGCGGGCGTCTGGCAGGCCACCGCCAGCGCCGGCTTGACCACAGTGACCGAGGCGTCGGCCGCAGCTTCCACACCCTGAGTCGACGTGGCCTTGGCAGGGTTCACGAAGCTCCCCGTCCGCGTCGCGTTGGCGGTAAAGCCGAGTTCCCGCGACTGGCCCGGCGCCAGGTCGCCGACATCGAACGTCTTGGCCCCGGCGGCCCCGTCGATCACCAGGCCTTCGGGGAGCGTGTCAGTCACGCGCACACCCGTGAGCGCACTGGTGCCGCTGTTCTTCACCACCAGCTTGACAGGGATCGGATCGCACTGAAGCACCTGGGCGGGCATCGTCTTCACCAACTCGATCGCCGGTTTGACCACCGCGATCGTGGTGCAGACGACCGGACGGAATGTCGCGGTTGCACAGCCGGTGATGGGAGATTCGTCCAGCGCCACGGCGCGAATGCGCACCTCTTTGGTTTCGCGCGGCCCCAGTTCGCCCAGAACCCACGTCGATTCACTCCCGGTGCTCCGATCCGCTTTGGGCGTGGCTTCCTCGACTCGAACGTTGCCGCTCATCTGGTCGGTGAGCGTGACATCCTGAAGCGCCAAGCCAGTGAGGTTGCTCACCTTGATGACGGTTTCGAACGCCTTGCCCAGGAGAACCTCGGCCGGACTGGTCTTCTCGACGAGCAGTGCGCCCGTCTGGGGATTGCCCGTGGGGAAAGCCGCCGAGGCGGTTCCGGCTCGCGGGGCAACGCTCACCGCCACGGGAGTCGCAACTGGCTGAGCTGGCGCCGGTGTCAAAGGGGTCGTCACCCGCCCGCCCCGGGGCCGCGTTGTCCGGCTCGCCTGGGCCAGCATGATGGAGCTGTTCGCGGCGATCTGATCCTCCCCGGACGCGTTCGAGGTGGAGGCGACGGTGGTGGAGCAGGCTCCCCAGAGTGCTGTCACCCCGGCAACTGCTGCTAG
>CAYPUR010000253.1:0-6947 GCA_964413865.1 uncultured Verrucomicrobiota bacterium
GGCGCTCCCGCCAAAATCGGGAGTAATTTTTGCACAGACCCTAAGCCCGGGGACTTTGCGGCGCGTCAGGGCCGCAACCAAGACTCGGAGGGCCTCGCGGCGCTCGGCCGTCCGAGATGCGTCGCTTCCCGACACCGCCTTCAACGGTCGTTGCGTTGAGACGCGAAAGCGTGACAAAGGCTCCGTGTCCGCTTTAGACTGTCGGCAGCCCTGTCCCGAGCCGGGGATCGACCGGGCAGCGGCGGATCATAACTGAGGAAGAATCATGCGTTCTGACATCATCAAGAAGGGTTTCGAACAGGCTCCACACCGAGCCTTGCTGCAGCAGACCGGATCGATTGAATCAGAAGCGGACTGGGACAAGCCGTTTATTGCTATAGCGAATAGCTACACCGACTGCATTCCCGGCCACGCGCATCTGAACGAGGTCGGGCAACTGGTGAAACGCCTCGTGCGCGAAGCCGGCGGCGTGCCGTTCATTTTCAACACCATCGGCGTGGACGATGGTGTCGCGATGGGCCACTCCGGCATGCTCTACTCGCTGCCGTCGCGCGACCTGATCGCCGATTGCGTCGAGTCCATGCTCAGGGCGCATTGCTTCGATGGCATGGTGTGCATCCCGAATTGCGATAAGATCATTCCCGGCATGCTCATGGCGGCCATGCGCGTCAACATCCCCACTGTCTTCGTCAGCGGCGGGCCGATGGCGGCCGGGATTGCCGACCAGAAGGCGGCGCACGAGGACCTGGCGGCTTACCTCCAGCCTGCCACGGCGAAATCCGATCTGATTTCGGTGTTCAAGGGCGTTGGGGAGTTCAAGACCGGCCAGATCACCGCCGAACAGTTGGCGCGGCTCGAACAGACGGCATGTCCGACATGCGGTTCCTGTTCGGGCATGTTCACCGCCAACTCGATGAACTGCCTCTGCGAGGGGCTCGGCATGGCCCTGCCCGGCAACGGATCGATCCTCGCCGTCTCGAAGGAGCGCGAGGCCCTCTACGAGCGCGCCGCCCGTGTCATCCTGGATCTCGTCCGCCGCGATCTCAAGCCGCGCGATATCGCCACGCTCGAAGCCTTCGACAACGCCCTCATGCTCGATGTCGCCATGGGCGGCTCGACCAATACCGTCCTCCACACCCTCGCCATCGCGCGCGAGGCGGGCATCCCCTACGACATCGCGCGCATCGACGGCATCAGCCGCCGCATTCCGTGTCTGTGCAAGGTCTCTCCCTCGTCCAACTACCACCTGCAGGACGTGCATCGGGCCGGCGGCATCCATACCATTCTGGGGGAACTCAAACGGATGGGAGTGCTCAACCTGGACTGCATGACGGTCACGGGACGAACGCTCGGCCAAAACATCGACGACTGGGACATCCGATCCGAGGCGTGCACCCCCTGGGCCAAAGCCGTCCGCGTCTCGGGCGCCTCGGCCCTCGCGCTGGATCCCAACGACACGTTGGGCCCTGTTGCCCGCACCGCCAGCGGCAGCCTCGCCCCCAAACCGCTGTTCCATTTCCCAGCCGACCCGCGCGCCCTGACCCTCTGGCGCTTCGCCGCCGCCTTCAACGCCGGCGACGCCGTGGCTGCCGCCTCGCTCTTCGCCGCCGACGGCCAGTTGCAGGTCACCGAGGGCCTGACCTGGGTTGGCCCCGGGGCCATCGAGATCGGTCTGAAGGCCAAATTCGATGAATTCAAGGGACGCGTCCGCGCCGAGTTGGCCAGCTTGAAAGGCGCGCCGGTCCTTCTGGTCTCCCACTACGAGGGGGGCGAGAAGAAGAAGAGCTGCCTGCTCCGCACCGGGCGGCTTCGCAACTGGACGATTGGCAAGGCCTGGCACGATTACGGGGCGGGCGCGTTGGCCGAGGCCCGGCCACTGGGGCTGATGCCCCATGACCCCGTGTTCATGTTCGACCCTCGCGATTGCATTCGAACCAGGGAAACGGCGTATTCCGCCGATGGCGGTCTCGCGGTCCTCTACGGCCAGATCGCCCCCGAAGGGAGCGTCGTCAAAACCGCCGGGATCAGCGACGCGTTCCGGGCCAACTGCGGACCGGGCTTTGTGTTCGAGGGGCCGTGCGTCATCTTCGAGAGCCAGGACGAGGCCTGCGCCGGCATCCTCGATGGCAAGGTCAAAGCCGGCGACGTCGTTGTTATCCGCAACGAGGGGCCGCGCGGCGGGCCTGGGATGCAGGAGATGCTGTCGCCGACCAGTTACATCGCCGGGATGGGTCTGGGCGACAAGGTCGCGCTCATCACCGATGGGCGGTTCAGCGGCGGCACCGCGGGCGCGTGCATCGGCCACGTCTCGCCCGAGGCCGCCGAGGGCGGCCCCATCGGCCTCCTCAAACCGGGCGACCGGATCCGCATCGACTTCCCGAACCGGCGGATCGACAGCCTGCTGTCCGACGCCGAACTCGCCCAGCGCAAGCGTGCCTGGCAGCCTGTCTGGCGCGACTTGACCGGATGGCTGGCGCGCTACCGCAAGCTGGTCACCAACGCAAGCCAGGGCGGCATCCTCAACGCGTGAGGCTTCCGGAGGTTCAGGATGAACCGATCGTCCGGCGCTCGATGTTCAGCATTCGGTTCTCGACGAGACGCTTTATCAGGCGTTGAGCGTGGGATTTCGAGTCTTGGATCGATGCGGGCGGGCACGCTCCTGTTGGCCGTCTGGGGACTGATCGGGCCGCCGCTCGATGAGGCTTGCGCCGGGGTTGAACCGCCTTCCGTCGCTATGGTCCAGCCCTGGCGCGAAATCGCGCTCGACCCGGAGTATTCCGGAGCATGGGTCGTGGCAGGCGATCTGGATGGCGACCGCGTCCCCGAGATCGTCAGCGCGCGGAACGTCGACGCGAATGACGTACATTCCACCAGCGCCGCCGTGGCGCAGCGACTCGACGGCAGCGTGCTGTGGCGCTGGGGCGATCGCGGGATCGGGCGCAGGGAGTTGCACCACGACGTCGCCTGCCAGGTTTACGACTGGGACGGCGACGGCCGCTCCGAGGTGGTGCTGTGCACCGAGGGGTTTCTCGTCGAATTGGACGGCGCCACGGGGCGCGAACGGCGGCGTTTCCCGTTGCCCAAGGACGCGACCGATTGCCTGGTGTTCGCCAATCTGAGCGGCGGGCCGCGCGCGACGGACGTGTTGGTCAAGACCCGCTACACCCAGATTTGGGCTTTCGACCAACGCGGGCGCCAGCTCTGGACAGTCGAGAAACCGGGCGGCTATCTCACCGCCCATCAGCCGGTTCCCATCGATCTCGACGGCGACGGACGCGACGAGGTGGCCGCCGGTTATGCCATGCTCGAGGCGGACGGACGCGTCCGCTGGGTGTTCCAGTCGCGCAAGATCCGGCAGGAGCGGGGACACTGCGATTGCTTCCGGCTGGTGCGGCAGGGCAAGAGCCCGGCCGAGTTCCGTTTCGCCATGACACTGTGCGGAGCCAACGGCATCGCGCTGCTCGATGGCAACGGCCAGTCGATCTGGGAGATCGATGGGGAACATTTCGAGTCCATCGACGTGGGCCGGATCTGCCCGGGCCTCCCCGGAGTGCAACTCGCCGTCGATATCGACCACCGGCCTTGGGGTGACGGCCCCGTGTGGGTGATCGATGAACAGGGTCAGGTGCAGACGAAGATCCGGACCGACTATGCGCGGCATCACGCCCTGCTCGACTGGACGGGCGACGGACTGTCCGAGATTGTCGTCGCTCAGTCGCGCGGCCTCTACGACGGCCTCGGCCGGCGCATCGCCACGCTCAGCATGGACCCGCAAGACGACCTCGATGGAGATGAGCGGTTGGTCCTGACGGGCGATTTCACCGGCGACGGTGTGCCCGATCTGCTGCTGACCACCCGCGCCATGCGCCACGTGTCGGTCTATCGAAACGAGCAGGGGCGCAAGCCTGATCCGCCCGCGCCGATCGGGACGGAAGTGAACTTCACCCTTTACTGACAAGGCTTGATCCCGGTCCGCGGGTGATGCCGAGGCTCCCTGCTTGGATCGACGGAGTCGTGCCCGGACATCGCGGTCATCGGTGGGCGCCGGACATCATCCATGTGGGCCGCCGCTACCTGCTCGACTACTCGATCTCGGCCTGGGGAAAGAACAGTTCGGTGATTGCCCTCGCCAGCAACCGCACCCTCGATCCAACGCAACCGGCATACGCGTGGAGAGACGACGGCATTGTGGTCCGATCGCATGCAACGAACGATACCAACGCCATCGACCCAAGCGCCATGCTCGATCGGGAGGGACGCCTCTGGCTCGCATTCGGATCGTTCTGGTCGGGGATCAAGCTCGTCGAACTCGATCCCGGCACGGGCCTTCGGCTCGCGCCCAGTTCACCCGTGATCGCGCTCGCGCACGCGCCTCGAGTGGAGGGAGGACGGCTGGCCGATGCCCGGGACACAGATCTTGCCGGGAGAACCGAATACGGGTTCTTGGGAGCGTTGAAGTTCAACGGGTCCATGCGCATGGGGGCCATGAACCCATCTCGGAGGGACGATCCCGCGGTTGCGGGAGAGTTCCTGGCTCGGGACAGTCATCGTCATCAATCAGGGCATCGTGTAACTCGGCCCTCCGAAGAAGCAGGGCCCTCCGAAGAAGCAGGGCCCTTCGAAAGGGAGCGGTTCACGGAAGAAGTGTGAAGAACAAAAGATCGGGCTTCGCGAAGCAACCGAACGATTTGACGGTCATCTGTCGGCGGCGCCGATCGAAGTCACCGATTCGGGCTGTTCCATGAAGGCGTAGCAAAGCATGTGGCAGATCCCCATATGACAATCCTCGACCCGCCCGTAGTGTGTGTCGTCGATCACGATCACATCCTGGGCCAGTTCGGCGAGGCGCCCGCGTTTGCTCCCGACCAGCGCGATCGTGTGCAGTCCGTTGGCCGCCGCCCATTGGATGGCCTTGACGAGGTTGGGTGAATTCCCGCTGACGCTCATGGTCAGCGCCAGATCGCCGGGCCGGGCGTAGTTCTGGAGTTGGCGCAGATACACGTCTTCGTACGAATAGTCATTACCGAGCGCCGTCATCCAGGGCACATTGTCGTTGAGCGACAAGACCCGAAAACGCCGCGGCAGCTTGTCCGAAGCGCCTTTGCCGAGGTCGGTCGCGAAATGGGACGCGTTGGCGGCGCTGCCCCCGTTGCCGAAGACGAAGATCTGACGATCCTCGCGCCAAGCCCGCTGGAGTGTGCCTGTCAAGCGCGCCACGGCGTCGGTGGGGATCGAATCGAGGGCCGCCTTCTGCGCGGCCACGTAACCAGTAATCCAGTCGTTCATGCGCCTGGAGAGTGGCAGAACCCCCGCGTTTGGCCAGCCTTTGATCCTTGTTGCGTCGAACGCTCCGCGGTGGGAAAGAAGGTGTTTGTTCTCAGGAACGCCAGGTGCGATTGTCCGGCTGCATGAAAACGACCTCACCCCTGGCCCTCGGCGTCCCGCTTGCCGCCGCCATCTGCGCTTCGGCGGGTCCGGCTCCCGAGGCCCAAATCGCCAATGGTCCCATTCGAGTGCGGGTGTATCTGCCTGACGCGAACACCGGCTTCTACCGCGGGACCCGGTTCGATTGGTCCGGGGTGATCGAGGGCCTGGAATACGCCGGACACGATTTCTTCCCGCAGTGGTTCCAGCGCAGCGATCCCGGCGTCGACGACTTCATTTACGAGGGCGCGGACATCGTCGCCGGTCCCTGCACCGCCATCACTGGACCCGCGGAGGAGTTTGTGACCAAAGGCAAGGGCCTGGGATTCGACCAGGCCACGGCCGGCGGGACTTTCGTTAAGATTGGCGTGGGTGTCCTTCTCAGGCCGGATGAAAAAGACTACAGTCCTTTCCGGCTCTACCCGGTCAAGGACGGCGGGAGATGGTCTCTCGCCCGGACCCCTGATTCGATCGAGTTCCGACACGAGTTGGCCGATCCATCGACGGGCTATGCCTATGCGTATCGCAAGCGCGTGTCGGTGGCGGGCGACCCGCCCCGGATGGTGCTTGACCATGGCTTGCGCAACACGGGCCAGCGAATCATCCAGACCAGCGTCTACAATCACAACTTCCTCTACCTCGACCGGCAGGCGCCCGGCCCCGATTTCTCGATCACGGTCCCCTTCCACATCCGCCCCAACCCGCCCTCGGCGAGCAATCAGGTGGAAGTGCGAGGGAACCGGATCACTTTTGCCAAGGCGCTCACCGGTGAGGATCGGGTGTATATGGGCATCGAGGGGTTCGGCGCCGGTCCAAAGGATTACGACATCCGAATCGAGAACCGGCGCCTGGGAGCAGGCGTCCGAATGACGTCGGACCGGCCGCTTTCGCGAATGGCCTTGTGGGCGATCCGGGCGCCGCTCTCGATTGAACCGTTCATCGACATGGAGATCGAGCCCGGGGCCGAGTTCACCTGGCGGATCATTTACGAGTTTTACACGTTCCCGAAGGAATCGGCATGAAGAGCATCAAAGACCGCTCTTGAAGGCCCTTCTTTCCGCGGTTGGAGAAGCCGGATGAGCACAGGTTCAAGGCGGCGCAGAGCGTTGGCCAACTCCGGATCGAGATGGACATCGAGCATCAGTTTCATAGCGACTCGACGTGAGGCAACACGTGCGCGAGTCCGGCCAACTCACTGCGCGCGGCGGCCAGGTTGCGCTCAGCCTTGATCTCATCCAGGTAAGCCTTGGCGTACGCGGCCGCCACGCGGACCAGGGCGGCGGGTTGGCGCATGTGTTTGGCGGGCGCCGTCACGTCGCCCTTCAGTTCGTCGAGGAGGTCGATCACCATCCACACCGGCCAGCGCGTGCCCGCCAGCCAGGCGATCTGTCGTTCACCCGCATCTCACCAACTTTTGATGTCATCTGACCGGTCACCGTCACATTTCACCTGAAATGCGGGCTAATCCGAAACCCGCGCCCCAAACCGATGGACCCAATCTCGACCACACTGTGTCCGCGTGC
>CAYPUR010000254.1:0-6905 GCA_964413865.1 uncultured Verrucomicrobiota bacterium
ACCCTTAGAGGGTCACATCTGAATGGCAGTTAGTATAACAACTTGTCAGTTACAAGGGCACCATTTCGTGACTGGGCAGCGTCGTGAGCTCAGCAGGGCCGGTTCAGCTCGAATGGGGGTCGGATGGCATCGGGTCGCCGTGGCCTCGACCTTCTGGTCGACCGGTCGCTGCACGCGTCCTTTTAACTCCCCCTCGCGACGCCTCAGAGCCTGCAGGAGCAGGCCGGGAGCCAAGGAGGGAGCACGCGTCGTTTTCAAGTGCTTTAGTGGAGACGCGGCGCTATCCTCGCGGCATCTTGCGATTATGACACCAGAAACGCCTGAACCGCTTTTTGTCGACTTCAAGTGCCCTCACTGCAGTCGTGCGATCTCATTTCCAGACCACCGCGCGGGTCTTCCCCAGGAGTGCCCTCTCTGTTTCGCCGTGGTTGTGGTCCCCGCACAAAGCCAGGAGTACGGCCTGACTTTGCCGCTCCCGCTGAACACGCAACGCCTGGTTCTGAGACGATTCGCGCCCGACGACTGGAAGGACCTGCTCGAGCTCATGTCCAACGAGGAATCGTTTCGTTATCTCGATTGGAATCCGTTGGATGAAGCCGGCGTCATCGAGTGGATCGAGAAAGACCAGTCCGTGAGCTTCACGCAGACTGGCGTCGCGCTCAACTTGGGCCTCGTCCTGCGCGAGAACCCCAAACTGATCGGCGTCGCCTCGCTGCACTTCCTCGATGACGATCTCCGGCAACTCGGTTTCCAGATGCTCATTCACCCGAATCACCGGCGCCAAGGACTGGGCGCCGAGACGGTGGGCGCGATCCTGGACTTCGCCTTCCGGAAATTGAACCTGCATCGCATTGCGACCGTCACCGACCGCCGCAACGCCGCCGGCCGCAAAACGCTCGACAAGGCCGGATTGCGCCAGGAAGGCGAGTGCTTGAAAGCCAGATTCCAGCGCGGCGAATGGATCGACACCGTCTGGCACGCGCGCCTTCAGGCCGAATCTCCCTAACTCATCGGCCTCGCGAGGAACCGCCCGGGCTCGGCGCCCCTCCGTAGAATCCCCCCGAGGAACGGGTCGGTGCCGATCCCATCGGCGGACCCGATCGCGACGAGTAACTTCCTCGAGTTGGTGCCGATGGGGCCGCAACAGGCGCTCGCATCGAGGGAGTGGGGCTCATCGTGCCATAGGAGGGCGCGGGAGCGCGCGACGGCGCCGAGCGATAAACCGACCCACCCCCGATCGAGGGCGACCGGGTAACGGTCTGGGGAGCCGATGGCGCATAAGTCGGCCTGGAGCCGGGCCACGACCCGCCCCGCATCGAGACCGGCGATTGCGACGGCATCGAGCGTGCGGGTGGCGAGAAACTGCGGACCGCGGGCGACGATGAGCGCACGGAAGGCCCCGAACTGATCGTGTTCGGACGCGGGACGGGTGCGGCAACCGCCGGACGGCTCGCTCTCTCGCCTGTCACGCGATTCGGCGCGGCCGAAGAACCTCCCGGTACCCCTCCCGCGACGCCCGCCGGTTGTCGGCTGGCAACGGTCTGGTTCCGTGCCGGCGCGGTTCGGGCAGGCGAACTTGAGCTCGAACTGGCAACCGAACGTCCCGGCTGAATTCCTTCCCTCCGCGCGACGGGGTTGGTAACTGCGTCGGGTGCGCGGCCAACAGTCGAGCGGCTCGGCGAACCGGCGTCTCCGGGACGGGCCTGAGGCGACCGCTGAGACATCGAGCCCGGGCTGGTCGGCACTTGCGGCCGACTGGACTGCGTCAACTGGCTCGGACCACCCCCGACATTCGATCTCGATGCAGCGCCCTGGGCGGGCCTCAGCGCAGTCGGTTGCTGATAAGGCGCCCTGGCCGTGCGCGCGTAGGACGGAAGGCTGCGGCGCTGCGCATTGTTCGCCCGGTCGTTCGGACCGGGAACGTCCGGTCGCATACCGCCCGATGGCCGATCGGGCCTCGACCCCGGCCGCACCCCGGCGTGATCTCCGCTCCGGACTGGTGGACCGCCACGTCCGTAGCCACCGTAGCCACCGTGGCCACCCCGCCCATGAGAGTGTCCCTCATAGTGCGGATAGCGGGGCGCACTTGCCCAGTAGGCGCGTCTCGGCCCCCACCACCCCCAGGGATAGCAACCGCCCCATCCCCATCGGTATCCGCAACCAAGCCAACTGTAACCCCAGCCGAAACCGACGCTCCATCCGGACCAGGAATTGTAACTGAAGCCGAATCCGAACGTCGCGGGATACGCCCAATAGTACGACGGCCCGTAGTACCCCGGATACCACCACCCGGTGCCGTAGACCACGGTCGGCCCGTACACGTAAGAGCCAGAATAGCCGGGCTCGTACCCGACATAGACCTCCTGCGGCGTCACACCGTACACGTAGACGTACTTGACGTTGTAGTGCGGGTTGCTCGGGGGTAACGACTGGATCTCCGTCGGCACGAATGTGGCCACTGACCACGGCCCGTCCGGACCGGGGCCCGTGTACCAGACGGCGTCGCGGCACATGTAGTAGTTTCCTCCGACCAGGAAGACGGCATCGACGGTATTGGCGGCGTACTGCACAGAGGTGCCTTCCACCGGTTGGAATTGGGCCGCACCTTCATACTCGACCTCGACGTCCGCGGGACCGCGCTCGACGGCGGTGATCTGCGGAATGGCGGCTTGCACCACGGCATCCTGCGCTTCCACCGTCCCCGCCACATAAGTCAACGCCTCGGACTTGGGCGATCCTGGAGTGATCTTGGAAAAGGCCGGCGGCAATGCATCCGCCGCCACCGCATCCCACGGACCGCTCAGGGCGGGACCCCGATACCATCGGCCCGACAAGGCAACGTAGTATTCCTTGGTGTCGAGGGTGAAAAACAGCAGTTGTTCGCTGTTGCTCACGTACAACAGGTCACTCCCCGCAACCGGCGCATAGGTGGCCTCGCCCTGCGTCACAATCAGTTCGGCCGGCTCGGTCGATATCAGAATCTGCGGGGACACCGTGGTGAGCCGTCCAACGGTGGGAGCCTCGCCGGCGACCTCGGCCGGCAAGGCCGCGGCGACCTCGGCCGGTGGCTGAGCTGCCGGAGTCCATTCGCCCCGCCAATCCGCGGCGGAAAACCACTCGAACGAGCCGCGCAGCCAGTAGCGTTGCGACGCCGGATCGAACACCATCGCGTATGGCGTGTTGACCACACGCTGCATGGTCGAGTCTGGGATTTGACGGAGCTGCGGAGCACCATCGAGTACGATCAGCGCCGCCGGCTTCTGACTGTACAGGATGCGGGGTGCGTTGGCCGCAAGACCCCGCGCGGCTGCACGCTGCCCCTCGACCGCGTCCAGACCAGCCCGCAATGTGTCCGAGGGCATGGACCAGGTCACTTTGGACAGGTCGGGTTTGAGTGCGTCAGCCAGGCCGGCCATCGCAGCCGCATTGGCCGGGGCAAAGCTGACCTGGGTCAATGCGACCTCGCTAATGACAGTCGCCTTGCCGCTCGAGTCCTGGACGGCGCGCGCCTCGAGTTGGGCGATGCCGAACACGACGTTGGTCGACCCTGCCGGCGTCACCGCCAGGGCCGCGCGCGCGCTCAGCCGATCGCCTTCGATCGCCGCCGGTTGCGGCTGGAAGACCATGCACTGCCCTTGCGGCGTCTCGACCTGCCTCGGCCATTGCCCGGCGGTCTCCTGCCCGACCAGCAAGGCACACAATCCCAGAACCGCCAGCCCGGATGTCAGACTCCGCGAAGCTCTGTGAAACATCCGGGCTGAGCATGCCCGGCCCATGAACGCGAGATCTCTGCCTTTCACAATGCCCGCACCATACGCCCCTTTGCCCGCCGTGCCAAGCAGACTTCGCGCGCCGCGGATCGCACATGCGGCTTGCGCCGCGCCCCGGCGGCGGCCATTGTTCGGTCCGTCGGGACGGCGGATCGCATGGACGCGCCATGCACGCCGCCCGCGCAGTGTCATGAGACCATTCAAACCGGAGAACGCCATGTCTGCTCACCCATCCACCCCACTGCCATCATCCACCCCCTTGAACCGCCGCCAGTTTCTGGCCGGCGCCGGTGCCGGCGCCACCGCGCTGGGATTCGGCGTGCTCAGCCCGCAGTTGGTGCGCGGGGCGGACGCCGACGCCAAGATCAAACTCGGCCTGATCGGCTGCGGGGGTCGGGGCACGTGGATCCTGGATTATTTCAAGAAGCACGGCGGATTCGACGTTGTGGCCTGCGCCGACTACTTCCAGGACAAGGCCGACGCGGCGGGGGCCAAGCACGGCATCCCGGAAGCGATGCGTTTCAGCGGCCTCTATGGGTACCGACGCATGCTGGACAAGGTCGACGCGGTCGCCATCCAATCGCCGCCGTTCTTCCACGCCATGCAGGCCGCCGACGCCGTCGCGGCGGGCAAGCACGTCTACCTGGCCAAGCCGGCGGCTGTGGACGTGCCCGGCTGCCTGTCCATCGCCGAGAGCGGACGCCAGTCCACCGCCAACCGGCGGGCGTTCCTGGTGGATTTCCAGACACGCGCCCAGCCAGCCTACATCGAGGCTGTGAAGCGCGTGCATGCGGGCGCCATCGGCAAGCTCATCAGCGGCGAGTCTACCTACCAATGCAGCCTCTACTTCCAGGGCATGGACGATGAATACAGAAAGAACGTGGGCAATCCCGAAGCGCGCGTCCGCGCCTGGGCCGTCGACCGCGTGCTGAGCGGCGACGTCATCACCGAGCAGAACATCCATTCCCTCGACGTCTGCACCTGGATCCTCGACGCGGCGCCCCTGCGCGCCTTCGGCACCGGCGGACGGGCGCGCCCGTTCGCCGGGGACTGCTGGGATCACTTCGCGGTGGTGTTCTGGTTCCCCAACGACGTGCTGATCAGTTTCTCCTCCAAACAGGTTGGACGCGACTGGGACGACATCCAGTGCCGCATCTACGGGACGGAAGGCACGATCGACACGCATTACGGCGGCGCCGTGGTGGTGCATTGCGACGACAAGTACAACGGCGGCCAGACCAGCCGCATCTACGCCGAGGGGGTCGAGAACAACGTCAAGGCCTTCCACGCCAGCATCGTCCAGGGTGACTTCTCCAACCCCACCGTCGCCCCCAGCGTGCGCAGCAACCTCACGACCATCCTCGGGCGCACCGCCGCCTACACCAAGAGCGAAGTCACCTGGGCCGACATGATGCGCCGGGCCGAGGCCTGGGAATTCCCGCTCAACGCCCTCAAAGCTTAGCGCGAAAGGCAATGGGGACCGACCCCTTGCCGAACCTCGTGGACGGCATCGGCCAGACCAGCTACAATTACCCCACCAATCGGTTGGCGACTGAAGATGGTCCCTGGGCCGAAAAAGCCGTGAGCTACAGTTACCAGTACGCCGGGCCGCGCAGCGGGTTGACGTTGCTCCAGCCCAATGCATCGCCCTGGACGCAGTCCTGCGGCTACGACGCGGCGGGGAACCTGGCGCAGCGGACCAACGACTTCGCGGCGGCGCAACCGCTGGTGCAGACCTTCTCGATCACCAACGCCCTCAACCAACTGACCAGCGTGACGCGGAGCGGCAAGCTGACGGTGGCGGGGACGCCGACCACCAACGCGTCGAGCGTCACGGTGAACAGGGCGGTCGAGTCGGCGATCCGGCAGATTGATTAACACGGTCTCCACCCGCACGAAAAATGAGCACCATGAACCTTCGTCGAATCAAGTCCAGCGTAGCGGTGTCTCGGCAGAGCGCCGCATTCTTGGCCCAGACCAGACCAGTTGGCGGCGCTCTGTCGAGCCGCCGCTGCGGGGTTCTGGAGCAGCCTCGCTGGATTCTGCAGCGGCTTAACCTCGCTGCCGCCCTTGTCATGGCCTTGGGCGGCGCTGCACTCGCGCCTGCCGCGAGCACCGACGGCCCGCATGACTGGCAGGCGCTGACGGGCGTTGGCGGCGGTGCGCAGAGCCGGTTGGCGTTCAGTCACTGGCCGAATGACAAGTATCCACAGCTCCCCGAGCTGACGCCCAAGTCGAAAACCGTGATGCTGGACGTGGACGGGCCGGGCGTGGTGACGCTGTTCCACGTTTCGAAGTACGGCGGTGGCGAGCAGGACAAGCTGATTTTGCGCGTGTGGTACGACGGCGAGGCGAAGCCGGCCATTGAGATGCCGTGGATGGATTTCCTCGGCGACGTCGAGGCGCGGACGGCCCATTTCAGCACGGTCTATTTCTCGCACGTCAAGGAGTCGCACAACTTCCGGCTGCCCATGCCGTTTCGGAAACACATCCGTATCGAGGTGGAGAACCCGACGGACAAGGGGTTTGGCGGTTACAGCGACATTCAGTGGGAGAAGGTGAAATCGTTGCCGAAGAACACCGGTTACCTGCATGTGGAGCATCGGAGTGGCGCGCCGACGATCCCCCAAGAGACGATCGAGGTGTGCAACCTCCGCGGCCCGGGAACGATTGTCGCGCATTGGCTGCAAGTGCAGGCGGATCGTCCGGAAACCGTGAACAGCGATCTCATTTGCGAGGCCAATCAGGAACTCTACCTCGACGGCAGCGCCACGCCGCAGATGGAATACCTGGGCAGCGAAGACCTCTACGGCTTCTCGTGGGGCATGGGCGGCGGAATTCAATCCGATCATTACGCGGCCATCACGCGCATGGACCGCTGGAAGTCCGGTGGCCTGTTCACGATGCTGCGCTGCCGTGGCGCCGACAAGATCCGCTTTGAATCCTCCTGCCGCTGGGTGATTAACTACCAGCAGGAGTTCTTCTCCTCGCTCACGAAGAATCCGCGTCATCAGACCACGGCCAAGAAGTCCTTCGAGATGCCGTACCGGAGCTGCGTTTATTACTACGCAAAGGCCCCCAGCCCGGATTTCTCACCACTGGGAAGATGACAACGAAATCCGGGCTGGGGCAAAA
>CAYPUR010000255.1:0-6873 GCA_964413865.1 uncultured Verrucomicrobiota bacterium
GAGGCCGGCAGCAGCCGCTCGAACGAGGCGCGGTCGCGCGAGAGGAGGAAATGCTGCGCGACCGAGTAGAGCATCCTCGGCGTAGCCGCCAACGCGGCCGTCCGCCTTCTGTTGCGAGGAATACATGGCGGCGAATTCCTCTTCCGCCACAGCGAAATGCCCCCGCAAGCCGTAGAGCATGTAGTCGACATACACCGCCTGGTTGATCGGCCAGTCGGCGCTGAGCTGGCCGTAGGCGAAGTTCGAGTACGGCAGGTCGATCCGCGCCGCGCCCTGTTCGTCCGTGCGGTGACGCGGGAGCACGAGCGCGTGCCACAGGTTCGCACGGAAGAGGTTGTTCACCGCCGGTTCAGGCACGTCGAATTGTGCGCCCTGCGCCAGCCAATCTTCCCAATAGCGCACCGTGGCCGCCTTGGACCTGGTAAAGTCGCGCGCAGCCAGCGCGGCTGCCGCATCCGCGTCCGCGACCGGCGAAGCGAGCTTGACCGTAATCGTCCGCGCCTGGCCCGCCGCCAGTTGGCCGACGCAATCGAACTCGATCCGCGGGTATCGGTCGTCGGCGATGGGCGCCCGGGCCTTCACGGTCAAGCCGGCCTCCGGCTCGATCATCAGCCAGACCGCACCCGTCTCGCGGTCTACGACGCAGGTGCGTCCGGCGACTTCACGCAGTTCCGGATGGCGGTTTGTGCTCTCCGTCCCCAGCCGGAAGCCGAAGCGCACCACGCCCGTGCCATTGAGTTGGACGCGCGCGAAGAAGACGCTGGCGATTGGCGCCAAGCCACCCCGGCAACCAGGGCGTCCACATCGCCGCTGCCCGCCCGCGTATCGCACGCGCCGCCGGAAAACGTGTCGCCCGATTCAAAACCGTCGGGCCGGATGGTTTCGATCGAAACGGCGTTCGGCGCGAGGGCTACATGGAACGTCCGAGGCGCGTCCGAGGCGTGTCCCCAGGAAAGCCGGACCGCGAGCCGTTCGGCCGCCGCGGGCGATTCCGCCTGGGCCGATGCGTCCGCGGCGGCACCAACACGGGCGGGGCAGGGGGAGGCTGTCAGGATAAGGCACGCCAGAAACCAATTCCCAGATGCCACGCGGGTATGAAACATGGGTCAGGTGCGTTTGGAATTCGCCATCAACCACTCCGCATAGGCCGCTTCCGACATCTCATCCGCGGCCAGTGCGAGCGTGCGCACGACCGCCTCCGCTTCCGTCGCGTGGAATTCGAAGCCGTTGCGCTCGAGAAAACCTGCACCGAGCATAAACCCCGTCCGCTTGTTGCCATCGAGGAACGGGTGGTTCTTCACGATGCCTGCGGCATACGCTGCCGCCAGGCCGGCCATCTCCCGCTTGCCATAATGAAAGATCTGCCGGGGGCGGGCCAGCGCGGACTCCAGCATGTTCTCGTCACGCACGCCCACGATGCCGCCGTAGTGCGACAGCATCATGTCGTGCAGCGAGAGGCACTCCTCCCGCGTCAGCCAGTACGGCTCCTTCATTTCGCCAGTTCTCGCAGCGTGTTGCGGTAGCGGCGGTTTAACGACTCGAACACGGCCATGGACCTGGCAAACTCGGGATTGCTGGAGGTCAGACGCACCCCATCCTGCGCTTCCGTCAGCGTCATCGTGTCGCCCTCCTCCACCTTCAGATGGGCCAGCACTTCCTTGGGCAACACGACCCCCAGCGAATTGCCGATCTTGCGGACTTTGAGTTTAACCGTCATAGCCCAACTGTAGCCACGGATGTTATTACGTCAAGCGCATCCAGGTGACCGGCCCGGTCGTATTCGAGCACGGCCACGTTGTTGTCCTTGAGCGAATCCTCGAACCGGCCATGGCGGCGCAGGAACGGCGTCACGGACTTGGGTTTCCCCAACAAACGCACCGCGACTTTGGATTTGCCCGCTGCGGGCGGATGCGTCAGAATCGGCCCATGCGCTACCGGGTGACCCTGGTTCTGCTGTTGCTCTCGCTGCTGGCCAACCTCGTCATTGCGACGGCCTGGCGGCGCGCGCGCAAACCCTCCGCCGTCTATCGCCTGGAACCGCCGCCCCGGCGCTCCTTGGTCACGAACATCCTCCGGCCCATCCGCACGAACCTGGTTTTTCAGCCGCGGTTCCTCAGTTGGCGCGACATCGAATCCGACGATTACCCCACCTACATCCGAAACCTCGAAAACATCGGGTGCCCCAGGGAAACCATCCGCGATATCGTGGTGGCCGATGTCAACGAGCTGTTCGCCCGGCGCCGCGCCACCGAGGTAGTGTCGGCCAATCACCAATGGTGGCTGCCGCAGCCCGATCCCGAGGCCGCCCAGGAGGCGATCGAGGAAAAGGACGCCCTCGAAGCCGAGCGGCGCGATCTGCTCACGCGCCTTCTGGGTCCGCACTGGGATGTCACCGGCACCGCCACGGAGGTCCCTGGCAGCGCCATCACCCTCGATGGGCCTCTGCTCGGGGAGCTGTCAGCCGAAACCAAGAGGACCCTGCGCGAGATCGAGTTCCGCAGCCGCGAGAAGCTGCGCCTGCATGCCCAGTCGATGCGCGAACAGGGCAGGGAGATCGATCCCGCCGAGTCCGCCCGTGTCGCCAGGGAACTGCGCGAGGAGATGGCCAAGGTCCTCACGCCCGCACAGCTCGAAGAGTACTTGCTGCGGTACTCCGACAATGCGGACCGGCTCCGCCGCACCCTGGCGGGCTTCGAGGCGACCGCGGAGGAGTTCCGAAGTCTGTTCCGCGCCACCGACAGCATCGATCTCGAACTGGCCGCCCTGGCCGGGGCCACCGATCCCCAGAGCGTCAAGCGGCGCCAGGAACTCGAAGCCCAGCGGGCCGACGCGGCGCGTTCAGCCCTGGGCGACGGGCGCAACACGTACTATCAATTGAGCCAGGATCCGGTCTTCCAGCAGGCGCGCCAGGCGGCCGAGAGCTTGGGGGCCCCTGCCGAAACCGTATTGCCCCTCTACCAGATCGCGCAGGAAACCGACCGGGAACGCCGCCGCATCCTCAACGACCCGACGCTCACCCCCGACCAGCAGACCAAGGAACTGGCGGCGGTCGACCAGGCCCGCATGGATTTCCTGCGCGCCCTCCTGGGGGATGATCGGTTTCGGCGTTTCGAGAGCGGCAACGCGCGTTAGGCAAAGGACTGCATGGGATCTCTCTTTGCCGCCAGCGCTTCAGTCTACTGGCCCTTTGCGGTCCTGGCCATCTGCATGGCCCTCGTGGTCTTCCTGATCACCGTGGCCCGCCTGCATGCCTTCATCGCCCTCATCCTGGCTGCGATCGCCGCGGGTCTCCTCGCGCCTGCCGGCTCTTTGCCCGGCTCTTTGCCCGGCACCAACCATTGGGTCCACGCCGTCGAGCTGACAACATCCGAGTTTGGCCTCACAGCCGGCAAGATCGCCGTCGTTATCGGGCTCGCGTCGGTGATCAGCATGTGCCTGATGGAGAGCGGCGCGGCGGACAAGGTTGTGCGGCGTTTCCTGGCCATTTTTGGCGAACGCAGGGCGGGAGCCGCGATCCTGATATCCGGGTACATCCTGTCCATACCCATCTTTTTCGACACCTTCTTCATGCTCCTGCTGCCCCTGGCCCGCGCCCTCTGCCTCCGGACCGGCAAGGACTATCTGCTCTATGTCATGGCCATCTGTTGCAGCGGCGCGGTGACGCATTCGATGTGCGCGCCGCATCCCGGGCCGCTGGCGATGGCCGAAGTCCTCCACGTCGATCTCGGCCTCTCGATCATCGTCGGCGTCGCCGTCGGCATCGTGCCGGTCGCGGCGTCCTGGACGGTGGCCAAGTGGATCAACGCGCGGATGACGGTGCCGATGCGCGACGCGCCCGGGGTGGCGCTCGATGATCTCCGCGCCATCATCAATCAAACCGAGGACGAGTTGCCGTCCTTCTTCTGGTCCGTTCTACCGGTCATCCTCCCAATCCTCCTGATCAGTCTGGCGTCGGCGTTCGCCGCCAGCCCGCTGCCGGCCGATCAGCGTCCGGCCTGGCATGCTATGGTCGCCTTCGCCGGGAACCGCAACGTGGCTTTGCTGATCGGGGCCGCTATTGCCATCGGCGTGCTTATGCGGCAGCGCGGGATCACGCTGGCGCGCGTGAACGAGATGATCGGACCGCCCCTGGCCACGGCGGGCGTCATCATTCTCATCACGAGCGCGGGCGGCGCGTTCGGTCTCATGCTCAAAAACGCCGGGGTGGGGGAGGCGGTCAAGCAGGCTGCCGCAGGGCACAGCGTGAACCTGGTCCTGCTCGCCTGGACGGTCGCGGCCGTGATACGGATTGCGCAGGGCTCAGCCACGGTGGCGATGCTGACGACGGCCGCAATGGTCTATCCCCTGATGACGGGCGGGGCCCTGCCGCATCATCCGATCTATATCTTCCTGGCGATCGGCTTCGGCGCGATGATCTGTTCCTGGATGAACGACAGCGGCTTCTGGGTTGTCGGCAAGCTCAGCGGCTTCACCGAAAAGGAAACGCTCAAGTCGTGGACGATCGTCGTCACCGTCAACAGCGTGGTCGGCCTGCTGGCCACGTTGCTCCTGTCGCTTGTGCTGCCGTTCGCCGCGCATTAGCCGCGCCCAGCCGCAATCGACTCGAAGTCGCTGTTTGGCGGAGAGGGAGCGAATCGAACACTCCTGTCGACGCGAGCGCCGACACAACGGTTTTGAAGACCGCGGGGGCCACCAGGCACCCTTCACTCTCCAATCGCTGCCAGTGCGGTACTGACATCAATATCCAGGGCGGCGCGTTGGTTTGGAGCAGCGTCAACCCATTCCGCGGCCGTCCGTCCTGGTCGCCTTCAAGGATGGCGGTGAATTTCAACGTCGTCACAGGCATGCAGTCTATCCCAAGGCCAGCCCGCGTCCAAGCGCGCCGCCGGCCTGGGTCCCCGTTCGTGCCCGCCTCAAGCTTCTTCCTCTTGCTCATTGGTTCAGTCCCAACACCGAGATCACTGTCGAAACATGGTCTTCAGGTCCCTTCTGTTGCCGAACTCAACCGCAGCCACGTTTCAGGCCAGACCAGTTGCCGGGCGCTAACGTTGCTTGCTCCTTCTGCGTTCGTGCCGATCGTGAGCTTGCCGCACCGATCGTCGAAGTACAAGACAGGCGTCATTGGCAAGCGGCGCGGGGTCGGCGGAGCGGTTCGAACTCTGTGCGGCAATCGTTCAAAATGCTCACAAGCCGCGGGCGAACTCTGCACCATTCCCGGCATTCGACTTCCGTTCATCGCCCGCCATCGTACTCCAAGGGGTGTGACATTTGCAGACACCCCCCGCCAAAGAAAAGAGCGGTATTGACAGATTGCCGTGGGGCGGCGAAGAACATGCTTCATGCCGCTCGAACTCAGACTGAGCTCACACGTTCCGAGAAACAGTGTTGTGGGTGGCGACACTCTGGCGGTTTGTTGGAGGAGCGTGCACGCGGCGGAGAGGAGAGTCACATGCAGAGACGAAGACATGAGACGGTTACACTCGCCAGTGCGCTGATTCTGGCGTTGGTGGTGGCGAGGGGGGCCGATTGGACCCAGTGGCGCGGGCCTGAGCGCAACGGCATTTCGCAGGAGACCGGCCTGCTCCCGGAGTGGCCGCCGGAAGGACCCAAGCTGCTTTGGAAGAGATCGGACATCGGCGCCGGCTACGCGGCGCCCGCCGTGGCCGGAGACCGGCTCTACGTGCTGGCCAACGAGGGCACCGCGAACGAATTCGTCCAGGCCATCGACACGCGGGACGGACAGCGTGTCTGGTCGACGCGCTTGGGGAACGTGGGCAATCCCAAACAAAACCCCAACATGCCCGCCGCTCGCTCGACCCCGGCAGTCGAGGGTGATTTCCTCTTCGCCCTGGGCTCGGATGGCGACCTGGCATGCCTGGAGGTTGGCAGCGGCAAGGCGCGCTGGAAGAGGAACCTCCGCACCGATTTCGGCGGCAAACCGGGCGAATGGGCCTATGCGGAATCGCCGTTGATCGATGGCGACACGCTGGTCTGCACGCCGGGCGGCGCAGAGGCGACCATCGTCGCGCTTCGCAAGCAGACGGGCGAAACCATTTGGAAAGCCACCCTGCCAGAGGCCGGCGACGCCGCCTACGCCTCGGCCATCGTGGTCGAGGCCGGTGGTGTGCGGCACTATGCGCAATTGCTCCAAAAAGGGCTGGTCGGTGTTGACGCCCGGTCAGGCCGGTTGCTTTGGCATCATGCCAGGGCCGTCAGCAGGTACAACGCGAACATCCCCTCGCCCCTGGCGGCCGAAGGCGCCGTCTACTGGGCGTCGGCCGGCACGGGCGCCGGTTCGATCAAGCTCGTGTCCAGTGGCGACCGGGTCGAAATCGAAGAGCTCTATTTCGAGGCAAAGTTGCCGACGGCCATCGGCGGCGCCGTGAAGGTCAACGAGTTTTTGTACGGGACCACGGCCCAGGCCCTGCTCTGCGTGGAATTCGCCACCGGCCGCGTGAAGTGGGAGGAACGCGCCTTGGGCGCGGCTTCCCTGTGTTACGCCGATGGCCGGCTCTACCTCCACGGCGAGAATGGCGAGGCCGGTTTGGTCGAACCTTCGCCCGAGGGTTACCGGGAAAAGGGCCGGTTCGCTCCCCCAGACCAACCCGAACGATCAAGTCCCATGGAGAAGGCCTGGGCCTACCCGGTCGTGTCAAACGGGAGGTTCTATCTGCGGGACCACGGGCGGCTATGGTGCTACGACGTGAAGGCGATTCCTTAGGGTCGGTGCAAAAATGAATTCCGGTTTTGCTTTCCTAGCCTGCATGCTGACTTCTCTTGTGAACTCCTGCTTGGCGATGGCAAAAAGTGGTGAGAAATGCAGGCTAGTGTGGTGTCTCACAATTGGCTGGTGTTTCGTTGTGCCCAAAACGG
>CAYPUR010000256.1:0-6871 GCA_964413865.1 uncultured Verrucomicrobiota bacterium
TCCCTCGGGCCTCGCATCTGGCCCGGTGCCGCCCCGCCAAAATCGGAAGTAATTTTTGCACAGACCCTAAGACGATGGCGACACGAGCTTGAGGCCTACGACCCCGGCGATGATGAGCGCGATGCACACAATGCGAAATGCCTCTCTTGACTCGCCGAACAATCCCATCCCGATGATCGCCGTGCCCGCTGCGCCGATACCCGTCCAGACCGCGTAGCCCGTGCCCAGGGGGATGGTCTTCAGCGCCGCCGCAAGAAAGCCGAAACTGGCAATCATGGTCGAGACGGTTGCCACGCTGGGCCAAAACCTGGAGAACCCCTCAGTGTATTTGAGGCCAACCGCCCATGCGATCTCGAGGAGACCGGCAATGAGCAAACAGATCCAAGCCATAATTCCGATCGTGCTGGAGGAACGCTGAATCTGCAACGTTTCTCAAACTCCGTTTCTCGATGTCGGCAGCGCACCCGCGCACGGCGGTCAGAACTCGACAGACAACTCGCGCGGACTCGAAGTGTTGCCGAACCGAATCCACAGGAGGCGTTGGTCCGGATCCCAAGACCAGTCATCCAGGTGTTGCCCGGCGAGGGTTACGGTTTTCGGCGCGCTGGCCGCGTGCAGCAACACGATCGCCGGCGTGCCGGCCACGCCTTCCACGTGCCAGCGCGTCGGGCTTGCAGCGGAGGCGACGGAGGCCGCGGGGAGCGTCTTGCAGGCGGATGCCAGGACCGCCGGAGCGGGAGGATGGACCTTGTCCAGATCGAGGAGGAACCAGCGGCTGCCCGGATCGAGCGTGACTTCGAGGCGCACCTTCAAGTCGGGATCGAACAGGTTCACAAAACGACCGCGCAGGATCTTGGGCGCGCCGCCGACCGATTCGTCGAGGCCGGCTGCGACGACATAGGGACCGCGTTCGAGGAGCAGGTAGTTCGTTTCGCGCCATTGCCGTGGCGACTTCGAGACGGCGGCTTTGACGCTTGCGATGACGTTCGAGTCGCCTTCGACGCTGGCTGCGGCGCGGGCTGGGTTTTCGCGACGCCATAGGACGGCGCCTTTGCCCACGGCGCGGGGGGCGTCGTCCGCCGGCGCCGCCGGATCGAAACTGTGCGCCAGCCCGAGTTGTTCAAAGAGGTGAACCCGAGGCGTCGCGTACTGCCGCCCGTCGCTATTCCACCACTCGCGCACCCGGTTGTACGGATCGGAATCATCGTCCCAGACCACCAGCACGCCCCCGGCGCGGACCCAATCCGCCAGCGGCCGGTGCGCTTCTTCGGACAGGGGTTTTTGTCCGTGATAGCTCATGAGGATCACGGCGAAGTGTGTCAGGGGATCGGTCGATGTGATGTTCTCGATCACAACGGGGGCGACGGGCATTCCGCGTTTCAACACAGGCAGGGCGAGTCCGTAGACGTGGCTCAGGTGGGGATCGCTCGGGGCGGGCTCGCCGCGCTGGAACATGAGTGAATCGCTGACAAGAATGCCGAGCCCTTCCGTGCCGCAGTCCCAGCGGACGCTGGTTTGCCGCAGATCGTTCAAGGCGTTGAAGACCGTTTGAAGCTCGGCGGCATAGGCTGGCGGGATCGGCTCGCGCTCCTGCGGATTGCCCTTCTTGGGGTAGCGTCCGCCAAAGACGCGCTCGGGCCAGGGCGCAACCTCGTACTGCCAGACATCGGGCTGCAGCAACGAGGCCACCAGGGTCGACTCCCAGTTCGTGCGATAGTCTTCCCAGTCGTGATCGGGATTGTCCTCGATCGGGTCGTTCAAAGCCCAGACCGTCCGGCCCGTCGAGCGGACGAGGTCCTGCATCGAGCCGTATTCGAGGAAGGCGGTCTCGAAGGTGCGTTCCTTGAGCTTGCCGCGAAAGAGGTTCGGGGTGCGCGACGTGCCGGTCCAAACCTGCGCGATGTAGCCGTCGCATCCGTTGAGACGGCCCAGACTCGACTCCGGGCTCACAATCCGCCAATGGGCGTAGTTGAGCAGGCTGTGGGACGGGACGTAGCAGCGGACTCGCTTGCCTGTTCGGCGGTTCCAGTCCTGGACGTAATCGAAGACCTGCTGGAGCGCGCGGCGATAGAGAAAGTACTTCAGCTTCGACGCGCGCCATTGGGCGTCGGCGCTGCTGTGTGGCGGTTGCCAATCCTCGAGGTAATGGGCGCGCCACGCGCGCTTGAAGCCCTCGGAGTAACCGCCGCGGACCCAGAACTCGGGCTCTTCGAGGTGGATGGCCTCGACGCCGGCATCGAGGGCGCGCTGGACGCCGACGCACAGGAACCGCCCGTAGTTCTCGCCGGGGCACATGTAGTAGACGTCGCCGCCGTGGCTGATCTTCCGGCCCTCTCGGTCGGTCTGGGCTTCGTCCTCATGGTTGACGCCGTCGAAGCGCCCGTACAAATAGTCCTGGTAGTTGCCCCACGACACGCCGGTCATGACGTGAATCCGGTAGCCGCGATCCCGCCACGTCCGGATGCGCCCGCCGAGGGCCGGATCGATCCCGTACACGATCGCCACGTCCGATCTCAGGTTGCCGTTCGGGCTCCAGCCCTGACCGGTCTGGAAGCAGGTGCGTTCGAGCCGCGCGAGCGGATCCTCGGGGAAGGCGGGCGGCAGGTCGGCGGCGACAAGGCCCCATGTCAGGAGGGCGCCGGCCAGCCCGGGCATTGCACAAGACCTCATTGGTTCTGATCTCCGGGCTTGCGGGACGGACGCCGCGGGACGGGTTATGACTTGGCCGGGGCCAGGGGCCGAATTCGGATGTTGCGAAAATCGAACGCTCTCTCTTCCGCCTGGATGCCGAGGTAACCTTCGGTTGCATCGAGCGCATCGCTTTCCCAGGCCCGCTCGCCGTCAACATCGAGCGTGATCTGTTTCCCCTTCACTTCGATGCGGAACTTGACCCACTGATTGAGTGGAAGCCTGGGTGTCTCGGACGGCACGACCGGGCGCGTCCCCTTCACCAACCCGCCCAGGGCATCGTATCGCAAGTTCACCTGCCAGCCATCCTTCGGCCAAGGTTTGCCTTCAAGCCCGGCGCGGATGAAGATGCCGCTGTCGTACTGGGGCACGAGGGCGCGCCATTCGAATTCGAGAACGAAATCGCGGTATTGCTTCTCGGTGCGGAGCCATCCCATCCCGCTCACCAACCGCAGGTGGCCCTCGACCACGTCGAACTTGGTGTCGTGGACGCCGACCCAGCCCGACAGGTCTTTGCCGTTGAAGAGGGGATCCCAGTTGTCCTTGGCGGACTCAGCGGCTGACGCGGAACTCGAGATCAGGGCGCAGAGCACGAGCACTTGCGCCAAAGGAGATCGAAGCGTTTTCATGGGGCGCGACGCTACTCGGGGCAGGCTCCAAAAGCCAGCGTCAACTGGCCCGGATCGTACACCCGGCCAGTGCACAGGGCGGTCAGACCTCGCAAGCTGACGGCTATGCGGGCCTAACCTGCGAGGCGCATTCCGATGTTGTGCGCGCCATCTCGCTCCGCCGAAGACAAGGATCAGCGCCGGTTCACCTGCCTGCGCCGCAAAGCCCCGCGGTGCGGCAGGCAGGCGTCATCCGGCGGCAAGGCCCTGCACGCGCGTGGCGACTGCTGCACCCCCTCTCGACAGTTGCGTCGGCGCCGTTTGGCAGGTAGCATCCGGCGCTTGTTGGTCGATCCAGCGATTCACACATGGAAACAGTGATCAAGTTCGCCTTGGTGGCCCTGTCCGTCGTGCTCATGTTCGGCGCGTCGATTTTCGTGCATGAGCTTGGGCACTTCTGGGTGGCGCTCCGGCGGCGCATGCGGGTCGAGGCGTTCGCAATCGGGTTCGGACCCAAGATCTGGAGCCGCGTCAAGGACGGCATCGAGTACTCGATTCGATGGATTCCGGCTGGCGGGTTCGTTAAGCTCCCCCAGATGTTCACCTCGGAGGCCCTGGAAGGGGGCGGCTCCTCTCCCAGCACCCCGGTGCCGCCCGCCCCTGCGGGCTCGAAGATCCTGGTCGCGCTCGCCGGCCCCTGCATGAACCTGGTGTTTGCGTTCCTGATCGCCACGGTCATCTACTTCGTCGGCCTCCCCGTCCTGGTGAATCCCTCGGTCATCGGGCGGCTCGATCCCGATTCGCCCGAGGCGAAGATGGGGATTCGCGACGGCGACCGGATTATCGAGTTTGAGGGCAAGCCTGTTGCATCCTGGGAAGAGATCAACATGGCGGTCGCCCTGGCCCGCACCAACATTTTCAACGCGGTTGTCGAGCGCGCCGGACAGCGGCATGCGTTCGAGCTCACCGCCAAGTTCAACCCGAGCATCGGCCTCAAATGGCTCAATCTCGACCCTCGGGAGCATCCTGTGGTCGGCGCCGTCGAGTCGGGCATGCCGGCCGAGAAGGCGGGCCTGAGGATAGGCGATCGGTTTGTCTCCTTCGGGGAGGTCCCCGTCGTCAGCCAGGAGCATCTGATCGAGTTGGTCAGCAAGAACGAAGGCAAAGCCAGCGCGGTGGTGGTCGAGCGCGCCGGGGAGCGGGTGACTCTCGAAGTCACGCCCCGCTACGATCCGCAAACCAAGCGCGGGCGCATGGGCATCGTGTTCGCCGGCGGCGTCTATACGGTCATGAAACCGGGGCCGACCCCCTGGGCCCAGATCTACTCGGTCTGGGATCGCACGATCTCGACCATCACGGCTTTGATCCACTCGAAGGAGACGGGCGTGAAAGCGAGCGATCTGAGCGGACCCGTCGGCATCCTGGCCAGCATGGCGATCGAGGCGAACACCGATTATCGCCGCGGCTTGAACTTCCTGGTCCTGCTCAACGTCAGCCTGGCCATTCTCAACCTGCTGCCAATTCCAGTGCTCGATGGCGGCCATATCATCATGGCCATCATCGAGAAGCTGCGGCGCCGCCCGATCAGCATCCGGTTTGTCGAGTACACCTACACCGGGTTCGCGATCCTCCTGATCTCGTTCATGCTCTACATCACCTTCTTCGATGTCCGCCGATTGCCTCTCTTCAAGGCCCTGCTCCAGCGAGGCGCCCAGGTGGTCGAGTCGGTGGAACCCGCGGCGGACGGGACGCCGGCGCCGGCGCCGACACCCGGCCCGGCTCCGGAACAATGAGGCGCCATGAGCTGCCCTGCCCAGAGGGCCCATTCCGGAACGCCCGCCTGCGCCGGCACGCGGCCGGCCACGCGAAGGCTGCAGGCGCGGATGCCGCGGGAGACACTTTCCAATGCACTCGCACTCTTGTGATTCCCCTTTCCTCTACCGCCGAAGGCCGAGCCGCGAGGTGACCGTCGGCGACCCGGCTCGAAACGGCGTGGTCATCGGCGGGAGCCATCCCGTGGTCAAGCAGTCGATGATCACGTGCGACACGATGGACACGGCGGAGTGCGTCCGGCAGACTCTCGATCTGGTGGCTGCGGGCGCTCAACTGGTGCGCATCACGGCGCCGACGGTGTCCGCGGCCGCCAACCTCGAACAGATCGCGTCCGCATTGCGCGCCCGGGGCTGCCGGGTGCCCCTGGTGGCGGACATCCATTTCAAGCCGGACGCCGCCCTCGAAGCCGCGCGCTGGGTCGAGAAGATCCGCGTCAATCCGGGCAACTACGCCGACTCGAAAAAGTTCGCTGTCAAGGAATACACCGGGGCGCAGTACGCCGCCGAGCTCGCCCGACTCGACGAGCGATTCGCTCCGCTGGTCCTCCTCTGCCGGCAGCTTGGACGCGCCATCCGCCTGGGCGTCAACCACGGCTCGCTCAGCGACCGGATCATGAACCGGTTCGGCGACAGTCCGCTCGGGATGGTCGAAAGCGCCATCGAGTTCGCCAGCATCGCCCGCCGTCACGGTTTCCACAACTTCCTGATCTCGTTGAAGGCGTCGAATCCCAAGGTCGTCATCGAATGCCATCGGCTCCTCGTCGCGCGCCTGGCCGCGCTGGGTCCGGACTGGAATTACCCCATTCACCTTGGCGTCACGGAAGCGGGGGACGGCGAAGACGGGCGCATCAAGAGCGCCATCGGCATCGGCTCCCTGCTCTGCGACGGCATCGGCGACACCATCCGCGTCTCGCTCACCGAAGACTCCCCGCGCGAGATCCCCGTCTGCACCGACCTCATCGCGCAGGTCCCGGCCCTCACCCTGGCCGCATCGGACGCCGCGCGCCTGCAACCTGCGCACTCCGTGGCGCCGCCAGAACTCGCACGCCTGCTCGCCGGCCTGCCCATGCCCGCCGCCCCCTGCCGCTACGAACGACGCAAATCAAAGGAAATCCCCCTCGCGGCCACCGTGAAATGCGGCGGCGAACAGACCGTGCGCGTCGTCGTCCCGCGCGCCGCGTGGAACGTCCTCGCGCCCCCCGTCACACCGCAGAGCGATATCCGCCCAGAGGCCGTGTACGAGGATCTCGACCCCTGTCAGATCGATCCGACCGCCGACTTCGCGCTGGACCGCGACGATCAACTGGTGACAGTCCAGGATGGTGGCGGTCTGCCCGCCATCGCCGCGTTTCGCCTCCTGGCCGCGCGGCTTTCCCGCATGGGCCGAACCAACCCGATCCTGCTCAAGGATCGCCTCGATTACCCCGCGGTTCCGGAGCCGCCGCGCCTGGCGCTGCTGCGCGCCTCGGTGGTCCTCGGATCTCTGCTGGCCGACGGGATTGGCGATGCCATTCTGGTCCGGGGCGACTCGGGCCCGGTCGAGTCGCTGCGCCTGTCCTACAACATCCTGCAGGCGGCCGGATGCCGCTCATTCAAGACCGACTACGTCGCCTGCCCGTCGTGCGGGCGCACGCTGTTCGATTTGCAGGCGGTCACCGCGCGCGTCAAGGGGCGCACCGACCATTTGAAGGGGGTGAAGATCGCCATCATGGGCTGCATCGTGAACGGGCCGGGCGAGATGGC
>CAYPUR010000257.1:0-6821 GCA_964413865.1 uncultured Verrucomicrobiota bacterium
CCAGCCCGGATTTCGTTGTCATCTTCCCAGTGGTGAGAAATCCGGGCTAGCCCGGCACAGTGATCCGGCGGTCGCCCTGGGTGAACGTGGCGGACAATTCCACCTCCGGATAGGCGTTGCCCGAGGCCGGGCCGGATAGGGTGATCTCAAAGACCCCCCAGCGTTCGGCGACTTGGGCAGCCTGCGCATGGCCGGCAACCAGGAGCAATGCGGCAGTGAGGACCAGAGGCAGAGCCTGCAACGGCAGGCATCACCCACGAGTCACAGGGGGAATACGCGGGGGATTCATCGCTGATCTTGGAGTTGGTTGGTGCAGGAATTGTCAATTATGAAGATGTGACCCCACTTCTCAGCCTCAGGGCAAGGGCACGTGCCGCTCGACCTGCAATTGCACCGGGCCCAGCAGCCCGGACGGCTCCAGTTCTTCCCGAGGCCCCCATGCCTTGTGGGTGGTGAAGGTCTTTGCGGCATCCCCCGTGAAACCGCCCCGCCCATCAGGGAATCCACCCGGGTATTTCGCATCACCCACAAGGCGGTTCCACCAAAGGTTGGTTACCTCGATTTCGATGGCGTTCGCGCCGGGCCGCGCCGCGCCGGTGATGTCCACCGCGTATGGGGAACACCACAGCACCCCCAGCGCCTGCCCATTGACCTTGACCGCGGCGATCGTTTCCACCGCGCCCAGATCCAGCCAGACGCGGTCGCCCCTGGCCAGGTAATCCTCCGGGATGTCCAGCATCGTTTGGTACCGGGCCGTTCCGGAGAAATGACGCACCCCCTCGATCGGCGATTCCCGCCAATCCCTCAGCTTATCGAGCACGATGCGGTCCGGACAGTCCCAGCCCGGCGGAAAGCAGAGGGTCCAACTTCCGGCCACATCGAGCGGCGCGGGCACCGGCCCGGAATCCAGCGCGGCGCTGCGCCCGTCCGCGCGGCGGACCTGACAGGCGATCCGGGCGCGGGTGGCGATATACTCGCGGCTGTCGCGCGCGTACCACACCGCGGCCTGGTCCGCCGTTTCCCCACCATCGGACAAAGCCCCAGGCGCCGGAGACAGATCGGTGACCTGGCCGCCGCGGCTGCGTTCGCGAAACACCACAAAGAGAGAGCCCTGACCGCCCAGTGGCACCTTGACGTGGGTGGAGTCGCCCGCGGTTCTGAACCGGGCGATGCGCCGGATCTCGCCGGTGACCGGACTCCAGAACTCCGGGATCCTGGCGCCGACCCGGAAGGCGATTTCCGGTTCTCGCGCCTGGTCGGACTGGTTGGAAAGGAAATACACGTCGAAGCCCTTCCCGCGCCGGTGTGTCCAGAGAACGGACGAGTCGCCGCAAACCACGTCGGGGACGGCGCCCAACCGCGACAACACATCCGGCAGCGGGACGCCATGGAAGACCCTGCCCTTGCCGTGGCGATGCTCGGTGGCCTGCACGCCGTTGCACGGGCCCCAGATCTCGTCCGCCCTGCGCTTGACCTCGGCGTCAGCGCCCGGATACCCGGAGAGGCTGGGCGAGCGCCGGGGCGGCGGCCCCACGACCACGGCGCCGGCGCGCACCAGTTCGCCGATCTTCGCAAGGAGTTCCGGACGCATCGTGTCCAGAGGCGGCAACACCAGCATGCGGTACTGCACGCCTTCCGGGAGAGTGAGCAGGCCATCCCTGACCGAAAGCCGCTTCTGGATGACCTCGGCGTTCACGAAGTCGAAGTCATACCCCCGCGGCCGTGGGGGATCGAGGATGCCGCTCATCTTGGGCGTGTCCTCGCCAATGAAATAGAGCAGGTCAGCCGTCGGGCCGCCCTGTTGCAGCAGGTAGTGGCAGCGGCGCAGGTAATCGATCCAGGGACGGCTCTGCTCGAACCATGTGTTGTGCCGCTGATAGCTCATGCCGAACCAGGCGGTCACTCCCGGCTTCCGGTCTTCCCAGGGCTGATGGATATAAAGGTGCAGCACGAAATGGTTGATCCC
Organism: uncultured Verrucomicrobiota bacterium; assembly: GCA_964413865.1. GTDB lineage: Bacteria > Verrucomicrobiota > Verrucomicrobiia > Limisphaerales > J093 > MWFF01. Next base: position 1,967 of record CAYPUR010000257.1, read on the forward strand.
CTGCGTGAAGGCCCAGTCGCCCCGGCTCTTCATCGCCGCCGGCGACTGCCGGAAGTTGAAGCCCGCCGTGAAAGCCTCCGCGGACGTGATCGGCTTGCCGTACGTGTGCGAAGCCGAGGATGCCCCGCGCAATTCGATGCTGCCCAGGTCCCAGAGATGATTGCGGTACCAGAATTCGCCCGAGATGATGTCGGCCTGGCCGCCGTACTGCAGAAACTCCGCCGGAAAACCCCAGTGGCCGTAATTCTCCATCCAGAGCTTCAGCCCACCGGCATTGACCGCCTCCCGATACGCCCCCAGATAGTTCTCCGCGATCAGGTCGGCCACCAGGCGCCTCAGGTCCCAGAGAAACCGGTTCGACAGGTCGGCACTGCCCACGACCCGGCCGCTGAGCACAGGCAGCCAGGGAACAGGATCGTAGCCCAAGCGCTCGACGAACACCCGTTCGAGCCCGGGCGTCCAGTTCTGCGATCCCACTTCATAGCTGTCGATCACCACGTGCTTCAGCGCGCGCCGCCGCTCGGGCGGCACGCGGCCGAGAAAGGCGCCGATGTAGGCAGCAAAATGATGGCGACTGCCCTCCCGGCTCATCTTGTCGACCTCGTACCCCTTCGCCTCCGGGGGCACAGGCTCGTTGACCGCTCCGGTGGGCAAGGTGCCGCACCGCAAGATGACCCAGTCGCCCTCCGGCACATTCCAGCGCAATCGCCCGCCTGCCTGCATCTGGCCGGAAATGTTCCGAACGTCTCCCGGGGCCAGAGTCGCAGTCGGTTCCGCCTGCGGCGGCCAAAGGTAAGCATCCCAGCCGGGCAGCGGCTCGGGATGCATCTTCCCCAACTGTTTCTCGACGAGGTAATCGAGCGTCGGGCTGCCGGTGAAAACGATCTCCCGGAAGCCCGCATCGCCCGGCGCATCGAGTTCACTGAACACCAGGCGGAAATGCCTGGCCGCCACGGCGGGACAGGCCAGCGTCAGGGGCGCCCAGGTCATGGGGCCGAGGTTCCACATGGTGCGACGGCGGTCGAAGTGGATGCGCCGCAGGGGCTCATACTGCCGACCGTCGGAGGACACCAGCAGTTCCACCTGCACCTGGAACGGATGTCCGACGGGGTGCAGTGAAACGCCCTGCACCGGACGATCCCCCTCAAGCACGAACTCCATCTGCCAACGCCTGCCAGTGCCGCTTGCCCGCGGAAAGACGAACGCGGTGTTTGTGTCGCCGTCAAACATGCGCTCGACACCGCGGGAAGCGCCCGGTGTTTCAGCCAGCGGTTGGCGAACCCGGATGGGCGCCTCCTGTTCCGCCGGCATCGGAAAGGCCAGCGTCGCCAGGTCGCGATATTCGCCCTCCGGCGCGGGCAGGACCCCCTCGAACTGCGCTGGGCCGCGCACGCGCGTCTCGGTATGCACCACGCAGCGCATGGCCTGGTCGGCAGTGATCCACGGCCCGCCGGATTGACTCCACCCGGGGCTGTTGAAGAACCCAATGTCCACACCCAGGCGCTGCCCCTCGAGCACCGCGTGCTCGACCATCCCCCACCAGCGATCGCTCAGCATGCGCACCGGCCCGCGCTCCAGGCCTGGCGAGACGTGCCCGATCAGGGCCTCGCCGATCCCCACGCGGGCCATCGCCTCAAGGTCCCTGGTGATGCCTTCCCGCGAGATTTGCTCATCGATCCAGTACCAGTAGACCCACGGACGCGTGCCCGCGTCCGGCCGGATGAAGCCCTTCGCCAGGCGATCCCCCGCCAGGGTTCCCCAGCCGGAAAGCCAAGGCAGCAGGGCCAGGCCTGCCAGGGTCGCGAGCAGGCATCTCCCGGCACGCCGCACGGGTTGTTCGAGCCTTGGGGTCACATCTTCATTTTTGACAATTGCTCGCTGACTGCGTCGATCCGCCGCCGCCATGCTTTGTCTCCGTGAATTTGTTGTCGAACCCGCCGGATCGCCTGCGCCACCGCCGTGTACCCCACCCCGCCCGAGAACTCCGCCAGTTCCTCAAGCTTGAGCCGGCCCCGCTGCCGGCCCAGGTACAGCGCCGCGTCCCGGCCCCAGTCGCCATACCGGTCCCGAAACTCCTCCCACCGCCCCCCGTGAACCGCTTCGACCGCGCCAACCACGCTCTCCCAGGGAACCCCACCGGACAAATCCCGGCTGTGGACTTCCTCGGCGGATCGACCCTTCCATGCGGCTCGCACCTCGGCCACGAATCGCTCGCTTCCGAGCACCGCCCCCGCAACCACTCGATCCCACACCCGTTCCAGCCGCCCCTCCCGCAGCGGCGCCTCGTGATACGCCTCGAACGCCTTTCGCTGTTCCCCCGCCGTTCGCCCTCCACAGGCGCCCAACAGCGCCTGGCGCGTCAGCCAGGCCGGGCTGGCCCTCAATCCGACATAAGCCCCATAGGAGCTCCAGCGGTAATCCCGCAGGACCCGAAGGCGCTCCCCCACCCGCCGGGCGCCGGGATCCCGGGCCCCCGCCGTCCTCTGCAGTTGCTGGTCCTGTTTCGAGAGCCCCAACCGGGCCACCCGCACGGGATTCAAATGGACATAGCGAGCCACTTCCACCCACTCACCGTCGCCCCCCACCAGCACCGCGCCAAACCGCCCCTGAAACAGGTGCCCGCTGCGCTGATGCCGGCGATTGAACCACACGCTGTAGGACACATTCAGCCACTGCCCGGTCTGGCTCAGGTTGGCCTCGAGCGTTTCCAGCAGCAGATGGAAATGATTGTCCATGAGAACCCACCCGTGCACTCGAGTCCCAAAACGCTCGGGCAGCTCGCCCAAGAGCTCGAGGAAATGCAGACGGTCCCGGTCGTCGCGGAAGATCGCCCGGCGCTCATTGCCGCGCGCCGTCACGTGATACCGTCCTCCGGCACGTTGAATTCGCAATGGACGAGCCATGAGGGCAAGAGTGGGCAGTCCGCCGCAAATGTCAATTATGAAGATGTGACCCCAAGCAAAACCCCGGAAAGTGCATTGCGTCGCAGGCGAATGGACAACGCCCGGCTGCTCCCGGACTGGATTCAACCGCGCCTGGAGGGTCGGCCTGGTAGAGGATTGATCGACGCTACTTGGCGTAACGCTTCTGGAACTCCTGCTGGCGCCGCTCGCGCTCAGCCTTTTCGGCTGGATCCATCTTGTCGATGTACCAGCCGTGATTGGCCGTGTTGAGCACGGTCTCGATCTTCCCGGCGAGCGCGTCGGCGGCTTCGGTCTTCTTCTGGTCGCCGGACGCGCGGCCTTTCTGGGTCAATTCCTCGAGTTCGGGCAGCATCTTGCCGTAGAAATGTTTGGCGACCTCGTAAGTGCCGTGCCAATGGGTGTAGTCGGGGCCCATCATCGACGCGCCGTGCCGCGCGCGGCGGCCCTCGTGGTGCCACAGTTCGTACCAGGTCCAATCCAGCTTGTTGGCGAACTGGACCGGAGCCATGAGAGGCTTGGCCAGCTTGTAGAGTTCGAGGCCCGGCTCGGCGAATTTCTGGCGATACAGGTCAATGAGGCTGTCGTACTGGACATAGAAGTTGTTGACCCATTGATCCTCGTGGCAGTTACTGCAGACGTTCTTCATGGTGTTGCGGCGCGTCTCCCAATTCACCTCGGCGCCCGGCAACCCCATCTTGCGGTCGCTCGCTTCAGGACGGATCGAGATCTCCGGACGGTTGTTCCAACTGATCCGCATGCCGACGTCGTGAGACACCCGCAGGGCCGGCAAGGCCGGCCGGTTCGCTCCCGCCGCGCGACCCGGGGTGGAGCTCATGTGGCAGGTGGCGCACGTGGGCGCGAGGTTGTAGTCCTCGCCGACGATCCATTTTGCGGAATCGAGGTTCAACTTGTCCTTGAACGCGCGGAAGGCGATGCCGTGTTTGGATTCGTTGTAGATCTCCATCTGGGGATGATCGGGCCCCATGTGGCACTTGCCGCAGTTGTCCGGATTGCGCGCCTGCTCGGCCGAAAACGAGTGCCGACTGTGACACGCGGAGCAGGAACCCTCGGAGCCGTCCGGGTTGATGCGTCCGATGCCGGTGTTGGGCCAGGTGGCGGCGTCGAGCTTGCCGTTGGGCAGGACCTTGATTTCGCTCCCGTGGCACTGCCAACACCCGTTGACCGCCGCGGCGCTGACGCCCTCCGGATAGGCCGTGGTCCGCATTCCGCGATTGCCCTCGACCACTTCGGCCAGCGTGTTGTCGAGAGATCCGAGGATGCGGGCGCCCTTCGAGTGATGGGATTGGGCGAATTCCTCCGTCTCGGCGCTATGGCACCGGGCGCAGTCCTTGGGCGACACGACGGTCGCGATGCGCTGGCCTTCGTGCGTGTAGCCGTCTGGATCGTTCTCGGCGGCCATGTGGCATTCGAAGCAGCCGACGTTGGCGCGGTAATGCTTGCTGGCGCCCCATTGCTGGTAAATGCCGGCGCTGTCCTGTCGGTGGCATTCCAGGCACGCCTGGGTCTCTTTCGACAGGGCAGGCAATCCCCAGGCCTGTCCGCGCGCCAGGGGAGCAACCGCAGCGGCGGCCGCGGCGCTCAGCAGGCCGATCAGAATTCGGGCGTGGTTCGTGTTCATGGTATTCAAGTGTTCTCTGGAACGGGCGCCGCGACCGGCGCCGCGGGTTCTTGACGTGAGCGGTTCCAACGAGGGGCGTAGGTGACCTGTCCCGCAAGGACCGGGACGGACACGCGGACCAGGATCGTATAAACGAGGAGGCCGAAAGCCCAAATCCCCAGGCAGATCATGGTTTCATGCAGCGTGGGGCTGTACTCGACGATCTCGCCGAGCGGGGATGGAATGAATGCGGGGACGATCAGCCCCATCCCCTTCTCGATCCAGATTCCGACGATGGCGAGCACGCAGGCGA
>CAYPUR010000258.1:0-6820 GCA_964413865.1 uncultured Verrucomicrobiota bacterium
GTGCAGACCCTGCGGCTCGAGTTCATCCAAACCGCGCGCGCCAAGGGTCTCTCCGAGACGGCCGTGCTGTTGCGGCATGCGTTGCGGCTGGCCGTGGTGCCGGTGGTTTCGTATTCGGGCCCGCTGCTTGCGGACCTGTTGACCGGGTCGTTTGTGATCGAGAACCTGTTCCAGATCCCCGGCATTGGCGTCTTCATGGTGAACAGCTCCTTGAGCCGCGATTACCCGATGGTGGTTGGGCTGGTGTTGCTTTACGCGGCTCTGCTGCTGGTCCTCAACCTGATCGTGGATCTGGCCTACCATCTGCTCGATCCCCGTGTCCGCCATGAGTGAGGCGAACGTCCAGAGCCCGGCCGACCGCGCGTGGCAACGGTTCAAGAGCAACCGCGCCGGCTGGTGCAGCGCCTGGTTCCTGGCGGGATTCGTCCTCCTGGTTGCGCTCTGGCCGGCCCTTGCACCCTATCCATCCGACGCAATCAGCGACGCCCAATTCCACCCGCCCAGCACGGCGCACTGGTTCGGGACGGATGTGCACGGACGCGACCTCCTGACCCGCGTGGTCTACGGTGCGAGGATCTCCCTGTTGGTTGGCGGCGTGGGCGCAGGCGTCAGCCTGGTCATCGGCGTGCTCTGGGGTGCCGTCGCCGGCTACGTGGGCGGGCGCCTCGATGGCCTGATGATGCGGATTGTGGATGTCCTCTATGCGCTGCCGTCGATCGTGTTTGTCATTGTGCTTCTCACCGCCCTGAACGGCATCCTCGACCGCTTCCAGGCGCGCGGATGGTCGGGCGAGACCGCGCGCAGCGTCCAGTTGCTGGGGTTGTTTGTCGGTTTGGGGGCCATTTCGTGGCTGACGATGGCCCGCATTGTGCGAGGCGAGGTGTTGTCACTTCGGACGCGCCCGTTCGTCGAGGCGAGCCGGGCCCTTGGGGCCGGACACGCGCGAATCCTCCGGCTGCACATCCTGCCCAATGTTGTCGGCATTGTGATTGTTTATCTGGCCCTGACGGTGCCCGCCGTTGTCCTGTACGAATCGTTTCTGAGCTACCTGGGCCTGGGCATCCAACCGCCTCAGGCAAGCCTCGGCTCCCTGATCGCCGAAGGCGCCTCCCAGATCAACCCCATCCGAGTTTACTGGTGGATCATCGTCTTCCCGGCGACGACTCTCGCCCTTACGCTCCTCGCCCTGAATTTCCTCGGCGACGCCCTCCGCGACGCCTTGGACCCCAGAAGCGCGCTGGATTAGTCGCCCGTCCGCTGAAACCCGGCAGGCTCTCGACAGTCCGGGGGGGCGTCCTGGCCGAAGAGGTCTTCGAGTTGGAAGAGACTACGATGGATTGATCGCCAAATGGTCGTCGTCGTCCCGCGGCGGGGCTGGGGCGCGGCCGGGTTGGCGGCGAGCCTTGATCCCGGCCGTCGTGGGCTTCGGGCCGATGGGGGGCCGATTGACGGATTGCTCGGCCGTCGCATTCGTCGAGGCGTCCGCATCGTCGATCCCGGGTTCGGCAAACGGATTGCCGGAGGTTTCGGGAGCGGGGGAGGGCTCGGTGAAAGGGCTGGGGGGTGGGCTGTCGGGAATGCACAGCGGGCTGATGAGGAGGTAAGCGGTGTTGACCAGCAGGTGGAGCCCGTGGATCAGCATCAACTCGCCCAGGCCGAGGCGGCGGAGGCCGTAGCCGAAGAGGGCGGCGCACATGATGAGAGCTCCGGGCAGCAGGGCTGCGAATGCCAGTTTCCAACATCCGCCAAGACCGGGCTGCCGGCCCAGCAGCAGCGCATACGCTCGGAGCGGGATGGCCAGGAGCGTTGCGATGATGGCCCACAAGGCCAGCAGAATGACAAATGTTGCTGCGGCCACTGTGGCGAGGGCATGGGGACGCCAGGCGCCCCAGAGCGGATCCAGTTCAGTGCGATTGAGCGCCAGCACGTAGCCGGGAGGGTAGGGAATCTCGATGTATCCCAGCAGGGAAGAGGCGTTCAGGCCGGTCGACCGGAAGTCGAACTGGAGGTCGGCGGTGTGCTTGGGAGGAGAAGTCCCGGGCGGCGTGACCGAGATGGACACGAAGGAACTATCGGCCAAGGACATTGCCTGGCCGGCGGGCCAGACCAGGTGTCCGTCGTCGATGGCTCCTTCGGCGGGAAGGTGGGCGATGGCCGTGCTGATCGTGGGAGACCACACGGTGACCGCCAGGCGCCACACCGCCGCGCTGACCAGCAAGGCAACCAGCGCCCCCACCGCGAGCAGACGCCCGGCAGGCGCGGCGGCAAACGCGGCGACCCCGCCGAACGTCAACGGTTGCCACGCCTCGACAGGCGCGGCGGGAGGAGCGGGACGAGTGGATTCCACGAAAGGCGGAGGCCGTCTAGCCCGCATATTTCATACTCCGGCCGGGCACAGGGCGGTCAAACCTCGCAAGAGGACTGCTATGCGGGCTAGGAGCCTACTGGGTCTCTGTGGGCGCTGGGGGCGGGGTGTCCGCCGCCGGCGCTCCCTTGGCGGGCGGTTGGAGCACTAGGGGGATCGGGTAGCGCAGCTTCATGACATCGTCGACCAGGATCTCGATGTGATAGACGCCGACGCTGGAGAACTCGATCTGCGTGAAGACCGTGACATTGACGGCGTGGTGCGTGGCATCCTGGAGGCCAAAGCGCATGGGATTCTGGCGCAGCACCGTGATGCCGTCGGGGGCGATGATCCGGACATTCTGCGTGAAGACGCCAATCCCGGCAGTCCAACGGTTGAAGATGCACAGCTTGAAAGCGGTGATTGGCACCTGGGGGACGCGGATGACGCCGATGACGCCGATGATGATGAAGTTGCCCGAGGTCTCCTGGCGGACATCCTCACACAGGAGCGAGGCTTGGAGATCGGGAAGAATACGAGAGGGTTGCATAGCGATTCGAGTTCGGGACTGTTGAATTCTGTTTGTCTAAGTTAGGGAATTGAATGTTTGCGCTCGGGCCGAGGTCTCGGCGGCCCGCACCGTGTTTTGCATGAGCATGGCGATCGTCATCGGACCTACTCCGCCCGGATTGGGCGTCAGACGGCCCGCCACCAGCCGGACGGAGTCGAAATCGACGTCGCCGACCAGGCGATAGCCGGTCTTGGCGGAGGGATCCGGCTCGCGGTTCACACCGACGTCGATGACCACAGCGCCCGCTTTGATCATGTCCGCTTTGACGAATCGCGCCACGCCCAGCGCCGCGATCAGAATGTCGGCGCGGCGGCAATGCGCCGCGATGTCCCGCGTCATGGAATGGCAAACCGTGACGGTTGCGTTGGCGTGGCGCGTCTTCTGCACCAGCAGCGCCGCCATCGGCTTGCCGACAATCGTCCCCCGCCCGAGAACCACCACCTCCGCCCCCTCGATCGGCACGCCGGTTCGAATGAGCAGTTCATGCACCCCCGCCGGTGTGCAGGGGACAAACCCGGTCGTGTCCCCCAGCAGCAGCTTGCCCACATTGACCGGATGAAAGCCGTCAACGTCCTTGTCCGGTGAAACCGAGCTGTACACCCGCGCGGCAGCGATGTGCCGTGGCAATGGCGCCTGCACCAGGATTCCGTGAACCCCGGGATCCGCGTTGAGCCGGCCAATCAATTCGAGCAAGGCCCCCTCAGCCGCACCCTCGGGCAAGACTTCCGTCGTCGAACGAATGCCCAGCCGCTGGCTCATCCGTTCCTTCATGCCCACATACACGCGGGAAGCGGGATCTTCACCGACCCGCACAAAGGCCAACCCCGGCGCCTGCCCGCGCGCCTTGAGGGACGCAATGCGCTCGGCCGTCTCGCGGTGAATCTGTTCGGCAATCGACCGCCCATCGATGAGATTGTCGCTCGGTGTCATGGAGCCAACTGAATCGCCCGCGCCTCGAAGATCGGCAGCTTTGGCCAACCGGGCGCACTCCGTTCTTCTCCAGTAATGATCACCCGCTGCCCGCGGTAAAGCGCCAATTGAACCTCGGCGGACGCCGGCATGACGAAGTTGAGGTCTCGGCCGGTTTCCAAAGACCTCAATTTGTGCCGGGCCGGGGCCTGAATGTGCACGGCATCGACCAGAATACCTTCCCGCTGCATGATCCGATGCAATCCCGACGCCGGGGCGGCAGAGGCCGCGCGCGTTGCCCAGAGCGGGTCTCTGAGGCGCGCGGACAAAGGAACTGCGGGCGCGGCGGTTGGGCTGGCCGGCATGGGCTTGGCAGCCATTGGACCAGCTTGGCTCTCGGGCCTCGACACGGTATCCAGGGGAACCGCGGCCTGCGGCCGCTCGATTGGCTCCGGCTCCTCCGCCGGCATTTGGAGAGCGACCGGGACCGCCGCTCTCATTGGTGAAACCTGGGCCTCAGGAGCCGGGGCCGACGGCGGCGCTTGCGGCGTCGGCTCGCTCATCGCTGCGGCCGGAGTCTCCCGAGTCGTGCCGGGGGTCGCGGCGACAGGCGATTCGGCGGGCGGCGGTGCCGCCGATGGCGCTGCCGCCTCCGCGCAGTGGGGTTGGACCGCGGACACCGCCGTGGGTTGGAGCGCTGCATAGGACGCCGCCATGTAGGCATATGCGCCCGGCGGCGGTTCGATCTCCATCCAGTTATCCACGACGCGAATCTCACGAACGCTCTCGCCTTTGGCCAGATGGCCCAGAACGCTGTATCGCTCACCCGGCCCGGCCCGCACATTGAGGCGGCTGGCGGTGACCGTCCTGGTCGTGCGATCGACGAAAGCGGCATGCACCCACACGGGGGTGTCTTCGGGAAGGCGGATCCTGTGCCACTGGGCCGCCTCGCCCCGGCGCGAGGGGCTCAGCCTGAGCGAATCGATCACGACCACGGTTTCTCCCTCCAAGACTTGGGTCACCACCTCGCTGGAAAGGGTTGGACGCCCCCGCAGGTTGACGCGGTCTCCCGTGACGATGGCCACCGTGTCAGCGTGAATACCGAGGGCTAAAGCAACCCCGGACACGCCCCGCAGAGCCAGATCCCAGACTCGCCGACAGGTCGACCTCGGGAACGGATGCTGAATCCGGGCCGATCTCAACGCCGTCCTCCCTGGTCTGAGCCAGTGCGGATCGCCTTTGGAACAGCGGCGGCAGCGGCCCGCGCCGGTCGGGGCGTCGCATCGGCTGCCATTCTCAGGGCGCGAATCTCGCTGGGCGTCAGAACGCGGTACTTGCCGGGCGGCAGTTCCCCAATCTTGATTGGGCCGATTTGCGTTCGCGTCAACGAGAGCACCGGGAAACCCTGCGACTCGAACAGGCGCCGCACCTCGCGATGCTTGCCTTCGACCAGTTCGAGTTCGACCATGCTGCGGGTCGCGTTGGCGGAACGAAGTCGCGCCCGCAGGGCCCGAAGCAGATCTCCGCCTTCCATGACGCCCGCTTCGAGCCGCCTCAAGACATCTTCGGTCACCCGCCTCTCGACGATCGCCAGATACTTCTTGCGCACCCCGTATCGCGGATGCGTGAGCCGGAGGCAGAAATCCCCATCGTTTGTCAGCAGGAGAAGCCCTTCCGTGTCGCGGTCCAGCCGCCCGACCGAGTAGAGGAATGACCAGTCGCGCGGCAGGAGATCGCTGATGCGCGCCTGCCGCCGTTCGACCTGGCGCGAGCAGACGTAACCGGCAGGTTTGTTCAGCGCGATGTACAGCTTCCGACGCGGCCGCACCTCGCGATCGTCACATCGCACCACGTCCACGTCCCCATCCACCTGCGTTCCGAGTTGGCAGACGGTGCGACCATTCACGCTGACCCGCCCGGCCACAATCATGGCTTCGGAGGCCCGCCGGGATGCAATCCCCGCGTCGGCCAGATATTTCTGCAGCCGGACTTTCACTCGGATCCGGGCTTCCCGCCCCGCCGCGATGGCCTCGAGCGCCAGGACAGGTCGGCGCGATTAACTCTCGGGCTTGGTCTTGACAAGACCGGTGACGCGGTCGTCGCTCTTCCACTGGCCGCGTTTCTTGAGCAATTCCACCCGTTCAAAACGTTTCAAAACGGTCCGCTTCGCGCCCAAGGTGGCGGCAGCGCGGAGACTTCGGTGTTGTGACATAAGCCTGATTCGATTACCCGCTGAGCTCGGGATTCCGAGCGCCGGTGTGTCTAGCACACCCAGCCGCGCTTGCCAAAACATTATTTGGGCCGGACACGGCGGTTGAAAGCGACACAATCGGCGTACCGCACCCCGGTGCCGCCGAAGATGTCGAGTGCGGACCCGATGGTGAGGTCCACACGCCCGTGTCCGAGGCGCGTCACCGTTTCGAGATCGGCCAAGGACCTGGCGCCGCCGGCGTAGGTGATGGGGAGGGGGGCCCAGGCCGCCAAATCGGCCACCAACGTCTCATCGATTCCCTGGCAAAGACCCTCGATATGAACCGCATGGATCAAAAACTCCGCGCACGAATCACCCAGGCGTTCGAGCGTCGCCCGGCTCAGGTCCAATCGGGTGAACTTCTGCCAGCGATCCGTAACCACCCAGTAGCGCCCCGCGCGTTGACGGCAGCTCAGATCCAGAACAAGCCGATCGCGCCCTACGGATCCGACCAAAGCATCGAGTCGTTCACCGTCCAGTTGGCCGTCGCGGAAGACCCACGAGGTCACGATCACATGCGAGGCTCCGGCGTCGAGCCAGGCCTGTGCGTTGTCGAGCCGAATGCCGCCCCCGACCTGGAGCCCGCCCGGATAGGCCGCCAACGCCTCGCGCGCCGCCCCCTCGTTGCCGGGCCCGAGCATGATGACATGCCCGCCCGCCAGACCATCCCGGCGATACATCTCGGCGAACCACGCCGGGGAACGCTCCGAAATGAAGTTGGTCCGGACCGCGGACGGATCGTCTC
>CAYPUR010000259.1:0-5582 GCA_964413865.1 uncultured Verrucomicrobiota bacterium
GACACGCCATTCCGAACCTCCCCACCTGCCGGCCCGGAACATGCCACTCATGCCTGGCCCTCTGCCCTGAACCTCGTCGCCGCCCTGCAAGCCGCAAATCCCGCACTCAAGGCTCGGCTGCGACGGCGCCAGGGAGTTCGGCGCCAAACGCACCAAAAAGCCAGGCGATCGCACAGCGCCGGATCGGGGAACTTTTTTTGATGGGGTGGGACCGTATTTGCCCCACCCCATCCGGTAGTCTGTGCGCCATGACGACAACAATCGACATGGCAAACGGAGTGGGACAACTGGAGCTGGCTTTCAGCGGAACGCCCCCGCGCCTGGGCCCGGCGCCGGGTGAACGGCGGCTCACACGAGCGGCCTGGTGGTTCCAACAGATGCACCGTGTGGCAAACCAGGCGTTCGACTGGCGCCCCGCCCCGCCGCCCCGCCCCCGCCAGGAATGGCTGCCCCGGATGTCCGGCGAGCTGCGCTTCGAGATTTGATGCGCGCGAGCCTCCGTCCGGCTCCCTGAAGCCGGCGGGCTGCCCGCCGGCCTACTTGGGCGCGACCAGTTTCTGAAACTCGGGGATGCCGCGCAGGCTTTGGAAGCGGGTATCGGTGACGGCAAGGGCTTGCAGATTCGACGCCTTGGGATCGGACGCCAGGCGGACGGCGCTGAGTTGAAGCGACCTGGCCAGCGATTGAACGGCCTCGGTGTTTCGCCCGAGCGCAGTCTGGGCTCCGGCCAGATCGTACCAGATCTCGGGCGAATCGGGCATTTGCATCACCAACCGCTGCAGCGACGGTTCCGCCCGCGCATACTGGCCGATCTCGACGTAGGCCCGGGCCACCGAGAGCAGCGCCCCAACATCGACGTTGGGGCGGGCCGCGATTTCATCCAGGACGCTGAACGCCGGATTGGTTTGCTGGAGTTGGAGGTGGGCGGCCACCAGATTGAATGCCGCCTGGATGCTATTCGTGTTGGTCCGGTACTGCGCGTCCAGGATGTCAATCTGGCCCTGGAGCTGGCTCAGGGACGCCAGGCCTTCCTTCATCTGCCGCAGTTGATTGACCAGACTGGCGGCGAAGGGACTCTCCGGGTCGAATTGCCTCGATGTCTCGGCGACAAGCAGGGCCTCCTCCACCCGGCCGAGGCTCGCCAGCAGCGTGGCGTAGCGAGTGACGGTTTCCGGACTGTACGGACAGAACGCAAACGCCTGTTTGAACGCGAAGTCGACCTCCTTGACAATGCGGTCGCGCGCGGCGGCCGTTTTCGGCCGAAGAGGCTCGGGACACTCCGGGCCAAGCCGCCACGCGTAGAGGCCGGCGATCGAGTTGCGCAATTTCGAGAAGGCCTTCTGCGCGTCGTTGTCCCGGACGAACCGCGGATCTCCAGCGAACCCCCGCAGGTTCCCCCGCAAATAGACCCGCTCCGCATACTCGCAGATCTCGCGGATGGGCGTGTCGTAGGTAATCCAGTTGCCGCACAGCCGCTCGGCGTACTGCGACCAGAACTTGTGGTCCGTCTCGAGCATCGCCTCCGTCAGCTCCGGCACCGGTTGCCGGTTGATCTTCATGATGATCCCGTAAGGGGTCAGGTGAGGAAACATCCACTCGAGCGGGAAACTCTCCTCGACATAGAACTCGTTGGTCGGGTTCTTGTCGAAAATGACCTTGGTGAGCAAACCGTTGATCGCCATCACGGCGACCTGCCCCGCCACCTGCACCCGGCCGTCGGGCGTGAAATTCACGATCTCACCGAGGCGGATCTGTTTGGGCTCGTTCGGGTATTGCGTGTCGTGATAGTAACGCCGCTGCGCATCCACAATGTAATCCTGGAATGCCTTCTGCGAATCCTCGACCGTGGCGCTCTGAATCTCCTTGGTCGGATAGACGCCCTCCCGGCGCCGGCGCTCTTCGACCTTCCGCCCGAAATTCAGAATCAGCCGGTCGAACGGGGCCACGAGATTGGTGAGGCTGCCGACGATCCTGGCGAGCCCGTTCATGCGGTACACCTGCCCGTTCAACCGCTTCTCCGCCTCCCTCTTCCCCATCGCAATGGTCTGCAAATAGAGAACCGCGTCGCGCAGGAAGGGCGGATCGACCTGGGCGCTCCGATTGTAGTGCGCCCGGATGTAGTTGAGGTACGTGCCGTCGGCCAGCGCGTTCTGCGTGATGATATAGACGTCGCGCCGGTCGAATGCCGAATTCCTCCGCTGCTTGGGCTTGACGAAACTCTCGCAGAAAATCATGTAGGTCGGACAGAAGCGCCCGGGATCCGTTCCCCCGTACAGCACGGCGTTGTGAGTCATCGACGGGTACAGCCCGAAGGGCGGCTCGAACATGTCATGGCCAAACCAGTACCCAAACAGGTGGCCGCGCTGCTCGTTGGCGGCCCAGTGCGACAGAGGGGCGAAAAACGGCATCACCGCGAAACAGGCCAGCGCGAATTCAGGACGCAGACGGGTGCGGTGCAGGAGGACGCCGCCCAGGAACACCAGCGCCACAATCAGGACAAACAGCGCCGCATAGATGGCGTGTACGGGCGCGGTGAAACTGGCGTGGCGAAAGGCCTGGCCCAGCCCATGAAAGAGCAAACCGATCCCGCTGTGCTCGCCGGCCAGATGCCCGTACACCTCCTGCACCCGGGCGGCCAGCGAATAGAGGGCGACCGCCGCCGCCACCGCCGCGCCATACAGAGCATAGGGGCGGGTTTGTTGGTAGTGGGTCACCAGGTACGCGCCCAACAGGGTCAGCCCGTACCCCAGAAACATGGCAATGGTGACGTGAGACGCCGTGAAGAAGACGCGCGTCAGATCGCGGCTCTGACGGTCAACCAGGGGATTGAGCAGGATCAACAGAAGAAAGGCCAGACAGGCGTACACGGCCGTGTTGCCCACAATCCACGCCCGCTCCCGCTTCTGCATGCGGACGAAGAAGACGAAGGGCACGAGCGCCAGCAACAGATAGACCAGGTGAAACTCGTCGATCGCTCCCTCGATGTACATCTTCAACTGCAGCAGAAAACGGAACGGATCGGCAAAAATGTTGCTCGGATTCGTCTTCTCGTACTGGCCGCGGGTGAATGCGTGGATGAACCCGTCGAACGTGCGCGGGTAGCCCCAGTTCATCGGCGGGTTGGTCGCCGACGCGATCGGCATGTAGAAGTAGAACACCGCGCCCAGCAGCCACGCGCCCAGGGTGATGAGCACCGACTTCCACTCGGTCAGCATCGAGTTGGTCTGGTAGGTCAGGTAGACCCACGCCGCGATCGAGCCCACGCCGACCGCGATGTAGATGAAGTACAAGGGCGCATTCTGATCGAAGCTCGTCAACACGCCCATGCTCTTGAGCACGAGCCCGACCAGGAAGAAAACCACGTTGATGAAAAACGCGTCCCGCCCCAGCTTCGGGTTGACCGCCGCAATCGCGACCTCGAAGCCCATCGCGGCCACGATCAGCGTCTGGTGATTGTTGAAACAGATGCCGAACAGGAAAGACGCGATGTAAAGGTAGCGCCGCTGGTCGGGCGCGTACGTCCAGCGCAGCAGGCAGACCAGCACCCCCATGAGCGAGAGAACGCTCAGCGTGTACACCTCGACAATCACCGCCTGGCTCCACATGAAGCCGTTGAAGCCGATCAGAATGGCGGCGGTGAATCCGGATACCACGCAGAGGGCGTTCTCCCAACGGCGCTCAATGCTCCGCAACTCCTCGATGCTCTCGATCATCATGCTGCTGCCGCGGGAGACGATCAGCCCCAGCAGCCCATTGGCAAAGGCCGCCGCCAGCGCCGACGACACCGCCACCCGCCATGCCACGTTGGAAAAGGGCAGCAGGACCGTGAACAGCCACGAGTAAATCGTCCAGATCGGATAGCCCGGGGCGTGCGGCACGCCTGCGTAGAAGGATCCAACCGCCAACTCGCCGGAGTCCTCGAGCGTCAGATCCGGCGCCAGCGTGCAAAGATACGCCAGCAGTGTGATCAGCGTCGTCACACCGAAGGTCACCCAGTCCACTCTCCGGAAAAGCGACGATCCAGGGGGGATCGACGCCGGGCGGTCCTTGGACCCGCCCGGGCTGACGGGCGCTTGCGACGGCTTTCCGCCACCCGCCGCCGCTCTACTCTTGCCGTTGCTCATGGCTCACTCGGTCTGTTTCGCGGGCGACTGCCCGGCGAAATGCATTGTTAAAAGAGGAGCGCCCTCTCTTGTCCACCCGAATTCGAACACGGTGAAATCCCTTGCGCAGCGCTGTCGCATCCATACCCCCCCCCGGGGGCTGGCGCGCATGCTGGCGCCACCGCCCGCGGTCAAACTTTCCCAAACACGCGCCAAGGGCGCGCCGTCCTCATCCAACCGCACTGCCTCCAAACACAACGCAACGCGCGACAGGAAGACACACCCGAACGACAGCCCGGCACCATCCCGGCAGACCTTCGAGCTACTTCATCAGAAGCATCTGTCGAGCCCGCTTGATCGAGAGGGTGAGCCGGCGCTGATAGTGCGCCGGCAGCCCCGTGTACTTGCGCGGCAGGATGCGTCCGGCATCCGTCACAAACTGCTTCAACAGATTGACGTTGCGGTAGTCCAGAGAGTCGGCAGTAAAATCGATCTTCGGCTTGGGGCGCGGAACCCGCGCCTCGCGCGTCCCGCCGCGCGTGCGTCCACCGCGCCCGCCGCGCCCGCCGCGTCCGCCTGAAGGCCGTTCGAGATGTGTCTTGCGTGGCATATTAAAATCTCACTTGATCTCCCGGTGGAGGGTGTGGCGCCTGAGAAAACGATTGTACTTCTTCAACTCGATCTTCTCAGTCTGGGTCTTCTTGTTCCGGGTGGTGGTGTAGCGGGACGGGGGCTTCCCCTCTTTTCGCGCTTCGGTGCACTCGATTGTGACAAGTTCTCGCGGCATATGAGTCAGCTATTCCTTCTCTTTGGCCGACTTCTCTTCCTCGTCGGCTTCCTCTTCGATCTCGGCGGGTCCGACCGTGTCGATCGTGCCCAGGGCCCCAAGTCGCCGCTGGCGCAAGGCGCCCTCGCGTTCGAGTTGAGATTGGGCCTCGACCGTGAAACGCGTCCAGGGAATCGCTTCCAGGCGCGCCTTCGGAATGTTCTTTCCCGTCAGCTCGCAGACCCCGTAGGTTCCCCGCTGGATGCGCTTGAGCGCCTCCTCGATCTCGTACACGGCATCCTGATCCGACGAGAGCAGGCTCAACGCAAAATCCCGGTCGAAATTGTCCGTCCCCGAATCCGCCATGTGCAGACTGAAACTGTCCATTTCTTCGGCGGATTCCTTGGCGAGCCCGCTCATCTGCCGGCGCAGACGATCCCGCAGATCGATCAGGTGGCTGTAGTATTTCTGCCACTCCGGCCGAACCCCAAACAGGCTCTTCCCGGTCTGCACGACAGGTTTGATCCCCAGAATCGATGCCGCGCTGGCCGTGCCTACCGCGCGGCCTTTGCTGTTGGCCGGCGCCGCGGCCTTCTTCTTCGTACGCTTTTTCGCAGTCACGCCAAAGAATCGGTCAAAGTGATGATTCGCAATTGGTTAACTCACGCCGGCACCAGCGGTTCCCGGCGAAAGGCGCGTGAATGTACCAGACA
>CAYPUR010000259.1:5592-6764 GCA_964413865.1 uncultured Verrucomicrobiota bacterium
AACCCGCAAAGCGCCACAAAAATCTTCGCGCCCTGAAGCTCAGGCCAAATACCCATGCACCCATGCAAAAAACGCGCGGAGACAAACCCCGCGGCTGCCGGAGAGTCCCTGGACACAATCGCCCTGACCTGAGGGCCCCGCGGGGCTCGGCCCTCCAAGTGCGTCTCCGACGCCCCGAGCCTGCCCTCACTCGGAACTCGGAGATCGACTCCCAAGCCCGTCGGCGAGATCATTCGCCTCGTGAACTCGCTTCTCCCCGCATTGTTGGCAGGCGGATTGTTCTGGGCGAACGCGGACGACAAACCCGCCGCGCCTCCCCTCCCCCGCGCCCACAGCCACAACGATTACGAGCATCCGCGCCCCCTGCTGGATGCCCTCGAGCACGGATTCTGCAGTGTCGAGGCCGACATCTACGCGATCGCCGACCAGTTGCTCGTGGCCCATGACCGCGCACGCGTCGATCCCAAACGTACACTCCAGGCGCTCTATCTCGACCCCCTGCAAGACCGCGTCCGGTCCAATCATGGACGCGTCTTTCCGGACGGACCCGAGTTCTTCCTCCTGATCGATTTCAAGACGCCGGCGGATGCGACGTGGTCGGCACTGGCGCCGGTGCTCAACGAATACGCCGAGATGCTCACGGTCTTCGCGGCAGACCGCACGGAGACCAACGCGGTCACGATCGTCTTGAGCGGCAACTCTCCCCGTTCAGCGCTCCGCCGGGCCGCCATCGACGGACGCCTGCCGGACCTGGATGGAACGTCGAGCGCGCGCCTCGTTCCCTGGATCAGCGAGAACTGGCGCGCCCGCTTCTCCTGGCGCGGCCAGGGGGAAATGCCGCCCGGAGAGGCGCAGAGGCTGGCCGACCTTCTCCAACGCGCCCACGCGCAGGGCCGGCGCGTCCGTTTCTGGGGCGGTCCGGATATCGAGCCCATCTGGCGGGTCCATCATGCCGCCGGGGTTGACTTGATCAACACCGACAAGCTCGCCGAGCTCCGGGCGTTTCTGCTGGGAATGCCCTAACTCGGATCTCTCACCACCGGGAAGATGACAACGAAATCCGAGCTCTGGCAAAACCGCGCCCGCACAGGGGGGAATGAGGTTCGGGACGTCTCCGAAGCTTCGAGGGTGCGGCGACACTCTGTTGCCCAGTTTCCACCCTCCACTCGGGC
>CAYPUR010000260.1:0-6744 GCA_964413865.1 uncultured Verrucomicrobiota bacterium
TACACCGAAAAGAAGGCGGTGGAGTTCCATAAGCCGGCCGGGGGCGTCGATGTCCCCAAGAGCCCCCGATTCGATCACCACGAGGACTGGTTCGAGGGCATCAAGACCGGACGCAAGACCATCATGAACATCGAGGGGGGCGTCGCGACGGCCTTCCTGTGCGTGCTCGGCAACCTCTCACTCATCGTCGGACGGAAGCTCGCCTGGGATCCGATGCGGCAGGAAATCGTCGGAGACGAAGCCGCCCGCCGCCTGATGAGCCGTCCGCAACGTTTCCCGTATGCGCTCTGACCGCCTGTTTCCCGCCCTCTGAATCAATGACTCACACCATGAAGAAAGACACCACTCTCACCGCTGCCGCGGTTGTTCTCGCTGGCGCCACCTCCGCCGCGGCCGCCTCCGCCGCGGCCGTCAACGACCTGGTTGCAACGATCAAGAGCGCCGAGGATGCCGTCCGCGGCCCCGCTTGGCAGGGCGCCGGACCGGCGGGCGCGCCTGCCGTGGCGCCCCTGGCGGACGTCATGTCCGACCCCCACTTCGAGATCGCCCGATCGGCCAAGCGCGCCATCGAGAAGATCGTCAGGCATGCCGGCCGCCCCGGGGCGAATGCGGAGCGCAAGGCGGTCGAGGCCGAGTTGATCAAACTCCTGAGCCATTCCAACGCCAACGCGCGCCGGCACGCCGTTTGGATGTTGTCCGAAATCGGCGATGCCGCCGCGGTCGGTCCCATGGCCGCGCTCCTGGCCGACGCCGAGGTGCGGGAGGATGCGCGGTGCGCGCTGACGCGTGTTCCCGGCAGCCAGGCCACCGGAGCTCTGCGGGGGGCGATGGACGGCGCGCCGGAGGAGTTCAAGCACGCCCTGGCGGAGTCGTTGCGCGCGCGCGGCGAGACGGTTGCAGGTTACCCCAGCAAGAAGCTGGTGCCCGTCAAACAGACGAGCGTCAAAGCGGAGGGTTAGGCGGTCATCGGGGCCTCGGTTAGGCGGTTGACAAAGGCGCCTGCGACCGATTGCATTTGCGGCATTGACGACACGATCCAAAACGGCATGGGTGACCGGCGCGGCGGGGTTCATTGGCAGTCACTTGGTGGACCGACTGCTGGAACGCGGGTGGGGGGTCCTCGGCATGGACAACCTGCGGCTCGGTCGAACGTCCAACCTGCGGAAGGCCTTCCAGCACGCTGAATTCAGCTTCATTGAAGCCGATGTCAACGACTACGAGACCAATCTGCGACGCCTGCGGGATTTCCAGGCGCGCCGGCCGATTGACACGGTCTGGCATCTGGCCGCCAA
Source organism: uncultured Verrucomicrobiota bacterium (assembly GCA_964413865.1). Lineage (GTDB taxonomy): Bacteria > Verrucomicrobiota > Verrucomicrobiia > Limisphaerales > J093 > MWFF01. Next base: position 1,293 of record CAYPUR010000260.1, read on the forward strand.
CTCGGATATCCGGGCGGGAGCGCTCGATCCGCAGGTCGATTTCGAGCATACGTTTCTCACCACCTTTACCGTCCTCAAGCTGATGCGCGCACTCGATGTGCGCCGGCTTGCGTTCTCTTCGAGTTCGGCCATTTACGGCATGCGGCCGGGCCGGCTGGATGAGGAGAGCGGGCCGTGCTTTCCCGTCTCGAACTACGGCGCGATGAAGCTGGCGTCGGAAGGGGCGGTCTCAGCCGGGCTCGAGACCCATCTCGAACGGGCGTGGATTCTTCGGTTCCCCAACGTGGTCGGGAGCCGGGGAACGCACGGGGTGATTTTCGATCTGCTTCAGAAACTGCGGGCCAATCCCGCCGTGCTCGAAGTTCTGGGCGATGGCAGGCAGGAGAAGCCCTATCTGCATGTGTCCGAGTTGGTCGACGCGATGCTGTTCGTCGTCGACCGGGGGTGTGACAGGCTCAATTGCTACAACATCGGTACCGACGGCACAGCGAGCATCGTGTCGCGGATTGCGGAGATCGTGGTCCGCGCGGCGGCTCCCGGCGCGGCCATCCGTTACACGGGCGGCGCGCAGGGTTGGCCGGGAGACGTGCCGCGGTTTCAGTACTCGATCGAACGGCTGCGTCAACTCGGCTGGACGCCCGTCCTGACGTCGGACCAGGCAATCGAGCGGGCTGTCGGGGAATTGCTGGGTGAAAGTGGTGAACAAGGATGAAAGGGGCGCTGTGTCGGCACGCATGTTTCGTCCTCGGGTCGCTGGTTCTTCTTGCGTTCTCCGGTCTTTCATCGGAGGCCGAGAGCGATTTTCTCCAGGGCGTGCGGCGTGTCGTGGTTTTGGGGGACAGCATCACCTACGGCGGAGGTTATGTTGCCGGACTCGAAGCCTACACCCTCACCCGCCACCCCGGCCGCCGGATCGAGTGGCTCAATCTCGGTCTGCCGAGCGAGACGGTTTCGGGGCTTTCCGAGCCGGGTCATGCTGACGGGCAATTCCCCAGGCCTGACTTGCACGAACGGCTCGACCGTGTGCTGGCCGAGACGAAGCCGGACCTGGTTCTCGCCTGCTACGGCATGAACGACGGCATCTATTACCCGCTTGGCCAGGAGCGGTTCGCCAGGTTTCAAAATGGACAACGGCGGTTGCGCGAGCGGGTGCTTGCGGCGGGCGCGCGCCTGCTCCATGTCACCCCGCCCACGTTCGATCCCGAGCCGATCCGAGACCGGACGCTGCCGTCCGGACTGGACGAGTATCGACGCCCGTTTGTCGGCTACAACGAGGTGCTCGACCGGTACTCCGATTGGCTGTTGGCGCAGCGATCCCTCGGCTGGGAGGTGGCCGACGTCCACGGCCCCATGAACCGGCATCTCTCCGCCCGCCGTGCGCGTGAGCCGGCTTACCGCCTGGCAGACGATGGCGTGCACATCGGCGCGACGGGACACTGGATCGTGGCGCGTGAGATCCTCCTCGCCCTGGGCGCACCGGACGACATTGCGAGCCTCGAAACGACGGATGCCATGCTCGAAGCGCATCCGCGCGGCTCCGAGATGTTCAAGCTGATCGCGGAGCGCCAGGCTTTGCTCAAGGACGCGATGCTCACCGCCATCGGCCACGCGCGGCCGGGAATGCCCCGCGGACTTCCGCTCACTGAGGCCGAGGAACGCGCAGCCGCACTGGACGGGCAAATCCGCGCTCTGGCGCCTCCGTTTCCCGGCCAGCGCACCCGATGGGAGGGATTCGACCGTTACGATTTCGAGTTCGCGGGCAAGCCGGCGATCGTGGTTGTGCCGCGCGAGCCGCGTCCGGGGAGACCCTGGACCTGGCGCGGCGAGTTCTTTGGCGCCTTCGCCAATGCGGATATCGGACTTGTTGCGCGCGGTTTCCACCTCGCGTATTTGGGAGTGCCCGACCTGTTCGGGAGCCCGGCTGCAGTCGCGGCATGGACGGCCTTTCACGAGGTCCTGACAACCGAATACAAGCTGGCCAGGAAGGTCGCTCTGATCGGACTGAGCCGAGGCGGCCTTTACTGCTACAACTGGGCCGCGGCCAATCCGGACAAGGCGGCCTGCGTGTATGCGGATGCGGCCGTTTGCGATTTCAAGAGCTGGCCTGGCGGCACAGTCAAAGGGTTGGGCCGCGGCGATGGCAGCGCAGCCGAGTGGGAGAAACTACTCAAGGCCTACGGCTTTCAGTCGGACGCCGAGGCGGTGGCCTACCGAGGCAATCCTGTCGACAATCTCCGTCCGCTTGCCGAGGCTCGGATCCCGCTGCTGCACGTCTATGGCGACGCTGACACCGTCGTTCCAGCGGACGAGAACACCGGGTTGGTGGCCAAGCGCTACCGCGAGCTGGGGGGCAGCATCACGCTGATCCCTAAACCTGGAGTGGGTCACCATCCGCACGGACTGGCCGACCCGACTCCGATCGTGGACTTTATCATCGAGCACGCCGGGCGGCCGTGATCGGTGATCCCAGAAACGTGCCGGTTTGGAGTGGTGTGCCGGGATCGCACGGGGGAGTGCATGGGGACGCCCGCGCCGCGCGGTGTGGATTCCCTGGAATGCCAGTCAACGCCGGTTGCCACGGCTCTTGGGCCGGCGGTAGCTCACTCGGCCGGTTGTTTGGGCCGTCGAGGCTGCTTCGGCCGGGGCGGATCCGTATTGGCGCTTCAGCTCGCGAATCTGGTCCCGCAGGAGCGCGGCCTTTTCGAACTCGAGGTTGTTTGCCGCTTCGAGCATGTCGGTCTCGATCTCGCGAATCGTTTCCGTCACGTCGAAATCGCCGCCGCCTTCGCGCAACAGCACGGTGGCCTGGCCGGCCTTTTCCCGGCGTGACGAGAGGCTCTCCTCGACGGCGCGGCTGACGCTTCGCGGCGTGATGTTGTGTTCGCGGTTGTAGGCCTCCTGCTTCCCGCGGCGGTACTCGGACACGTCGAGAAATCTCTGAATGCTCTGCGTCCGGACGTCCGCGTAGAGAATCACCTCGCCGTTCAAATGGCGGGCGGCGCGGCCGGCGGTCTGGATCAGGCTGGTGGTCGAGCGGAGGTAGCCTTCCTTGTCGGCATCGAGGATCGCCACCAGCGAGACCTCGGGCAAGTCGAGCCCCTCGCGCAGGAGATTGATGCCCACGAGCACGTCGAACTCGCCCTTCCGCAGCGCCCGCAGAATCTCGACCCGCTCGATCGCGTCGATCTCGCTGTGCAGGTATCGCACCTGGATCCCGATGTCGCGCAGGTAATCGGTCAATTGCTCGGCGGTGCGTTTGGTCAGGGTCGTGACAAGCACGCGCTCCTTGCGCTCGACCCGCTGGCGCGATTCCTCGATCAGGTCGTCGATCTGTCCCCTGAGCGGCTTGAGCGTGATCTTCGGATCGAGGAGGCCGGTGGGCCGGACAATGAGCTCGGCCTGGCGCCCCTGGGACCATGTCAGCTCCTGCGTCCCGGGCGTCGCGCTCACGTAAATCGTCTGCCGCTGCAACGACTGGAATTCGCTGAAGCTCAGCGGACGGTTGTCCAAGGCGCTCGGCAGGCGAAAGCCGTGCTCGACCAGCACGCGTTTGCGGGACTGGTCCCCCGCGTGCATCCCGCCGATCTGGGGAATCGTGGCGTGCGATTCGTCAATCACCATCACGAAATCCTCCGGCAAGAAGTCGAGCAGCGTGCACGGACGCGATCCCCGGGGGCGGCCCGCGATGTGGCGCGAGTAGTTCTCGATGCCCGAGCAAAAACCCATCTCCTCCATCATCTCGAGATCGTATTCCGTGCGCATCTTAATCCGCTGGGCTTCGAGGAGCTTGCCGCGCGCCTCGAACCACGCGATCCGGTCGGTCAACTCCTCGCGGATGGACAGGATCGCCCGGCGTATGCTTTCCATGGGGGTGACGAATTGCCCCGCCGGGTAGATGGTCACGGCGTCAAGTTCCTCGGTCTTGCGCCCGCTCAGGGGATCGAACCGGGTCAACCGCTCGATCTGATCCCCGAAGAACTCGAGTCGCAGCGCGTCCTCCGCATAGGCGGGGCAGAGCTCGACGGTGTCGCCTCGGACACGGAACTGGCCGCGCTCGAAAGCGACGTCGTTGCGGGTGTAGAGGATCTCGACCAGGCGTCCGAGGAGTTGGTCGCGCGTGATCTCCTGGCCGACGCGCAAGGGGATCACCATCGCCTCGTAGTCCTCCTTGCTCCCGATCCCGTAGATGCACGACACGCTCGCCACAACGATCACGTCGCGCCGGGCGAACAACGAGCTCATCGCCGAGAGCCGCAGCCGTTCGATCTCCTCGTTCCGGCTCGAGTCCTTCTCGATGAACGTGTCGGTGCGCGGGATATAGGCCTCGGGCTGGTAATAGTCGAAATAGCTGACGAAGTACTCGACGGCGTTTCGGGGAAAGAAGCTTTTGAATTCGGCGTAAAGCTGCGCCGCGAGGGTCTTGTTGTGGGAAATTACCAGCGTCGGGCGATTCACCTCCCGGATGACGTTCGCGATGGTGAAGGTCTTTCCTGAGCCCGTCACACCCACGAGCGTCTGGTGCGGCACACCCGCGCGCAGGGCCGCAACCAAGTGCGCGATGGCCTGCGGTTGGTCGCCGGCAGGGGCAAAGGGGGAAACGAGTTCGAACACAGGCCGGAGGATCAGTAGACCCGCATGGTCTCGAGCACCGCCTTGACCCGCGGCACCTCGTGCGTCCGCAGCAGATCGGTCCGTCCGAGCAGCGCCAGGACCGCGAAGAACGCCTCGGCCGACCGCACTTCCTCGGCGAAGTACTCGAAGGCGTGCGGCAGGGCGTGGCAGGCCGGGAAGCCCAGCGCGCGCAATCGAAAGGTGTTGAGGAAGACGCGCATCTGATGCTGCACCCGCACCGCGCTGTCCTGGAGGTTGCGGTAGTAGAACCCGAGGCCGGGATCGATGAAGATCTTCTCGACGCCGTTGCGCGTCGCAATCTCCGTCTGCCGGGCGAAGAACTCGTACATCTGATCCGTCGGATCCCGGCTGAAATCGAAGTCCCCCACCTCGCGGACGTTGGGACCCTGCACGTAGCATATGATCACCGCCGCGTCGTGGGCCGCGACCATCCGGAATACCTCTTCCGTCCGCGCGGTCCCGGTCAGGTTCAGCACGGACGCGCCGGCGTCCAGACAGGCCCGCGCCACATCGGGCTGGTACGTCTCGACCGAGACAGGGATGCCGCCGGCGTTCAGGGCCCGCACCACGGGCAGCAACCGGCTGTTCTGCAGCGCGTCGTCCACACGCGCGGCATATGACAGGGTCGACTCCGCTCCCACATCCACCAGGTCGGCCCCCTGGGCGTGCATCACCTGGGCGCGATGAATCGCGCGCGCGGAGTCGAGGCAGACGCTTTCGCGATACCAGGATTCGGCTGACAGGTTGATGACCCCCATGATCGCCGGGCGCGTGTTGAAGAGCAGAGGTTTTCCGCGCACTTTAAACTCCCGGACCCGGG